>JALYLI010000043.1 GCA_030774335.1 Acidobacteriota bacterium | reverse complement strand
GCACTACGGGTCCTATCGGCCTGGCACGGCCGGAGTGTTCAGCGCTTCCGTCTCAGCTTGAGAAGCTTTCTCAGCCTCGCGCATCTCGCTCGCCAGCGATGAGAATCGCAGCATGATTTCGTTAATCCGCATGGCCATGCTGTGCATGGTTTTGATCTGCACCAGCGACTGCGAAGAAAGTTGCCCGGGCTCCAGCAAAAGCAATTCCGCGTTGCCCAGCATGGATGTCAACGCATTGTTCATGCTGTGTTTCATGTCCGTCATGTAGCGCCCCAGCGTCGCCAGGTGCTGGCTTTTAGCCGCTTCGCGCTCCGCCTGCTTCGCCGCATGCGAGGCTTCCACACGCCGCAGGGTTTCCCCCGCCAGCAGCAATAGCGTGTGCGACCAGTCTTCGCGTTGCGGAACGTGCGCAAATCGTGGATATCTCGCTCGCAATTCCTCACACTCCCGCGAGTCCGCGGGCCAACATAGGATTATCGCGGCGGCAGGATCGAGCGAACTTAATACCTCATGTTGCTTTCCGCGCCCCACCGGGCCCACCACCACCAGATCGTGCGCCGTCACATCGTAGTTGCGCCACAATCTGCTGTTGAGCACCGTGATATTGGGGGATCTTCGCTGCGCCTGCCAACACCCCGAGACCACTCTCGCGAATTCCGTGTCATCTGTAAGGATTAGCACGCTAGCGTTCGACAAAGGACAGCCGCTCCAGGAATATTCACCCGCAACTTCCGGGGAAATTTTGCCGCAATTTACAGTCGCTCTGCTTCGTCCAGCGCGGACAGCAGCCGCTTGGTGCTGATGCCCAGATTGACGGCCGCTTCGGTATCCTTGGCCTGCTTGGCCGCATCCACGCGTTCTTGCAGCCGCGAAGCTTCCACTCGCCCAACGGCCAGCGCTTTATCCAGCGCGAAGGTGTGGCCTTTTTCTTTAGCGTTGGTTGTCGCCGTAGAAACCATCGCGCGCGCGGCCACCGCTCGCCGCAAATCTTCCGCCGCCACGCCCGTTTCGCTTACGAACGCGGCGACCTCCCACGAAGACAAAAGTATTCGCGTGCTTGCGATTTTCACCGTCGTCATCGTCCGCCCGCGCAGCGGCGGCGTGGCGATCAATTGCTCCCAGATTTGCTCCATGCACGCTTCGAAATCCAATGCCGCCGGAGCCTCTCCTTTTTGCGCATCCCCGATCGCCGCGTTGCGTTCCTGAGGGCGGCCTGCCGCGGGAGCGACTGGCGTGTTGGCTCGCGCAGCCTCCGGCCTGGCCCGAATCGCTGATTGAATCACCATGCGATCCGAATTCTTGGCGGCTTCTTTCCCCAACGCCGCTTCCACGTCCGCGCGTAGCCCCAGCAGCTTTTCAAACGCCTGATTGACGGAACGCTCCGTGTATTCCTTTTGAAATGGCTGCTTCCACTCGTCGGCAATTTTTCTGACTTTCGTAATTGGCTCGGCGGCCGAAAACCCGGTGCTGTGGCAGTCCATGACGCGAACTTCAGCGATTTCCAGTTGGCTGATGCCCGCGCGAATCGCGATCAGGTCCGCGTGCATCAGTTCGATCAATGTGCGGCGCAGCAGGAAATTAAAACGTATGAAGGCCAGCAGCGCCGACGAATCGTAAAACATCCCGCCTGCCGATTCCTTCACCCGCCGGCCCTGCTCGATAAAATTCGTCTTCAATATTTCTCGCAGGCTGCGGAACCCATGCAATGCCGCAATCATTTCCTCCAGCGGCTCGCACCACACCAGTTTCGCGGCGGCCACCTCACCCAGAATCGGCTTCATTACCTCCGCCACATCCTCCGGCTCGATACGCTTATGATAAATCTTGGCCGGCGCGCACAGCGCGAAATATTGCACCAGCAGAAAATCGATCTTGTCGCGATCAAAATGTGTTTTCACCGGCTTCCGCAGATGCCTTTCGATCAGCGATTTCAAGCTACTTTCGCTGGCATTCAGTGTGGTCATCTGTAGCAGGTGCCGCAATTGATACACGATGACGCGCTGGTCCATCGCATCCAGCCACGTCTGCACCTGGCTGACGAGTTCAGGTTCGGGAGTCTCTGGCAGGTTGCGCTGCGAGAACGGAATGTAAATGCCCAATTGCTTCGCCAGCGCTAGGTAAATGGGAAAAACGGAGCGAGCCTCGACCCACTGGCTCTGGCTCGTGCTTTCTCCTGTGCCAGCCACGAGTGGCGACGTTAACTTGGTCATGGCTGCATAATCCAGTCACCGGAACCTTGTCGAAATCGAACCGCCACGGCCTTTCGACCGCCATGGTATTGCACCGCCACCACCCTGGCGTCGGTCGCAAGATTTTTTCGGCTTCCCTCCAGACGCACCCTGTCGTCGAACTCCAGGGGCAATTCGGAAACGAAAATTGCCTGCTCCGCGGCGGCAAACTCCACCACGCTGGCTTCCCGCAAACACGTATTCCCGCCGCGTAACGCCGTTACCTGCACCGGTACGCGCACCCCGCTCACCTCTGGAAAAAAGCGCGCCAGTTGTTCCGCGCAACTTTGTTCTTCAACCAGCAGGTTAGCTTCATCGAATTGTCGCACAAGGCCTCACGGGCTGTTCCACGGAACGCAGAAATTCCCCGGCGCCGGACACACAGCAATGCACGAAAGAATCCCCATGGAAGATAAGCACGCTTGGCACCAAATTGCGGATGAGACGGGCGCAGGGCATCGCTAAGATTTCATTACGGTTACCATTTGCTAGGCGTCCTTGCGCCGCGCCGGAGTCTCACCCTGAAACGAAGTTGTCTCAGTTCCCGAATTGGCTTTGCGCAACTGCGCTCTCAGTGAGACACGGTTTCCGGCTCGCCAACCTGAGACTCGCTCTTGATCGCGATGTTGTAGCGCTTCAGCTTGCGGTACAGCGTTGCCCGGCTGATGCCCAGCATCTTGCCTGCCAGCCCTTTGTCTCCGTTGGCTTGTTCGAACACGCGCAGAATCGTCATGCGCTCCATTTCCACCAGCGCGGTGGTGGACAGGGAAGCGGAATCCTGCGAGGTGTAGTTCGTAGCTTCCGGCTGCTCCGTGCGAATCGCCGGAGGTAAATCTGCCACATCAATAATCTGCCGATCGCCTAAAGTCACCGCGCGCGCCACGCAATTCTCCAGTTCGCGCACATTCCCCGGCCAGTCGTAATGCAGCAGGCTCTTCATCGCCGCGGCCGTCACCTGCATGTTCGCCCCGTGCGCGTAGCGGTCCAGGAAATGATGCACCAGCATGGGAATATCCGACCGCCGTTCGCGCAGCGCCGGAATATGTACCGTCACCACGTTCAGACGGAAATAAAGGTCCTTGCGGAATGTCCCCGCGCGATACGCCGCTTCCAGATCGCGATTCGTCGCCGCAATCACGCGCACGTCCACATTTACCTTTTCGTTGCTGCCCACCGGCCGAACTTCTTTTTCCTGCAGCACACGCAGCAGTTTGGCCTGCATTTCCAGCGGCAATTCCCCGATCTCGTCCAAAAAGATCGTTCCCCCGTTGGCCGCTTGAAACAGCCCGGCCTTGGTCTTCATCGCCCCGGTGAACGCGCCCTTTTCATATCCAAAAAGCTCGCTCTCCATCAACGTCGGCACCAGCGAGCCGCAATCCACGGCCACGAAAGCGGTTTGCGCCAGCGCTCCCCGGAAATGAATGGCCCGCGCCACTAGTTCCTTACCCGTGCCACTTTCTCCCGAAACTAGCACCGGTGTCCGCGTATCCTTCAGCCGCGAAATCATCCGCAGCACATCCTGGATATTTGCCGAAGTCCCGATGATGCCATCCAGATTTTCTTCCGTGTTCACCCGTTCGCGCAAAAATTGGTTTTCCGTCACCAGCCGAACCTTTTCCGCCATGCGCTGCAACAGCATGCGCATCTTCTCCACGCGGAAAGGTTTCTCAATGTAGTCATACGCGCCCAGTTTCATGGCATCCACGGCCGACTCAATAGATCCATGCCCGGTCATGATGGCCACTTCCGTGCGCGCCAGCAGTGCCTTCGTTTGTTTCAGTAAGGCTACGCCAGTTTGCGTCGGCAGTTTCAAATCGGTCAGCACCAGGTCGGGAGTATCCGCTTCCAACCGCGCCAGCGCCGCTTCCGCGCTTTCCGCTTCGGTGCACGAAAAGCCCAGCGCCGTGCCGATGGTCATGCACAGCCGCCGGATACTTTGTTCATCATCCACCACTAATAAACGGATTTTCAGATCGTCGCTCATGGTTTCCCGAAGGTTTTCTCCACTACAGACATTAATTGCTGCACCCGAAACGGCTTCTCGATACAGGGCGTTCCGCTTTGCGCCAGGAGTGTTTGCGTTTCGCTGTTGGCCGTGTCCCCACTGATTAAAATGATGCGTGTGCGCAGTTCTGGACGGTTTTTCTGGATCCACGCGTGTACTTCCGCCCCATTCACTTTGCCCGGCATGCGAATATCGGAAATCACTCCGGCATACCGTCCGTCGGAAAGCCGTTTCAATCCTTCCGTGCCGGAACCGGCATTCACCACCGCATACCCTCGTCGTTCCAGCGCCGCCCGCAGAAACGCAATCACCGAAGGTTCGTCCTCTATCAACAGGATCGGCCCGCCCGTCCACAGCGTGCTTTGTAGGCTCACCGTCCAACCTCTTTTGCCGCCGCCGAAGGCGTAGCCGGTTCCGTCTCCGCCATCGGTATGCGTACCACGAACGTGCTCCCCGGTTGCGCATCATTGTTCCAGCACTGGATCTCTCCGCCATGCGCGCGAACAATTCCGTAACAGATGCTCAAGCCCAGCCCGGTACCCTTACCTGCATGTTTTGTGGTGTAAAAAGGATCAAAAATGCGCTGCGGGTCCGCGATACCCGTGCCGTTATCCGTCACCGCCACCTCGATAGCATTATTGTGGTGGCTGGTTTGGATGATGATGCGGCCGCGCTGCTCGCCCTCCTGCACCGCGTCGTACGCGTTATTCAAAATATTCAGAAACACTTGTTGCAGTTGTTGCGCGTCCCCCAGCGCGGGAGCCAGAGCTTCATCAAATTTCTCCAGCACCTCCACGCCGTGACTCGCGAAGTCATAACTGCGCAGCTTTATGGTTTGTCGCAGGATGCTGTTCACGCTCACCAGTTCCCGTTGCACCGGCCGCTGCCGCGCGAAGCTCAACAGATCCTGCACCAGGTCTTTGGTGCGCTGTGTTTCCTGCAAGATAATCTGTAAATCCTCCCGCGCCGACGCCGGCACTTCCGGATTTTCCAGCAGCAAATCCGTGAAACCCAGAATCGCCGCTAGCGGGTTATTCACTTCATGCGCGACACCCGACACCAGCCGCCCGATCGTCGCCATCTTTTCGCTGTGCGCCAGCTTGGCCTGCAATAGCGTCGCATCGGTGATATCCGTCATCACCACCACCACGCTGTTTACCGTCTTGAGTTCATCGCGCATGGGGCTCAAGGAAATCGAAAAGTGCCCCATAGAGTTGTCGCTGCGCCGCACCCGCAACTCGATGTTTTCCACCTGTTGCCCGTGCGCCGTCGTCTCCAGCGCCCCTTCGAAATCCAGCCGGTGCCCCGGCTCGATCCAGTCCACCAGCCGGTGCCCGATCAAATCACTTTCCTGGTAGCCCATTTCATAGCAACGCCGGTTGGCGTAGCTGATCAGTCCCGCGGTGTCCAGCACCAGAATCATGCTTTGCGTGGTGTTCAGGATTTTCTGGTTGAAATCGCGCTCGCGCTGTAATTGCGATTGAAACGTTCTCTGCTCCGTCACGTCCAGCATCAAGCCGCGAATTTGCGCGATGCGCCCGCTGGCGTCGCGAACGGCGGTGATATTTTGCAGCGTATGCAGCAGCGTCCCGTCCTTGCGGCGCAGCGTCTCTTCGTAATTTCGCAGCACCCCGTACTCGGCGAGTTTCGAAAGAAATCTCTCGCGCGCCGCCGGGGCAGGGTATAAATGCGGCCCCACGTCCGCGCGCAGCAGTTCTTCCCGCGAAGCGTACCCCAGCATCCGCACCATCGCATCATTCACGTCCAGAAATCGCCCATCCGGCGTGGCAAAAAATAAGCCTTCCTGGATGCTGTCAAACAACTCTCGATAGCGCCGCTCCGCTTCGCGCCGGTCCGTAATGTCCTTGAGCACATGGATCGTGCGGGTATCGTCGTCCGCGAGTCCCGGCGTCCGCGACGTGGACACCAGAAAAATCCGGTCGCCGGACGCCGCCACGTATTCTTCGCGCGCCTGCTGCGTATCGCGGCAAAACGGGCACGGCAGTTCGCTCCCCGTCTCCGCAATCTGCCGCAAGCTGCTCATCGCCTCGCCCACCAGCGCCACCGGCGGCACTCCCAGATGCGATGACAGCGACCGGTTGGTGCGCACAATTTTCCAGGTGCGGTCATGCACCACGATGTAGTCGCTTATCGCGTCAATGTCTTCGACCCATTGCCGTTTGGACCGTTCCAGTTGCGAAAATCGTCGGAAATTCTCCAGCGATAATGCCGCGTGGCTCGCCAGAGCCAGCAGCACGCGCTGTTCATCTTCAGAAAATGGAGCTTTTTTGCGGATCAGGCACAGCGTGCCCAACCGTTCGCCATCGCTCGCGGCGATCGATACGAACGCGACCGTAGGCTGAGTCCCTTCGGCGGTGGTGTAACTGGTGGCTTCCGAGGGCAGCCGGCGAAATTCTAGGTTGATGCGCGGTTCCGTCGCTGCGGAAGCGATCCATGCGCGGCCTTCGTGCGAAAAAAGCGGTTTTACTTGCGCTGTTTCGTAAAAATCGGTTTCGCGTCCGCGAAGTACCAGCACCGCTCCCCACGACGCCTTGAGCATTCGCGCGGAGCGCTGCGCGAAACGGTGCAGAAATTCAGGCAGTTGCCGCGACTGCGCCGCGTCGACGGCAAGCTCCATCAGTTCGTCCGCGTGCCGAACAGACGACAGCGAAACGCTGGGCTTGCTCGCGCGACGTGCCGGGCGATTTAAATTCTTGGACTTCATTCCACGCATCGGGTTTCAAGGGGACTGCGTGCGTCTCAACTTGACTACTCCCAAGACCTACCACGCTAGCCGTGAGTCTCAATGTGAGTCAACCATTCTGGCGAAGGTTGTTGCTAGAACCTTCACTCGCAAACCTCGGTCTACCCCCCGATACGTCTCAGCCTGAGACCTCCTCAACCGAATTCACCGCCCGGTGAGACGAACACTACGCCTTCTTCCCGGCGCACTCACACCGCGCAATCCGTAACTTCAAATTTATCTCTAACTTGAAGCCCTCACCCCCGCCCACGCGCCAAGCTCCATGCGCTGCCATCCATGGCACTGCACGTGCCTTCCTCTCCGTGGGGTTATCTCTCACTTCCAACGGGCGTGTTCAATGAAACTAAACATGATGAATAAAATGGTTTTAGCCCTTAGCGCCGCATTGATGTTCTCTACCATTGTCGCACTGGCGCAGACAGCGTCCACCGATGAGGGCAGGCGCAAAGTTAAAGCCAAGATCGCTCCCGCCTATCCCGAGCTCGCGCGCCGAATGAGTGTCGCGGGCCGGGTGAAAATTGAAGTGGTCATTACCCCCGATGGCCGCGTAAGAAGCACGCGCGTCGTCGGCGGACATCCGCTCCTGGTTCAGGCCTGCCAGGACGCCGTGAAGGAATGGAAATTTTTTCCTGCAGCCGAAGAAACCACGCAAATTGTCGAATTCGAGTTTCGGGGCTTATCAAATTAAGGGGATTGCTCGCGTACGGGCGCGGCGCCTTCCAGGCGGCGCGGCTGGACCGAGCGGAGGCATTCGGAGATGAAGATTGGCAAGAAGTTGTACATCGGTTTTGGCGCCGTGCTGGCGATTCTGGTCTGCCTGTTCGTCGTCAATATTTTTGCGGGGCTGCGTGAACGCTCCACCCGGCAGGACGCGTCCACGGCTCTCGACAGCGTGCGCACTATCGAAACCGTGCGCTACCAGATCATGCTCAACCGCTTGAATCTGAATAACTATCTTTTGAGCGGCGATCCCCGCGACGAAGAGAAAGTCAACAAGGGACTCACCGACATCGCCGATCACATCAAGCGTGGGCAGGCCCAGAACGTCGCCAACAACGTAAAGGTCGCCCTCGGCAGCGTGGAAACCACGGAAGCCAGCTGGGCTGACAACTTTGTGAAACCCTTGCTCGCCAAGCGTCATCAGGTGGACGCCGGCGACGCTACCGTTTCGGACCTGCAAATTTTTTATCTGCAAAAGGACCCCGGTTCGTGGCTCAGCAGATCTTCCGTCGTTCTGGACCGCACCACCCTCGACATTAGCCGCTCTCTCGATGAATCCTCACGCTCCGCAGCCGTGGCCAGCACCGCCAGCACTACCGCCACAACCGGCGGCACTCTCTTTGCCTTGCTGCTTGGATTGTTGATCGCCTACTACACCGCGAAATCCATCACCGATCCTCTGACCCACCTGATCACCGTGGCCAAGGAAATCGCCGACTCCGGCGACCTCGACCAGACCATCGACATTCACCGCACCGACGAAATCGGCGCTTTGGCCACCACTTTCAATAATATGGTCGCCTACCTCAAGGAAATGGCCGCAGTATCCATGGCCGTGGCCGAAGGCGACCTCACCATCGAAGTTGCGCCGCGCTCCAGGCGCGACACCCTCGGCAACGCTTTCCTGCGCATGTCCCGCGGCCTTCAGGACCTGGTGCGCACCACGCGCGATTCCGCTGGCCAGGTTTCCGCCGGTTCCAATCAGGTCGCGGGAGCCGCCGACGAATCCGCCAAAGTCAGCGTGCAAGCCTCTTCAGCCATTGAAGAAGTCACCAGCACCATGCACGAAATGAGCATCAACGTCCAGAACGTGGTGAAAAATACTCAGGTGCAGGCTTCTAGCGTCGCGGAAACTTCCGCGTCCATCGACCAGATGGTCACCTCCATCCAGCGCGTGGCCGACACCGCCAAGGTTTTGCTCGACATCGCCAACCGCTCGCGCGAAGAAGTCGTCACCGGCATTCAGACCATGGAGAAAGCCACCGACGGCCTGAATCGCACCAATCACGCCATTCAGTCTTCCGCGGAAATTATCAACGTCCTGGGCCATCGCGCCGACGACATCGGCAAAATTATCGAAGTCATTGACGATCTCGCCGAGCAAACCAATCTGCTGGCTCTTAACGCCGCCATCGAAGCCGCTCGCGCCGGCGAACACGGTTTAGGCTTTGCGGTGGTCGCCGACGAAGTTCGCAAGCTGGCCGAAAAATCTACCCAGGCCACCAAGGAAATTGCCGACCTTATCCAGAGCATTCAACGCGAAGCCCGCCAGGCCGTAGAAAACATGGAGCGTAGCACCCGCATCGTCGAAGAGGGCTTGAGCCTCGGCAACGATCTCGGCGCGGCGCTCCACAAAATCGAAAACGTGGTCACCGAAGTTTACAAATTCTCCCAGGAAATCGGCGCGGCCACCAACGAGCAATCCGTCGGCTCTTCGCAGATTGCCAAAGCCACCAGCCGCCTTACCGAAATCACTCAGGAAATTAATTCCGCCGTCGAAGAGCAGGCCTCCGGTGCGCAAGCCGTGGTTCGCGCTATGGATAAGATGCGCGAACTCGTACAGCAGTCCGCTTCCAGTTCCACGGAACTTTCCGCTGCTGCCGAGCAAATGCTCAAACTTTCCCGCAATCTCCTCGACAGCATGGACCGCTTCGCGCTCGATCGCTCCGTGCACGCCCGTCCGCGGCGCCAGGAATCCCCAGCATCGCGGCGTCAAGTTGAAGCTCCGCGTGACTCGGAAGAATTCGAATACGCCGAACTAACGCGTCCCTGAACCGCCGGAGACCTGGGATGGAGAAAGACATACAAGTGGTGGGTTTCCGCATCGGCAACGAAACGTACGGTGTGCGTATCGGCTCCGTGCGCGAAATCGTCCGCGTTCCGGAAATCACCGCCGTCCCCAGCGCGCCGGACATCATTGAAGGCGTCATCAATCTTCGCGGCAAAATTATTCCGGTGATGGATCTGCGCAAACGTTTCGGCCAGGTCTACACCGTTGCGGACAAGAAAAACCGCATTCTGGTTGTGGAGATCGATAACAAGCTGATAGGTCTTATCGTAAACGCCGCGTCGGAAGTTTTGAAAATTCCACCCACCGACATCGAGCCGCCCGGATCGGTTTTTGCCGAAGGCGAGTCCGGCTACGTGACCGGTGTCGGCAAACTGAAAGGCCGCCTGATTATTTTGCTGGATATCGCCAAATTAATGCACCGCCCAGATCTGCGGGGTCTGGAAGAGGCGGCGGAAACGCTCGCGATGTCGAAATAGTTTTTCTTGTTGTTACGGCAAGACGCTGCGGAAAGGCTGCACAGCGATATGGGAACGATCGCCATACCGGTCCAGTTGACGGAAGCCGAGTTAAAACTATTGCAGACCCTTGTCTACCAGGAATGCGGCATGTTCTTTGACGAGCGCCGCTCTCATTTCCTGAAAGATCGTCTGCAGCGCCGTCTGAAAGTCTGCCAGCTCGATTCTTTTTACGCCTATTACCGCTTGCTGACCAGTCGCGAAGGCCGCCCCGAGCTCGCACTGCTGCTCGAAAATCTTACCGTCAACGAAACCAGTTTCTTTCGCAATCGCCCGCAGCTCGACTTGCTCCAAAAATCCGTCCTGGAAGAAATTCTGCGCCGCAAACAGGAACGTCGCGATTTTCACCTGCGCGTGTGGAGCGCTGGATGTTCTGCCGGCCAGGAACCCTACTCCGTTGCCATCCTCATCAGCGATGCGCTGGCCTACTACTACCTGCGCAATCCCCTCCCGTTTGAGATGCCCACGCCCAAGCCGCTGATTCCTCCGCCGTGGAAACTCGAAATTGTGGCTTCCGACATCAGTTACGCCAGCCTGCGCGCCGGCCAGGAAGCCCGCTACACCGATACGCAGATGGAACCGGTGGATTACACCTGCCGTCTCCGCTATTTCGAAAAAGTCGGAGACAAGTACGCGGTCAAATCCCAGCTGAAAGAATTGGTCCAGTTCGACTTCCACAATTTGAAGACTGAATTTCTTCCTCGCCGCAATGACATCATCCTCTGCCGCAACGTCATGATTTACTTCGACGAAGCCGAACAAAAGCGTTTGATAGACAAGTTCTGGCACTGCTTGAACCCCGGCGGCTACTTGTTTGTAGGTCACGCCGAAAGCCTTTTCGGACTCACCCAGAAATTCAAAATGGTGCACGAAAATAACGGCACCGCCTACCAGCGACTTGAGGCCAAACCGTGACCCAGACGCCCGAAGATCGCGGCGCGGAACTCCGCGCGCTCTTTTTTGAGAGCGCTTACGAGTTGCTGCAGGCCCTCAACGAGGGCGGCCTTCAGCTAGAGGCTCGTCCGGGCGATGAGGAGGTTCTGCGCAATGTTCGCCGCGCCGTCCACACCCTCAAAGGCGATTCCGCTGCCTGCGGTTTTGCCAAATTGAGCGAACTCGCTCACGAGCTGGAAGACGTGCTCACCCCCCAGGTTGTACAGGCACGTGGCGCGGGAATCGCTGAAATTGTTCTCGCCGCCGCCGACAATTTTGGGGCCATGCTTTCCGCCTACGAGCGCAACATCGAGCCGCCGCCCGTCACTCACTTGCAGGGTATGATTGCCGCTCTGCTACAAGTTCCCGCGGCAAAATCTGAGAGTACTGCGTCTACCGTCAATCCGTCATCACCGCAAATCGCTACGCAATTTGCCTGGACCGAGTACGAGCAGTTGATGATTTCCGAAGCCGTCCATCGCGGCGAATCCGTTTACAACATCGCCCTGCACGTTGACGCCAACAGCCTGATGCGCGCCGCTGCCTTTCAACTGATTCGCAACGTACTGCACGGGTGCGGCACGGTAATCGCTCTTCGTCCGGAAGACAACCTCGCCGCCGCCACCGTGGAAATTGTGGAAGCCGCGCTCGCCACCAATTTGACAACAGAGATCCTGGCGCTGCGTTGCGCCATTCCCTCCGTCGTTGCTGGTATTCGCATTGAGCCGGCGGCCCCACCGGAAGCTCCGGAGCACGAACTGCTTGACGACCTCCTCGAAGTCCAGGCCCATCTCGCGCATGAACACCCCGAAGATCCGGCCTCCACTGCGGCAAGTGCCGTAGGCACGGCCGTCGCGGCCTTGACGGAGACTTCTCTGCGCGTGGACGCCGCACGTATCGATGCGGTAATGAACCTGGTCGGCGAGCTCATCATCGGCAAGTCCATGCTCAATCGCACGCTGTTCGAGTTTGAGAGAATTCACGCGCGGGATCCCCTGCGCGCAAAACTTGCCGACGCCCTCGCCTTTCAAACCCGCGTGCTCGACGAACTGCACAAGTGTGTCTTGAAAATCCGCATGGTCCCCGTCGAACAGCTCTTCCGCAGATTCCCTCGTGTCGTAAGAGACGTCGCCAAACAATGCGGCAAAGACGTCGCTCTCCAAATCGCCGGCCAAAACACCGATCTCGATAAAGGAATTCTCGATTCCTTGGCTGAGCCGCTCATGCACCTTGTGCGCAACGCCGTCGATCACGGCATCGACCAGCCCGACCAACGCTTGGCTGCCGGCAAACCGGCCCGTGGCACTGTTTTTCTCAACGCCTACCATCAGGGCGCGCAGGTCTTCGTCGAAGTCCGCGACGATGGCCGCGGAATGGACGCCCACAAGCTCCGCGCCCAAGCCGTCGAAAAAGGAATTCTGAACGCCGACGAAGCCAAACGCCTGACCGAGCAGGAAGCGTTGAATCTTATTTTCGAGCCAGGCTTCAGTACCGCCTCGGCGGTCACCGAGGTTTCCGGCCGCGGCATGGGTATGGACGTCGTTCGCTCCGTAATGGACAAGCTCAAAGGCACCGTCCATGTGCACACCCAGCTCGGCAAAGGAACTACCATTTTGCTGCGTGCGCCGCTGACCCTGGCCAGCATCCAGACGCTCCTCTTCCGCGTAGACGGACGCCTGTACGCTGTGCCGCTTTCCTCCGTTGTGGAAATCACGCGCATCAGCCAGCAGGAAATTCACATGGTCGATCAGCGCGAAATTCTACGCCTGCGTGATCAACTTCTCACGCTGGTCCGTTTGAATCGCCTCGATAAGATTCACGCTCTCACCCCCGCGCCACGGAAAAAGACCAGTTTCGTCATCGTGATTGGCGCCGCCGAAAAACGCTTTGGCTTGGTCGTGGATACGCTCGTCGGCGAAGAGGAATTGGTCATCAAAGCGCTTCCCAATGACATTGTCTCCAGTGACTTGGTCAGCGGTGCTTCCATACTTGGCGATGGCACTGTCGTCCTCATCCTGAACGTCACCGCCGTGATCGCGCGCTTTGCCAAAGCACTGCCCCTGGGAGCCATCGCATGACCGACCGCATCCGCGTGCTTGTCGTCGACGATTCCGCGCTCATGCGCAAGCTCATCCCCACTATTTTGGCGCGCGATGCCTCCATCGAAGTAGTCGGTACCGCGATGGATGGTGCCTTCGCGCTCAAGAAAATCGAAGAGCTCCGTCCCGACGTGGTCACTCTGGATTTGGAAATGCCGCGCATGGACGGCATGGAAACGCTGCGCCTGATTATGAAGAGCGCCCCGGTCCCGGTGATTCTCTTCAGCACCCATTCCAAAGAGGGCGCCTATTCCACCTTTAAAGCCCTCGGTCTCGGCGCCGTGGATTTCGTCGCCAAGCCGAAAGACGCCGCCGTCGGCCATCTCGATACCATCGCCGATGAGCTCATCGAAAAAATCAAAGTCGCCAAACGCGCCGCGGGACATCGCTTGCCCCCGTCCCTCGTTCCCGAAGCTGCACTGTCTCCCAAAAAGAAAAACGGCCCCGGCGTGCCTCCCAACAGAATTATCGCCATCGGCATTTCCACCGGTGGGCCCAACGCCTTGCAATTTCTCCTTTCTCAGCTTCCCGCGGACTTTCCGTCGACGATTTTGATCGTGCAGCACATGCCCGAAGGTTTCACCGAAATGTTCGCCAGGCGTCTCGATGAATGCTGTGCGCTCGATGTTCAGGAAGCACGATCCGGCGATCTACTCACGGCCGGCCGGGTTCTCTTGTGCCCCGGCAACCGCCACATGATCGTGCGCCGCATGCCTCGCGGCGACATCATAGTTCTCAACGACGCGCCGCACGTTAACGGCCATCGCCCTTCCGTGGACGTCCTGTTTAAATCCCTCGCGCAGGAATTTGGACTTCTCGCCGTCGGAGTTTTGATGACCGGCATGGGTGAAGACGGCGCCGCGGGTCTGGGCGCCATCAAAGCCGCCAACGGCATGACTATCGCGCAAAGCGAAGAGAGTTGCGTGGTCGGCGGTATGCCCCGCGCCGCCATCACCAAGGGCTACGCCAACAGAATTGTGCCCCTCGACGGAATGGCTTCGTATTTGTTGAGCCAGTACGGCGCGGATCGCGCCAGCCTCGAGAACAAGGAAAAGATTGAAAAAGCCGAGACGCTTCCCGTTTCTTCGCATCGCGGTTGAAGAAACGGTTCCCGGTCAAAGGAGACTGTAATGCCACAATTTGCCGCTCTTCATCGCGACAACAAGACTGTTCGCTACCTGGTGGTGGACGACTCCGTCTTCGCCCGCAAGAACCTCATCAAAATGATTGAGACCTTTGGCGGAGAAGTGGCCGGTGAAGCCGGAGACGGACTTACCGCCATCGCCGAATTCAACCGCACCAGGCCCGACATCTGCCTGATGGACATCACCATGCCCCAGATGGAAGGCATCGAAGCCGTCGAGCGTATCGTGCGCCAGCACAGCGACGCCCGCATCGTGATGGTTTCATCCGTGGGTTATCAGGAAAATATTCTTGCCGCGCTGCAAAAAGGCGCGAAACACTTCGTGCAAAAGCCCGTCAAGCCCGAAGTTCTCTACGAAATTCTGCGTTACGTTTTGAGTGACGATCCCGCCGCCCCCAACGCACCCACTGTCCTCGCAGGAGAACAACGCTCATGAGAATGGAATTGATCCAGCCGTTCATTAACGCCGCCGACGCCGTTTTTTCCGAATGTCTCCAGTCCTCCGCGAAAGTTATCGACCTCACCATGGATGAAGACGCCTATCGCCGCAAAGGCGTGGCCGCGCTCATCACCATCAAGGGTGACATCGAAGGCCGCATCATTCTGGATTTGGCCCCGGAAGTGGCCGTGCGCCTTGCCAGCCATCTCGCCGGCACGGAACTTCCCGCCAGCGAGCAGCTCGTGCGCGAAACCGTTTGCGAATTCGCGAACATGGTCATCGGCAATTCCGTCACCTTGCTGAACGACCAGGGCTTCCGCTTCAAGGTTTTTCCCCCCGAAATTCACGCCAATGATTCCGGCCTCGCCAGCACCGTGGATACTGAAGCTATGGTTATTGCGTTGGAAACACCTTGCGGCGAGATTTACCTCAACATCGCCATGCACTACCTGCATCGCCGCCGCCGCGAGCGCGAAACCGTCGCAGTGCTCGACTAGGTGTGCATCGAAAAAGATCTGAAATTATTTTAGGTGCCTGTCTCTGACGGAGCCCGCAGGTAGGCCGCGCCGTGCTTGAATAGCCCCGCGCTCGGAATCGCCACCGAAAACACAATGCGAATCGGCAAAAAAATCGCGCTGCTCCCTGGCGTAAACGGCACCGCCACTTCCACGCGCGAACCTTCCGTATACTGATTGCGGCTTCGAAAGCTCAACCCACCCTTCGACAGGTCCTCGCACACCGCCACTTCTTCCTCAAACCCGCGCCGGCGAATACACGCCAGCACGCGCGCCTTAACCCTCGTCCGTTTGCGGCGCGGATTAACGTGCGTATCCACGTGTGTATCCACATGGCGAACAGATTCCTCTGTCGGCTGCGGTGGCATTTCCGGCTGCGCTTCAATCCAGATGGATGGCGTCGCGCAGTGGCTGCAAATGCGCGCCACGCACTTGCGCATCTCGAATGATTTCAGCTCCATCGCATTCAGGTACACCACTTCACGTCGCTGGCAAAAACTGCACTCCATCAGCAGCCTCGCTACTGCCTCATCCGCTTTGCTGGGGGAAGGGAACTCGATGTCCCAGAAGTCCGAGCGCGGCTCCAGAATGTGGAAAGCGTACAAAAAACCGTCCGGTTCCTGATCGATCTCCGCCACCACTCGCGCCCGCGTGGATTTCCACGCGTCGCCATCCTGCTGCCGCCGCAGCGTCAATTCCTGCCCGGCCGGCAGCTTCTCTGTCAGCCGTAAAACTCCGCCATTTCGGCTCACCAGTAGCGTGTGCGCCGTGCGCTTCAGCGCCACGCCGCCGCCGCCGAACCACGATGCCTCCACGGGCATGCGGAAGTTCACACGATCGCTTTGCCGGAGTCCATCCAGTCGCATCTTTTATTTTTCGCCTGAGAGAAAGTGACGATTGCAGGATAGCACCAGCCTCCCTCGCGCGACCGGCTCCTTACCGCACGTTTTGTCCTAGCGGCTAATAGCGCGAACACGCAAGTGGGACGGCCTGAAAGCGCCTTTTGCTATTACCTTTTTCGCCGGTTTGCCATCCGGAATAAGCCCCTGCGCCATCAATCCGGGGGACAATTATTACAGCAATTTCAGTGGGGAGAGTCCTCGGCGCGGCGGTGTTTTCGCACTTCGCAGACATCTTACGATTGTGGGCAACGTTATCTACATGGAAGAACGAACGACAGTAAGCCCGTGGCGCTCCATTACGGTTCGCGACCGCCGCTACTCCATTCGCTACCCGTTTGCCGCCGATGCCCAGTTGCTGGACCTGCAGACCGGCGCAACCACCAGCGGCGTCACCTCGGATTTATCCATCGGCGGCACCTTCGTGTGTGCCAGCGAGCCCCTGGCGCTGAACGCCCGCATCCGCCTCACCATGACCCGCAAAGACCAAACCGTGGAAGCCCTCGCTGTCGTTCGTATCGTCAAACCCCGCATCGGCATGGGCATCGAATTCCTCGACGTCGAACCCCCCTACGATCAATCCCTCTTCCGCTGGATCGAACAACTCCGCCGCAAATAATTTTCTCCCGCCGGTCCAGTTTTTTGTTAACCAACCGGTCTCCCAACTATCGCGCGTTGTTTTGTGAACCAATCACTCAACGCCAATCAAAAAGAAACAATGTCATTCCGAACCCGCCGCCTTTTCCAGGCGGGTGAGGAACCTGCTGTTGTCCGCCGCTCCAACCAGACTCACGGCCGCGTATCCAGCGGATGCTTGCTCTTCTCGTAAAACTCATTCTGCAATTTCAAACTCTCATCATCCGCTTTCGCCGCTCGCACCGCTTCCGCAATCGCGGCAATCCACGCCTTCATCTCAAATTCTCCCAACTCTTTCGTCGCCAGCGCGCCTTCCCCCGAATAATGATTCGGAAATCGCGCATACCACCAGATACCGGTGTAAACATCGCTTGGCAGATTCACGCGCTTCTGGTCCCCGCCCGACTCGCTCGCTGCCCGCTCCATGTGTACCAGGCCCGGATGCGAAATCATTGTCCCCGACGTTTCCGTTTGCCCCGCGTGCATATCCAGCGCATCCTTCTTCGGCGGTCCACCCTTGGGAGCGTTGTGTCCCCACTGCACATACACCACATAGTCGTGCGGCTTCTCCAGTTGCGATTGCGCAAAAAATGGCAGCAGGCTTTCATTTCCGCCGTGCCCGTTCACAATCACAATTTTCCTGCAGCCGTTCCGCGCCATCTCGTCCGTCGTTTCCTGCAACAATTTGAGCTGTATCTCCCGGCTGAACGCGATCGTGCCCGCTTCGTGCTTCGCTTCAAATATCTGCCCAAAATAATATTCCGGAAACACCACCGCGTATTCCTGTTCCGCCGCATGCAACGACGCGTAACGCACATTCAATAAGTCCGTCCCCAGCGGCAGATGCGGCCCATGCTTCTCCAGAATCCCGAACGGCAACAGGCATGTACCTTTCGACTGCGCAATAGCCTCGCGAAAATCCGCCGCCGTCAATTCTTCCCAGTGCGCCGACAGTTTCGTCTGCGCACGTGCTTCCTGTGCGCCGGCCAGCGTCACCATCGTTAGCATCATCAAAAGTCTTCGCATGAAGTCCTCCGACTCATCGGCATTCTAATCCCGCCCACGCCAGGGCGGGCAATTAAATCGATTCAGTCCGTCCGTACCGCTGCGACTCCCAAATCGTCGATACGCGATTTGAGCAGTGCGACAACTCGAGTTATTATTTGCTCCGCCGCCAGACCCCTAAGCATAGAGAGGTGCGAATGCCTGCAGTTAAGCCCCGAAAAACCGAATACGACACGCACAAAAGCCTGCGCTACTTGAAATCCATCATCGCCGGAATGAAAAAGAAAACCGGACGCTCGCTGGAAGAGTGGCTACTGCTCGCCAAAGAAAACGGCCCGGCGGACGAAAAGCAGCGCCGCGAGTGGCTGAAGAAGGAACACGGCCTCGGAACGAATTACGCCGCGTGGATCGCCGAACGTTCTGCCGGCAAAGGTTTTCGACAAGAAAGTCCCGAACAATACCTGCAACACGCCCACGACTACGTCGAGAAAATGTTCTCCGGCTCCAAAGAACATCTCCGCCCCATTTACGACGAAATTCTCAAATTCGCGCGCACCTTGGGCTCCGACGTTCGCATTTCCCCCTGCAGCACCATCGTGCCCATTTACCGCCGGCACGTCGTCGCACAAATCAAGCCCACCACCCGCACGCGCATCGACCTCGGCCTGGCGCTGAAAAACTCCAAAGTCCCCAGGCGCCTCATCAATACCGGTGGATTTGAAAAGAAAGACCGCATCACTCATCGCATCGAACTCACCAGCCTCAGTGATTTCGACTCCGAAGCCAAAAGGTGGATGAAGATCGCCTACGAGGGTGACGTTTAGAAACTCTTCACTCCGGGCACGCCGCCCCGCCGTCTATCCAGATCTTCAGTTGCGCGACAGTATCCGGCCGCGAAAGCGGCGGCAGCGTGCGCCCTTCTCCGGGGTTCCAGCCCCAGCCCACCAGATCGTCGTCCGCGATGTGATGAAAAATCTGCTCCAGCGTGCGCCCGCCATTTTCTTTCGGATCTTTAATTTGCTTGCACAGTTCGCCCGCGGATCGCCCCACAAATACCATCTTGTGTTCTGGCGGAGGCAACGCCCACTTCGGATTTCCCGGAGGCATGTGCGCGCCCGGCAGATTTGCAGCTTGATGGCATGTATCGCAACGCATCGCCGTAACCCCATGCCCGTCTTTGCCGCGCTTCACGTTTTGCAGATGTACGTGGCTGTCATCGCCCTGCAGCGGCGCTGCGCCCGCCGGGTGGCAGTTCTGGCAGCGCGGCGAAGTCAAAACCTTGTAAACCTGCTGAAACGCCGCCTGTGAAGCGGAAGCATCCGGCTTCGCCGCAGCCCCGTTGGTGCGCGAACTGGCGAACATCACCGTGCCCGCACAGACCACCACGGCGACCAGAAATATTTGGGACGTTGCCACGTTTCGAGATTGGCTGTGCGTTTGGTGATTCAGTTCGAATTTCGGCATCCGGTCGCTCCCCATCTAAGCCAGATCACTAACGCGAATCGGCAATCGCCGCACACGCTTCCCAGTCGCAGCAAAAATAGCATTCGCCAGCGCCGGCGCCACGCAAGGAACCCCCGGCTCGCCCACGCCCGTAGGATTCTCCGTGCTTGGCACCATGTACACCTCGATCTCCGGCGACTCAAAAATCCGCAGCATCTGGTAATCGTGGAAATTGTTCTGTTCCACCCGCCCGTCCTTCAACGTAATTTCCGTCTTCAGCGCCGCGGTTAAGCCGAAAATAATCCCGCCTTCCATCTGCGCCTTCACCGTGTCCGGATTGATCACCGTGCCGCAATCCAGCGCGCAAACCACGCGATGCACGCGCACCTCGCCGTTTTTCTCCACCGAAGCTTCGATCACCTGCGCCACATAGCTGTCGAAAGAAAAATGTGCCGCGATCCCGCGTCCCACACCCGGAGCCAGCTTCGTTCCCCAGTTGGCTTTTTTCGCCGCCAGATCCAGCACCGCCAGCATGCGCGGCTGGTTTACCAGCAGTTTGCGCCGCAGCTCATACGGATCTTTTCCGCCCGCGTGCGCCACCTCGTCAAGAAACGCCTCCACCGAAAATCCCGTGTGCGAATGCCCCACCGAACGCCACCATTGCACCGGCACGCCAATCTTCGGGCTATGCAGGTCCACCTGCAGGTTCGGAAATCCATAAATCAAATCCGCAGCGCCCTCCACCGAAGTGCTGTCTACTCCATCTTTTATCGTAAATGCTTCGAACGGCGTGCCCTGCATGATCGATTGCCCCACGATCGTGTGCGTCCACGCCACCGGATCGCCGTTGGCGTCCAGTCCCGCCGCAAATCGGTCATGCCACATCGGCCGGTACCACCCGCCCTTCAAATCATCTTCCCGCGTCCACACCACTTTCACCGGAGCCTTCGCGGCTTTCGCGACGTGCACCGCCTCCACCACAAAGTCGGAAGCCGGATTCGCGCGCCGCCCGAATCCGCCTCCCAGCAAAGTTGTGTTGAGTTTTACTTTTTCTGGATCCATTCCCGCGACTTTCGCGGCCGCAGCCCGGTCCACCGTTTCAAATTGCGTGCCCGTCCAGATTTCGCAGCTGTCCGCGCGCAAATCCACCACGCAGTTCAGCGGCTCCATCATCGCGTGCGCCAGGTACGGTACGTCGTACTGCGCCGTGATTGTTTTGGCCGCGGACTTCAGTGCCGCCGCCGGGTCGCCGGTTTTCTTGGCAATAGCGCCTGCGGTTTTGCTGCTTTCCGAAAAATCGCTGAGCATTTTTTCCGTGGAGATGCCGGCGTTCGGCCCCAGCTCCCAGTCAACCTTCAGTTTGTCGCGTCCCAGCTTTGCCGGCCAGAACCCTGTCGCAATCACCGCCACGCCCGACGGCACCTGCTCCACCGCTTTGACGCCCGCAATTTTCATTGTCTCGGAAGCATCTACCTTGGCTACGCTTCCTCCAAACACCGGCGGCCGCAACACCACCGCCGTCAGCATTCCGGGGATGCGCACATCCAATCCGAACTGTGCCGTTCCATCCGTCTTCGACGGCGTGTCCAGTCTGCGCGTGGATTTCCCGATCACCGTAAACGCCTTGCGATCTTTCAGCGGCACGCTCACCGGCGCCTGCAGTTGCGACGCCGCATTCGCCAAGGACCCATACGTGGCGCGCTTCCCGCTCTTGCTGTGAATGACCACGCCGTCTTTCACTTCGCAGCTGGTGGGATCCACGTTCCATTGCTTTGCCGCCGCCTCCACCAGCATCATCCGCGCCACCGCTCCCATCTTGCGATAGCGCTCCCACTCAGCCGGAGGAGTGGTGCTTCCGCCGGTCATTTGAATTCCAAACACCGGGTGGTTATAAACTTTATCCACCGGCGCGGCTTCCACGCGAATCTTCGACCACTCCGCCTGCAACTCTTCGTTCATCAGCATGGGCAGGGAAGTGTAAACGCCTTGCCCCATTTCCGAATGCGCCGCGATCACCGTCACCGTTTCATCCGTGCCGATGCGCACGAACGCGTTCATCGCAAAATCTTTGCCCGCCGCCGAAACTTCACCGCCGTTTGAGCCCAGCGAGGGCGCATACCACCCCACCAGCAATCCGCCGCCCACCGCCGCGCTCGTCTTGATAAACGACCGTCGCCCCACCATCGCCGGCGCGCTCATTTCTGCCTCCGCTCGCCCGCCAACTCGGCAGCCCGATGAATCGCTTTCCGAATTCTTGGATACGTTCCACAGCGGCAGATATTTCCGCCCATGGCTTCATCGATATCTTTGTCACTGGGCTTGGAATTTTCCGCCAGCAGCACCGCCGCGCTCATCAGCTGTCCCGACTGGCAATACCCGCATTGCGGAACGTCCAGTTCAATCCACGCTTTCTGCAAAGGATGCGTCAAATTGTCCGACAGCCCCTCAATCGTCGTCACCTTCTTGCCCGCCACACGTGATAGCGGCGCCACGCACGAGCGTATCGCTTTTCCCTCCAGGTGCACGGTGCATGCTCCGCACAGCGCCATCCCGCAGCCGAACTTCGTACCCGTCATCTCCAGCGAGTCGCGCAACACCCACAACAATGGCGTCGAGGGATCAACATCCACTTGCACCGATTTTCCATTGAGTAAAAAACTGGTCATGTCTCGTCTCCCGATAAAAACGCGAACCCTGCGGACAGGGAACTTCCGCCGGCTTGTAAGGGATTATATACGGAAGCAATTCTTACGGAACCTCGTCATTCATGAAATGCTTCCTGCGCATCTCCACGCTTCCCCGGCCCCCGGGCGAGAATAAGACGGTGGATGCAAAAAAACTAAGCCAAAATATAATTTTACAAGTCGCGTTCGCGAAAATTATAAAGCCCCATCGCCAGCGCAATCAGCAAGTACAACACGGCATATCCGACCATCGCAGCGCTCGGCGCCGAGGCGCTCGAAAAAGGACTGAACTGCAGTGACCTCGTCAGCGAAGACTGCATTTCAAACGAAGCTCTCCGCCAGATGGATTCGCTCGGCATGATCAGGCTCGCGACGATACCCACGGTTACCAGCCGCGGACTGGCTGTCAGCGCGCCAATCTGCTCAATCCAGCCGCCAATAAATGCCAGCCCGTGCAGCCCCAGCACAATCACGCCGTTCGTCAGCGTCGCAAATTTCGTCCCGCATGCGAACGTCACCGTCAGCAGCAGCAAACATTCCAGGTAAACAAGCAGCGTCCCGCCTGGCGTGCCATGGGGCCGCACGCCCCCAATCACATACCCCACCGCCGCCACGCCTCCAAACATCCCGCCCACGTAAATCGCAATCATCCCCGCGAAGCCCACCCACTTACCCATCAAAATTTCCCACCGCGACAGCGGCTTCGTCGCAATGGCCTGAATCGTTCCCGACGAAATCTCCCCCGACAAAGTGTCCACCGAGGTGAGAATGGTCATCACCACCGCCAGCAAATTCACCGCATAAAAACCGATCTGCAGCAGCGCGGCTTGCACCTGGTGCACGATCAACGGTGGAACGTGGTGGCTCGTCGAATCCTTAACTTGGTAATGCAATCCTGTGGAGAACAGCGCCAGAAATGCCACGCCGGCGATCACCGCCGTCCACAAAATTTTCCGCCGCGCTGCTTCGCGAAACGTAACGCCGGCCATGATCCACGCGCCGCTCACAGCCCGCGGTCCTCGCCCATAATTTTCAAAAATAAATCTTCCAGCGACACATGTTCAGGCCGGTACTCAAACACGTCGGCTCCCGACGCCACCAGGTGGCGCAGTATTTCAGGAAGCCCATCGGCAGAGCGGGGAACTAGCGTCAGTCGCTCGCCTTCCAGGTGCGCCCCCGATCCCCACTTCGCCAATCCAGCAATGGCGTCTGCGGAAAGATTGCGTACCCGCGCCGCCAGCCGCACTTCCCCCTCAGGATTTGCCCGCAAATCGTGGCTCGCCACCACTCGTCCTTCCTTGATGAACACCACCCGGTCGCAGGTAATTTCAATTTCGCTCAGGATGTGCGAATTTAAAAAAATCGTCGCGCCGCGCTCGCGTTCCGCGCGGATCACGTCGCGCACCAGCCGCCGGCCCATGGGGTCCAGCCCCGAAGTCGGTTCGTCCAGAAACACCAGTTCCGGCTCGTGAATCAGCGCTTGCGCCAATCCAATCCGCTGCAGCATCCCCTTGGAAAAATCGCGCAGGCGCTTCTCGCGATGTGGTGTGAGCCCAACCAGTTCCAGCAGTGCAGGCACGCGTTCGCGAAGACGCGCCGCCCCCATTCCAAACAATCGTCCATGCAGGTGTAATAGTTCGGTAGCGGTCAGCCAGGAATAAAATCGGAAATCTTCAGGAAGGAACCCAATCTTGCGCCGAATTTCGACATCGTCGGAAGGCGCGCCCAGCACGAACGCTTGCCCGCTGCTGGGCTTCACCAGCCCCAGCAGCATCTTTATAGAAGTACTTTTCCCCGCGCCATTCGGACCCAGGAACCCGAACACTTCGCCGCGCCGCACCGCAACAGAAAGATTGCTCACCGCAACTTTGTTCCCAAATGTCTTGCGCAGGTCCAGCGTTTCAATCGCAAAATCGGCCGCGTGTTCCAGAACCCCTCCGCACCCTGCGTTTGAGGTTTTGCTTTTCGGGTGCCGCACCCTTCGCTTTTAAGAGCCTGCCCGCCTGGGCGGGTGCGTATTTTACTCTTGTATTTTTCGCGATCTCAAATTCACGAGAGTGTGTTCGCCAGCTCCACGGCTTCGCTCGCATCGCCATGTCCCACCAGACCGTAGATAATCCCATTCTTCACCCAAATCAATACATAGTGCGGGTCGCGGTTTCCGGCGGCGTTGATCAGCGTGCCTTGCACGCCCGCGACTCGCACCGGGCTGTACGTGCCGGCGGTGCGTGGAATCGGCAGCACCAGCGTCGACCTCCAGTCGATCGCCTGGGCCAGCTCGCGCGCTTGCGTTGGGCTCATCCTCGTCAGTTGAAATCCTATCTCTGCCAGTTGCTGAATATTCAGATCGGCGGGCACGTTGACCTGCGGCACCGGCGCTTCGATGAGTGCCAGGCAAGTATTGGGTTCTGCTCCCGATTGCCCCCAATCATGCCGCCCCTGTTGTGTGCGCGCCGGCACTTCGCCTTCTTTCCCCTGGTGTCGAGCGCAGTCGCCATATTCCAATGTGATGGCTCTGGGTACGCTCACCGAAACAGTCGCGCCGTCGATCGTCGCCGGCACCAGCAGATCCGGCCGCCCCGCCTGGTCCACGACGTCCTGCAAACGCTCCCGGTCCACGGTCACATGAAACGCATGGTGCCCTTGGACGGTGAATTTCGGCGCGTCTGTGCGCGCGTGAATCAATTGCACCGGGAAACCAGCTAGCTCGCTGGCATCTTTTGCCGAATCCACCTGCTGCAATTTTTCATTCGCCGTGACCACCACCTTGTCCGACAGCATTTTGCTCAGCATTTCCCCCAGGGGCCGATTGCCGTCGAACGCCGAAAAATCCAGCGCCACCGGCTGCACTTTTTCTACGCGCAGAGTCGCCAGGAAACGCTGCGCCATGCTGCGCCCTGAAGGAAACGCCAGCGCCCCCAGAATAATAGTTGCCGCCACTGCCGTCACCCACGCCGGACGCCAGCGCCTGTCAAACATCCGCGATACCGCGGCAGGCCGCGTTACGTCGGCCACCTTGGCATCGCTCCGCGCCTTGAAACGCGCCAGCGCTACGTTCGCGTCCACGCTCGTTTCCGCGGCCCCCGCATCCAGCGACGACAACCGTTCGCCCACCACCGTCGCCATGGCCGCTATTTCCTGTAGTCGCTTTGCGCACGAACCGCAGTTTGCGACATGAATTTCAATTTCTTGCCGCTCCGTCGCGCTCAACTCGCCGTCCTGATACGCGCGCAAAATATTTTCAGCAACACAATTCATACATCCTCCTCACCACCATAGAGTTCTCGATAGCGCTGCTCAAACGCCGCCTCTGCGCGAATCAAAGTCGTCCCCACCGAACCCGCTTCAATTTCCATAGCTGCCGCCAATTCTTTGTAGCTGTGCCCCGAAGCCCGCAACAAAAGCAATTGCGCCTGTGCCGGTTTCAAATCACCCAGCACGCCGCGCACGCGCTGTTGTTTCTCCGCCCGTGCCAGTTGATCAAATGCATTTTCGGCCACTCTGCCGCCGCTTCCTTCTCGCGCCGCCGCCTGCTCCAATCGGTTCCTCCGCGTTGCCGCCCGCAGCGCATCAATCCCCAGGTTCGTCGCCGTCCGGTAGAGCCAGCCAGGCACATTGCCGGCGCAATCCTTTGCCCAATCCTGCCGGTACAGTTTCAGGAAAACTTCGCTGGCCAGATCCTCCGCCCGCCCGTGGTCCCCAACCACTCGCCGCAAAATCCCCACAACCCGTGAGTAGTGAGCCAGAAAAATTTCGTCGAAGCTTTGCTCAGGCGCATCTTTACTCTTCACGCCCCACTCCCCAGCGCGCGCTCCCGTATCCGCTTTCCTGGTTTGCGAATTCCCGACACCAAGCCCTCGCTCCGCAAACCCTCCTACCACGCCATGAATCAAGTCGGCTCTCCGTTCTACTGGTTAAACGTCTCTCGCAACTAAATTGTGACCATCGCCACCTAAATTTATTTCCATTTCCGCCTTTAATTGCTCTTCCGGGATCTACAGACGATCTTGGTCGCCAAGACTCCAATATTTATCCGTTTTATGCCCGCAGCCGTGCCCGGCACGGAACTATCCACAAGTTTATGCGTACGTCTAAGTGCACATCACCGCCGGAGGCCCACCTGACCATGTGGAATTTTTTACAAGACTTACGCTTCGCCTTTCGCCAATTCCGCAAAGCCCCCGGTTTCGCCCTCACCGCTATTTTCTCCCTTGCCCTTGGTATTGGCGCCACCACCGCCATCTTCAGTGTCGTTTACGGCGTGCTGATCGATCCATACCCCTACAAAGACAACGATCGCATGGTGCACATCGAGTTGCGCGACAAAAACGGCCGCGGCCCTCTCCTTGAAACAACCGGCACCGGCTATCCCCTGATTCGCCAAGCCTCTTCCGTCAAGGATGTCTTCCTCCAGCAGGGCGGAACAAAAAACATGACCGGCGATCAGGTGCCCGTCTCCGTGAACGTCGGCTCATATTCCCCCAACCTTTTTCAATACATGGGCGTTCCCGCGCTCTTGGGGCGTGAATTTTTCCCCTCGGACGCACCCAATGGATCCGCTTCGCCGGTAGTGGTGCTCAGCTACCTTTTTTGGCAGCGTCAATTTGGCGGCAGCCACGATGTCATCGGGAAATCCATTGAACTGGACCACAAGCTCTACACCGTGATCGGCGTGGTCCCGCCGCGCTTCACTTGGGGCGATAGCGACGTCTATATGCCCGCCGTGCCCACCGCCGATCCCCACGAATACTGGATGGCCTTTGTAAAGCTCAAGCCCGGAGTAAAATTTCCCGCCGCTGCCGCGGAGTTCCAGGTTATCGCCGATCAATTCGCCAGAAACGATAAGTCCTATCCTCAGGACCGACGCGCCGCCATCGTCACCCTCAACGAAGAAGTCCTCGGGAAATTTGCCGGCACACTGGTCCTCCTCTTCGGCGCCGTCCTCACTCTGCTCATCATTGGCTGCGCCAATGTCTCTATCCTTCTGCTGGCTCGTGGCACCGCGCGTCAACATGAACTTGCCGTCCGCGTATCCGTGGGAGCCGGCCGTCGCCGCCTCATCCAGCAGCTTCTCACCGAATCCGTGGTGCTTTCCGTCACCGGAGCCGCCCTCGGCGTGGTCGCCGCATACAAAGGTGTCACCTGGATTGTCGCCGCCCTCCCCATTTTTTCCTTCCCTCATGAAGCGGCCGTCCACGTCAACGCCGCAGTCCTCGCTTTCAGCGCCGGTGTTGCGCTCCTCACCGGCATTCTCTTCGGCATCTCCCCGGCCTGGCAGCTTTCCAGTCCGCAAATCGGCAGCCTCATTCAGGCCAGCAGCTCCAAGCATTCCGGCAGCGCTCGCAGCCGCAAAAGTCATCGCATCCTCATCGCCGGCCAGGTAGCGCTCACCCTGTTGCTCATCGCCTCCGCCGGCGCCGCCCTCAAAGCCTTCTCTGCACGCCTGCACACTCCTCTCGGCTACGACCCTAAAAACGTGCTCTCTCTAAACGTTGGTTTTCCCAAAGGCGCCAACCCCGCCTGGGAAGGCCGCCTCAACGCTCAGGAAGCCGTGCGTAAAGCCGTCTCTGAAGTTCCCGGCGTGGAAGACGCCAGTATTTCCACCACTTGGTTTCCCGGTTTCGGCGGCTTCACCGCTAAGGTCTTGCTGCAAAGCAATCCGCAGCTCACCGACGCGCAGGCCATGCTCTGCGCCGTCAGCCCCCACGAATTTCCCACTCTCAAAATCCCTTTGCTTGCTGGCAGGCTGTTTGACGACGGCGAACTGATGCGCGCCGCCCACGTCGCGGTCGTGAATAAGGCCTTCGTGAAACAGTTCATTCCCAACGGTGATGCCATCGGCCAGTCCGTCCGCAGCGAAGCTCTGAAAGTGGACCGCCCCTCTCTGCTGCTCGCTAAGTCGCCCGACGACTGGTTCCAGATCATTGGCGTAGTCGGCGACGCCCGCAACGATGGCCTCAATAACCCCATCAAACCCGCGGTCTTTTTTCCGCACAGCTTTATTCTCCCTACCGACGTTTCGTTACTGGTCAAAACCACGCCCAATCCCGACGCGCTGCTGCCTTCCATCAAAGAGCGCCTGCGCCAGCTGAATCCCGAACTGGTGACCGGCAGTCAGAACCGCACCCTGCTGTGGTGGCTCGACACCCAGGGATGGGGTAATGATCGCTTCATCGCCACCCTCTTTTCCATGTTCGCCGTTTTCGCCCTGGCTCTCGCCGCCACCGGCCTCTACAGCGTCGTCTCTTTTGCTGTCTCGCAACGCACTCAGGAAGTCGGCATCCGCATGGCCCTCGGCGCTCCAAGAACCAGCATCGTGCGCCTGGTTTTGGCTTCCACTGGAATCACGCTGGCCTTCGGCATTCTAGCGGGCATCGTTCTCAGTGCCGCCTTGAATCGCGTCCTCTCGGCGTGGTCCGGCGGTAACTCCCGTGACCCCCTCACGCTAATAGCCTCAGCATTTATCCTGGTCGCCGTGGCGCTGGCGGCTTGCATGGTCCCCGCCTGGCGCGCTGCCACCATAGACCCCATGCGCGCCTTGCGCACCGAATAAGTCTCGCTGAAGATCGTCGGGTGGCCTACCCTTGGCGCGCTTTTCGCAAAGGGTGGGCGCGCCGCCAAACCGCGCGGAATTAGCGGGGGTGCTCTGAGGCCGGCCTTCGTTTATCCTTGACGTAATAACCTGATTGGTATACCTAACATTCAACCACCTCGGTCTTCTTACTCAAAGGAGGCTTTCATGCAATCTGTTCGTCCGCAGTTGCCCTTCGTTCTCCCGATCCACGTAATCTCCGTCGCATTTTTTCTCCTGCTTCTGCAAATCTGCCCCGCGCTAGCCACCCAGGATCCACCCGCTACCCCCGCCCAGGAAGCCGTCGTAACACACAACGTCCGCCTTCGCCCCGCGCCCTCCACCGACAATAAACCTCTGATGACGCTCACTCCCGGCGAAGAGCTTGAACTCCTGGACCCCGCTCCCACCACCGGTTTCTACCACGTCGAAACGGAGAGCGGCGATCAAGGATGGGTTTCCACCAGGTACGTTCGCGTCACGCCTCCGCCGCTGCACGCGCTGTCCGCCATGGCCGCCGGCGCCCCGCCCGCTTCCACAATTTCAGAATCCTGGAACAAACCTGCTCCCAACAAAACCACCTTCACAGGTCCTGGCGGCAATTGCCCTTGGAATGGCAACAAACTCGATCCCGACACTTTCATCAGAAAAAATCGCACCGACCTTCCCGCCGAATCCGATGTGCACGACGTCGATTGGTCCGCCATCCACGATCTGCCTTTTCCCATTGACACCAAGCTTCGCGCCAAGTGGACACCCGCGCACCTGCAGGAAATCGCCAGGGTCGAAGGCGTAGCCCTCCGCACCACCGGCTACCTCGTCGCCATCAAGCCGCAAAATGGAAACAAAGAGGGAACTAACTGTAGATTTTCACTCGCCTCGGAAACCGACACGCACATGGCCCTCGTCGGCGAGGTTGGCGGTGCCGAAAAAGACTCCGTCGTCATCGAATACACTCCGCGCTTCCTGAAGTCCCATCCTCATTGGAACTCCACCGTGCTCTCAAAGTATCGCAACAACGACATTCCCGTACGCGTCACCGGCTGGCTCATGCTCGACCCCGACCATCGTAACCACCTCAACAAATACCGTTTCACTCTCTGGGAAATTCATCCCATCACCAAAATCGAAATCTTCCAAAACAATTCCTGGCAAGACCTCGACGCCCCCCTCACTCCGTAAGAATTTTGGGTGGCCTGCCTTGCCGCGTCAACGCCACGCAGCCCTGGTTTGCTAATTCCTTTGAAATTGTCATCCCGCCCGCCCGTGACGGGCGCAGCGGAGGGACCTGCTGCTGATTTCTTGAGCCCCCAAAACCCGCGCGCGGCCAAACCGCGCGGCGGTCCAAACTCGCACTCCAAAATTTGTTCGACACCGCCGCCAATCCGTGGCATGAAATAACCCATGTCCGCCTCCGGTCTCCACGGCGTCCAGCTCGTTCTCCTCCTCTTGCTATTGTTCGTAGTCGTTTTCTCCACGCTCGCCAAGCGCCTTCAGACTCCTTATCCCATCGTGCTCGTAATCGCCGGCCTGCTTGTCGCCTTCATCCCCGGCATCCCTAAAGTTTCGCTCGACCCCGACATGGTTTTCCTCGTAGTTCTCCCGCCCCTGCTTTACTCCGCTGCGTGGGTCACTTCCTGGCGCGACTTCAGCTACAACCTCACCAGCATCGCCTCGCTCGCCATCGGCCTCGTGGCCTTCACCGTTTTTGGAGTTGCCGCCGCCGTCTCCTGGGTTTTCTCCGGCATGGATTGGCACACCGGGGTAGTACTCGGCGCTGTCGTGGCCACTACCGACGCCATCGCCGCCACCTCCATCGCCAAGCGCATCGGCCTCCCCAAACGCATCGTGGATATTCTCGAAGGCGAAAGCCTCCTCAACGACGCCACCGGCCTCCTCGCCCTCGAATTCGCAACCGCCATGGTCGTCTACGGGCAGAATCCCACGGTTTTTTCCGCCGCCGGACGCCTCGCCTACCTCATTGCCGCCGGTATCGCTATTGGTTTGGTCATCGCGCGCATCGTCGAATGGTTCGAACACCGGATTGATGACGGTCCCATCGAAATCGCTGTCAGCCTTTTCGTCCCTTACGCCACCTATCTCGCCGCTGAAGCGCTCCACGCCTCCGGAGTCCTCGCCGTCGTCGCCGCGGGTCTCTACCTCAGCCGTCGCAGCTCGCGCTTTTTTTCCCCGAGCGTGCGTCTCCAGGCTTACTCCGTCTGGGGTTCGCTCACCTTCATTCTCAATGGATTGGTTTTCGTTTTGATCGGTTTGCAGTTGCCTTACGTTCTCGCCGGCATTCGCGAAGTTCCGCTAACTAAGCTTCTTCTCTACGGCCTGCTCTTCAGCGCTTTATTAATCGTGCTTCGCCTGGTCTGGAGTTTCCCCGGCGCCTATGTGGCCTATTATTTTCGCAAGCATGTGCTTCATCAGCGCGAGGACCCACCCAGCCTTCGCAACGTTTTCGTTATCGGCTGGACCGGCATGCGCGGCGTCATCGCCCTCGCTGCCGCCATCTCCCTGCCGCAAACCATCGCCGACGGCAGCCCCTTTCCTCATCGCGACCTGATTGTTTTTCTCACCTTCGCCGTAATTCTCGTGACCCTCGTCGTGCAAGGCCTCACTCTTCCGCCCCTTATCCGCTCTCTCGGCCTCGCCGCCCCGACCGGGCCCGATTGCGAAGAGCAGGAAGCTCGCCGCCTCATGATCGAAGCCGCCATCGCCTATTTAAACAATCGTGACCGCGCGAACGAACCGCCCGAATCCACCGATCTCTACGACGACATCCACAAGCACTACACCCATCGCCTCGCCAACATCAGCCATCAGGACGGTCAGCCCCACGACACCGCGCGCGAACTTTACGATCGCTACCTCGCCCTTTCCCAGGAACTCCTCGACACCGAGCGCAACACCGCCGTGCGCCTGCGCGACGAAGGCCGCATCAACGACGAAGTCCTCCGCCAGCTCGAGCACGAACTCGACCTCAGCGAAACCCGCCTGGCCGCCACCACCCCCGACTCCGCCTAGCCGTCCTCTGGTGGCCTACCATTTGCTCCCTTTGCAAAGGGTGGGGAAGGGGCCTCCTCTTGTAGTACCATCCCGCCACCAAGCCTATGTCTATCTCACATCCAGTTAACGTCGCCTCGCGACCTCTTCCGAGAGCATCAGCGAAACCCGCCACGCCTCTACACAATTATTTTTATCTCTTCATGTCGCTGCTCATCGCCGCGACCATCGCCTACGGCTTTAGCCACACCGTAGACAAAAACCTCATCCATCCCTCACCGCCGCGTCCCGCCATCCTCTATCTGCATGCAGCGGTTTTCACTGGCTGGCTCATCTTTTATATTTTTCAATCGCTACTCGTCCGCACTCGCAACGTCCGCCTTCACAAGCAGGCCGGCTGGTTTGGAGTAGCCCTCGGCGTTGCCATCCCCATCGTCGGCGCCGCCACCTCCATCGTCATGGCCCGTTTCAACGCCGCCCAGCTTCACAGCACCGACGCGGAGCCGTTTCTCATCGTGCCGTTGTTTGACATGGTTTGCTTCACCACCACCTTTGCGCTCGGCATCTATTGGCGCACCAGGCCGGAGTATCACCGCCGCCTGCTCCTTATCGCCTCGTGCGCGCTCACCGCCGCGGGATTTGGGCGCTTCCCGGCTAGCATCCTGCCGCCCCCGTTTTTCTACGCCGGCGTTGACATCCTCATCCTCCTTGGCGTTGTCCGCGACCTCGTCGTCAACAAACGCATCCACCCCATCTACCTTTACGCCCTCCCCGCTTTCATCGCCTCCCAAACCTTCGTCACCTACACCATGACTCACCTCTCCCCCTGGTGGCTGAAAATCGCCCACGCCCTCGTTAGCTAGCTCATTGAAATGGTCATCCCGAACTTGTTCGCCTGCGCGAACGCCTGCCCGCCACAGCCACATTCTCACCAAACCTGCCGCCTCTATCCAGATATAAGGGATTTTTTCTGAAGTCTTCAGCTCCCAAAAAAAGAGGGCCGCGCCAACTCCACGCACTCCTGGTTTGCTCTCATTTTGAAATTGTCATCCCGAACGCGTAGCGGAGGGATCTGCTCTGATTTTTTGCCCCAAAAAAAAAGGCCGCGCAGAAAATGCGCAGCCCCCCAAAAAAACGAAACCTACTGCTTGTCGTAAACGTAAGTGCTGCTGGACTTCTTCCCGTCCTTATCCGTCCGCGTAATCGCCACTGTGCGTGCCTTCCCGTCCGCCGAAACGGTAATCTTCCCTGTGATATAAACTTTCCCGTTGAGTTTATCCGTTAGCTTCAGCGTATTGGCGCCGGCCTGCTTGTACGAGCGCATATCGCCCGCCTCCCCGCCAGTCACCGCATACTCCTTACCGTCAAATTTCCCCGTCCATTCGTTGTGCACGGCTTTCCCGTCGTTGTCGACGCCGTCCACCGTAACCTTCACGCTGTCGCCCGCCGCTTCATAAACCACCTTGGTATTCTTGGCCGACCCGCTGATCTTCGATTTCCCCTCATTCAAAACCCAGGTGCCCATCTGGGCGTCTTCCGCAGCCACCACCGCCGCCACCGCCACCAGCAAAACCGCCACACTCAAAAACCACGCACGCTTCCTCATAACTCTCTCCTCCGCGGATTCCTCCGCGCGCACCAATTTTGATTTTCCGGATGCACCCAAACGCTTGCAGGACCATATCACCCTCCCCCGCCACGAGCAAACCCTTTACTTGACTTCCGGCTGCTTACACCGCGTGGAAAATTGGGGACTCATGGATGATTTTTTGGAGCCAGCGCACATCCCTTGCCACCCAGACTCGATCTGGATGACAAAAGCAAACAGGCAGACTAATCTCCACGAGGTCTCTGACGCTTTCGACATTGGGAAGGGAGCGCTGCTGTTCCGCTTTATCGCTGTCCCTGGTTCGGCCCTCCGAAAGCCAGTTCTATCGCCTCGGTTGAACCAGCCCCACACTCTTGTGGGAATTCGTCGATCCGGAATTCATATGGATCAGGTCGGCCACCCGCAGGGATGCTAAGCGGTGGAGGAGGTCGCCCGCCTCAGTAGATCAGCTCCCGCTGTGCCACGATATTGTAAGGAAACGACTGCGTGACGGTATTGATCCAGCAGCTGTCATACTGAAGGTTCGCCGTTCCACCCCCGTTCCAATTGACGGTCGGTATGCCTGGGGGATTGTTGGAACCTAAGGCAATTAGGTTGGTGTAGGTGGGCGGCGTGTCGCTGTACATGTTGGCCACGAACAAGGAACCGTTCAGGATGCCGTTGCCTCCGCCGTTTTTTATAATATTACCTTTTCCGATGTCCAAAATTATCCCATTCCAGCTGGGACTTCCGTTGAGGGTTAAGGTGCCAGTGACTAACAGAATCCCCGTGCCGGAACTGCTGAGGGTATAGTCCCCCTGTACCACGTTAACCACCGGTGAGCTGATGGTCCCCAGGTTTGTCGGCGTGGAACTGTTGCCATTGGGATACACGTTGGAGCCCGCCGTGGCCGTGATCGAACTGACCAGCTTCGTCAGACCATCCACCGTGGTCAGAGGGCCAATGGACGAAGACGTGTTGGCCACCGCGGGCGTGGCTGTACTTCCAGAGGTATACAAGTCCGGCCGGTTAAGTACTGTCGACAAAGTGGTCACCGCGGCGTTGTCGTAGACCCCCACTGCGGCGACATTCACCGCCGGGCCACATCCGGCGCCGGCACTCGGTCCTTGCGCGGCGTCGGTGCCGCTCACAATCAACGCATTCGAGTTTGGATTGTTCGTAAAGTCCGGATTCGAGCCGTCAAATATGAATCCCCCAGGCATGCTAAACGGGTTGCGGCTGACTTCGTATTGAATCATTCGTCGCGAACCGCTGGTGGTTACCGCCAGCGCCGTAAGCTCATATATCGGCAGGTACGTGGGATTGGCCGCCACGCAACTTGCCGCCGTTGTGGAAATTTCGTTCGTCCCCGTCCAGCACACACGGTTCCCATTCGTCGTGCCGTCCACGGAAGTGATGCGCGTTGACCCCGTGGTTGACTTGTTGGCCTTGGCCATCACCCGGACCCACTTCCACGTGAGTATCGGGGAAGCAGCATAAGTTGTGCTTGCCGCTTGTGCGGTCGCATACCAACTCCCCGTGGGCACGCCGCTGCTACAAGTTACTTCCTTGCAGATTTCGGTGTCCGGATAATTGGTTCCCAGTGGGAACCATGGTGTAACGGTTTCTCCTGCCGCCGGGTTGGTGATGTAAAAAATCCCGTTGGTCGCCCCAGGTAGCGCCGTGGTCGGCAGGTTGCTGTTCAAGCTGTCCGTCGCGCTGGTGCGCATGCGGTCGCGGACCTCCTCAGCTGCAGCCTTGGAACCGAAGAAGGCCATCTGCTCGTCGCGAAAATTCGCGCTGACGTTGGTTTCTGTGTTGGACATCATGAACATGCCCATGAGCACGGCGCTGAGGAGTAGCAACACCAGTATTGCAAAAATCAGAGCAATCCCGCGTTCGGACCTCTTCGGTACCTTCTTTTGAATAGTCATCATCTTCTCCTACCTGCAAGACATTGCTGCGCCCGACGCCGCCATCGAGCAATTGTTCAGAGACACCTCTCCCTGAATGGTGGTCTCGATGGCCTGCCTCGTTTTGGGGTCCACCACCAGGGGATTTCGAATCAGCAAGCTTATCTGGATGGTTTTGATCGAGGCGATGGTTGTGGCCCCAAAGGCGCTGTTGATGTCCAGTGGCAACCCCGTAACCTGCGTTCCGTCGGCCTTGAAATAGGAAAAGATGGGGGTGCCGAGAATGTCGTTCGCTTCGGTTCCCCAGTTCTGCGTCTGTCCGGTCAAAGGATTGCCCGTTACCTTGTCCACTTGACTGCGTTGTAAGCACAAGTTGCAGGTCCCCGAGCCGTTGACCATGTAGATGATGCTTTGCACCACACCGTCGCCATTCATATCGCCTTCAAAGCGGATTTCGTTCGCGTCTATTTTCACCAGCCCTACCGCCATCCGGTTGTCATTGATCAGCGGAGAGGCCAGCGTTGGCGACCAGGAAGCGCTGGTGGTGTCGACCATACGGGAATTCGGATAGCCGATCTGGTTTACGTCCCGAAAAAACTGGTCGACGAAATCCCGCGCTTCCTGGAAATTGTCGAGCTTCACCTGCTCGCTGTAAGCGCGCTGTTGCGCCACATCAATCTGCTGAAAAAGTCCCGCGCTCACGATGCCAAGTATCACCACTACCACCAGCATTTCCAGTAAGCTGAACCCGCTTTGTCGATTCCGAACTCCTCTGTTCCCGTTCATGTCAGCTTCCTCCCACCATCGAGCGAATCGTCACCGGCAGCGAGAACAACACCGCGTTCGTTCCCGAGCCCTTCAGTTTCGCGGAGACCGTGACCAGCTTGACGTAGCTCGACGGGGTCTTAACGTTCCACCGCACGTCGTACGTGGATACCCGCCCCGCCGTGCCACATGACGTGTAATTCATGTAATAACCTGCCGGCGCGCCGGAACTGCCCTGGGCTGCCGAAAAGTCTATCGAACCCGACGACAGCACCGTCGCTCCGGTCCCCCCCGCCGTTCCTGTTACGTTGATCGTTGTGGAGGTAGCCGTACAGTCCGAGAGCGCAACCGTCGTCGATCCTACCGCCGCGGCGCTCAATATTTTCTCCGACAGCATCTGCGCGATAACCGTCGAATTACTCTGCTGCTTGTTTCTGGAGTTTGTCCCGATGGATATCGGAATCAGGGCTGCGCACCCCAATACTCCGATCATCAACACCAGGCTCGCGATCATCAGTTCGATCAGCGACATACCTCGTTCACTGCGGCGTTTCATCACTTTTCTGCTTAATTCCATGCGGCACCATTCCACGTTATGATTTTTGTGCGCCCACTCTTGGTTACCGCCACGGCCGCCCATCCCGCTCCGCCAACCCGCGTGTCCGTCAGGTAATACACGAAATACCTCGCCGGCGGGGTACTGCAAGTTGCCGGTGTGGTCGTTGTGTCGTACCTGCAAGGCAGTCCTCGTCCGGTATAACCCAGCGTGTTTGTGTTGTCGTACGATAAAGTTCCCGTATCCCCTGGCAGGACATAAGCAGTGGGTTGGCCACCCCCGCCGCTGGGAGCACCGGCAGCCGGCACGGTAGTACCGCTGAACTGTATTGACGGCTCAGTGGCGTCGAAGCTGCCATTACTGTTCAGATCTATGTAAGCTATTTGCGCTCCGTTTCGAATCCCGTAAAGAATCGCGTACGTCGTGTTGTTTTTTGCCGCCATGATTCTGGCCTGTTGCATTAGCCCCGAGAGATCGCCTGCGGAGGCCCGCAACCGTATGTTGGACACCGATAACATCACGTTGGGAATAACGAACGCCGCCACCACCAACACGATCAGCAGCACGATCAGGAGTTCAATCAGGCTGAATCCGCGCTCACGCCTATCAGTTTCCGTACTCACCCGCCGACAACCCGGTATCGCCGTGAGACCTGGCCTCTTCCCTCCGACATATATATCCATCCTGAACTCCCTGACTTCTCTGAATTCCTAAGCACACCGCTCTACGTCAACTAGTAAGCATAAGGAGGCCCAAAACGTGCTACCCGTCTATGCCAATGCAATAAAAGGTGTTAATCGCAAGCAAGCATCCAGGCGTTAGGGCCTGAAAACTGCCGACGTAACAAATCGTCCCATTCCCGGTTGCTGCAAAGCCTGTGGGCCTTGCGCAGCTCTAAATGATACTTGACAGTATTTAGACAGTAGGCGGTCAAGTGCCCGCGGATTAACCCTAAGAGGCCCTGATCCTTGGAATCTCACGGAGCGCAGATCCTTCTCGCTCTACTAACGTTGCAATTTGTCCTTCATCGGAGGGCTTTCCCGCTGGGCGGGCGCCCCACACTCGTTTCGTGAGTGTTGGGGTTTTACGAGCGGGTGCCGCAGCACTAAGGCAGAAATGATTTGGCTGGCTTACCCTTTGCGGCTTTTTCGCAAAGGAGGGGCAGTCCCCGATGAGCTCGGGGCGGGTGGCCAATCCTTAATTCCTTCCTCGGCTCGGCCACTCCAACTAGAAGGCTGACCGAAAGGGTTGGGCACCCTCGTGATTTTAAAGAGTGCGGGTTTACTCCGTTGATGAGGCACAAGCTGAAACGTTCCTCTTGGCAATGAAGAACGCGGGCACACGGTTCACTCCCGAGTGGCCTCACGGAGTACAGTAATAGAACTGTACTAAATAGTATTTGTCTCTCCACCACCTGAATAGTAAAATGGCGCATGATCGTCGCCAGTCCGCCAGAAGTCGAGACCCTCGACTCGCCCACGCTGAGCGCACGTCGC
>JALYLI010000042.1 GCA_030774335.1 Acidobacteriota bacterium | reverse complement strand
AGACGACGGCGTATGCCGAGCAACTGCTGGATGATTTGAAATTGCTGGAGGGCGGATGGCCGGAGCGGGTCATCACCATGCAGCGGAACTGGATTGGGAAGTCGGTCGGCGCGAAGGTGAAGTTTGCTTTGGCGGATTTTGGGGACGCGAGCGAGACGATTGAAGTTTTTACCACGCGGATTGATACGATTTATGGGGCGAGCGCATTGATCCTGGCGCCGGGGCATACGCTGGTGGCGAAGCTTTTGGCGGGATCGAGTGAGGAAGCGTCGGCGGGACCGAAACTGAAAGAGATGCGGCAGAGTTCGGTGAAAGCGGAAGAGCTGGAGACCGCGGAGAAAGTGGGATTTTTTAGCGGGCGATATGCGGTGAATCCGTTTAATGGCGTAAAGGTTCCCGTGTGGGTGGGGAATTTTGTGCTGATGGAGTACGGAACTGGTGCAGTGATGTGCGTGCCAGCGCATGATGAGCGCGATTTTGAGTTCGCGACGAAATATAAGCTGGCGATTCCGGTGGTGGTGCAGCCTGTCGAAGGCGCGGCCTTGGATGAGGACGGGCTGGGGGAAGCGTTTACGGAATATGGGAAGAGCGTGAATTCGGGGCCGTACAGCGGGCTGCCGACGGAAGAGGCCATGACGCGAATGTCCGCGGAAGCGGAAGCCAAGGGATTCGGAAAGCGCGAGACGGTTTTTCGGCTGAAGGACTGGGGAGTTTCGCGGCAGAGATATTGGGGCACGCCGATCCCGGTGATTTATTGCGCGAAGGACGGAATGGTGGCGGTGCCGGATGCAGACCTGCCGGTGATTTTGCCGGCGAACCCGAAGCTGACGGGGATGGGGGAGTCGCCGCTCGCGGCCACGCCAGAATTTGTGAATGTGAAGTGCCCGAAATGCGGCGGGGAGGCGCGGCGGGAAACGGACACGATGGATACATTTGTGGACTCCTCGTGGTATTTCTATCGCTACTGCGACCCGCACAATGACAAAGCGCCGTTTGATAAAGAGAAGGTGGCGTACTGGTTTCCGATTGACCAGTACATCGGCGGGATTACGCACGCGATCCTGCACCTGCTGTATTCGCGATTCTGGTGCAAGGTGATGGGCGATTTGGGTCTGGTGACGCACAGCGAGCCGATTGCGCGGCTGTTTACGCAGGGCATGGTGCAAAAGGGCGGCGTGGCGATGTCGAAGTCCAAGGGGAATGTGGTGGGCGCGGAAGAAATGGCGCAGAAGTACGGTGCGGATACGGGAAGGCTGTATACGTTATTTGCGGCTCCGCCGGAGAAAGACCTGGAGTGGAGTGAAGAGAGTATTGAAGGGTCGTGGAGATTTCTGAATCGCGTATACCGGCTGATGGAAAGACATGCGGAGACGGTGCGTGGGGTGAAAGCTGCGAATGCGGACGCGAACGCAGGAGCGCATTCGGCGAAGGAAAAACAGCTGTTGCGCAAAACCCACCAGACGCTGCGGCGCGTGACGCAGGACTTTGAGACGCGCTGGCACTTTAATTCCGCGATCGCGCTGATCATGGAACTGACGAACGAGATTCACGCGCTGGAGCCGCTGGATGAAGGCGTGCGTCCGGCGGTGCAGAAGGAAGTGCTGGAACTGCTGACGCTGATGCTGGCTCCCATGACTCCGCACATTGCGGCGGAAATGTGGGAAATGCTGGGGCATGAAGAAGGGCAGTGGACGGCGGCGTGGCCGGCGTATGACGCGGAGCTGGCGCGGGAGACAGAAGTGGAAATCGTGGCGCAGGTGAACGGGCGGGTACGCGGGAAAATAAAGGTGGCGGCGGGAATGACGCAGGAGCAGATTGTTCCACTGGCGATGGCGGAACCGGGCGTGGCGACGCACGTGGAGGGAAAGCGCGTGGTGAAAACAATTTTTGTGGCGGACAAACTCGTGAACCTGGTGGTGAATTAATGGCCAGCGCGGCAAAGCCGGTGCAGGAACAGGGAGGCAGGATGGACGCGGAACTGGGCGGCGTGGTGGTGCTGGATTTTGGCGGCCAGTACACGCAACTGATTGCGCGGCGCATTCGGGAGCAGCAGGTGTTCTCGTCCATTTTGCCGTGCAACACGTCCATGGACGAGATGATGAAGCTGGAGCCGGTGGGCGTGATTCTGTCGGGCGGACCGAGTTCGGTGTATGACGCGGAAGCTCCCAAGTGCGATCCGAAATTGCTGGCGCTGGGCGTGCCGGTGCTGGGGATTTGTTACGGGATGCAATGGATCACGCACACGCTGGGTGGAAAAGTGGAACGCGCTGATCGGCGAGAATATGGGCGCGCGCATTTGAAGATTGATGATGAGGCTTGCGCGCATGGCGCGGGCGGGTCGGATTTATTTTGCGGGGTGCCGGCTTCGCTGCGAGTGTGGAACAGCCACGGGGATCATGTGATGGGATTGCCTCATGGATTCCGCACGGTGGGACGCACGGCGAACGCGGTAGCGGCGGTGGAAGATCGGGCGCGGAAGATTTATGCGGTGGAGTTTCACCCGGAAGTGAATCACACCGAGCAGGGCACGGAGATATTGCGGAATTTTCTGTTCCGGGTGTGCAAGGCGGAGAAGAAATGGAGCGGGGCGGCGTTCATTGAAGAGACGGTGGACGCGATCCGAAAGAAGGCTGGGCCGACGAGCAAAGTGATTTGCGCGTTGAGTGGCGGGGTGGATTCCACGGTGGCGGCGGCGCTGGTGCATCGGGCAATTGGCGACCGGTTGACGAATATTTTTGTGAATACCGGGATGCTGCGGAAGAACGAGTTTGCGGAAACGCTGGAGATGCTGCGTGAGCGATTGGGCCTGCGGGTTATCGGGATCGATGCCTCGGACAGATTTCTCGCGCGGCTCGAAGGGATTGCCGACCCGGAAGTGAAAAGGAAGCGGATTGGCGCGGAGTTTATCGCGGTGTTCGCGGAAGAAGCGCAGCGATTGCAGCGGGAAGAAGCGCACGGGGAAATCGGGTTTCTGGTGCAGGGGACACTTTATCCGGACGTGATCGAGTCGATTTCGGTGCGCGGGCCCTCGGCGACAATCAAGACGCATCACAACGTGGGCGGATTACCGGAAAATATGCCTTTCGCGCTGATAGAACCGTTGCGGGATTTGTTCAAGGATGAAGTGCGCCGGATAGGCCGAGAGCTGGGGCTGCCGGATGAGATTTTAGTGAAACATCCGTTTCCGGGCCCGGGGTTGGCAGTTCGGTTACTAGGGGAGATTACGCGAGCAAATCTCCTGACCTTGCAGGAAGCGGATGCGGTGGTGGTGGCGGAGATCCAGGCGGCGGGATATTACGAAAAAGTGTGGCAGGCGTTTGCGGTGCTGCTGCCGGTGCGCAGCGTGGGCGTTATGGGGGATGGTCGAACGTACGGGCTGACGGTGGCGGTGCGCGTGGTGCAGAGCGATGATGCGATGACGGCGGATTGGGTGAGGCTGCCGTATGATGTGCTGGAAAGAATTTCGACGCGTATTGTGAATGAAGTGCCGGGAGTGACGCGGGTGGTTTACGACATCAGTTCGAAGCCGCCGAGCACGATCGAGTGGGAGTAGTTCGCAGGAATTTGAGGGCGCGACTGCCGCAGTGGCTCTAAAAAAGAATGTTTGGCGGTGCGTCCCAGAGTTTTTTACACGGGCACCCGTGGAGAATCCCCTTTAGCGACAGGAAGTTCGCAAGGCGGCGATTGGGGACCGGAGCGGCAAGGTATTTGAGATGCGAAGGAGTTGGAAATGTTTGCGGAAAATGCCGCATGCAGACGTTTGCACCGGCGGGTGATTGGCCCGGGCGACGGGTGAAACGGCTAAGTACGAGAGAATCTGAATGAAGCCGCGGGGGATTTGCTCGAAAGATGGAGGCCGCGCGAGGGGGGGTACGCGGCGAGCCTTCGAAGCAGGAGCCCAACATCGGGATGTACGGTTACCCGATGAACACTAGCGGTTGGCCATTTTCTGGGCCATGTAGAGTATGAGCTTGCGGTCTTCGTCTTCCACCTTGCTGAGCAGGCGACGAAGTTTGTTGAGGAAACGGGCTTCTTTCCCAACGCTTCCCCAAGCGATATCGTCAGACGATTTTCGCTTAGGTAGATTGGGAAGTTGAGGTGGCTCTTCTCCGTCGTAGAAGAGTTGGTAGAGTGGGCACTCGAGCGCGCGCGCCAGCTTTTCCAACGTTTCGATGGCCGGGACGGTATGGCCATTTTCCACGCGGGAGATATAACAACGAAGCAAGCCGGTACGCTTTTCGATGTCGCCCTGGGAGAGTTTCTTTTCCTCGCGCATTACACGGAGGCGGTCGCCAATAATCATGAGGGGATTATTTCATCAGGTAAGTTATTAGGCAAGTAGAAAGTTGCCACTCCCTGAAGTGAAACGTTTGTTGCACTTGCGACACATGAGGAGCAACGCAGGCGTAACCAAAAGACCATGGCACACGTCCCAAAACTAGCGGTTTCCGCGGCTGGCGCTGCTGCCGCGAAGAACGATGGCGCGGGGGCAGCAGGGACGGGCGTGGCGGCTACGGCAGTCAGGAGCGGCGCGTACGACCGAGAACTGGTGCGGCGCGCACAGTCGAACGACAAGGAGGCTTACGAGGAGTTAATCCAGCGGCACCAGCAGCGCGTGTTTGCAGTGGCCAGCGGGATCCTGCGGCGGCACGAAGATATCGAAGATATTGCGCAGCAGGTATTTATCAAGGCGTACTTTTCGCTGAAGCGTTTTGATGGCCGGGCGGCGTTCAGCACCTGGCTGTACCGCATCACGCTGAATGAGTGCTGGGACCTACTGCGGAAGAAAAAAGTGCGACCGCTGCTGTACGAATCGGATCTGAGTGAAGAGCAGGCGCAGCGGGTGGCGAGCGCGGAGAGTTCCGAGGGAGCGGGGCCGGACATCCGGCAACGTCTGGAGACGCGGCAGCAAGTGGATCGGTTGTTGGCTGATCTGGACGAGCGCGACAAGCTGATGCTGATATTGAAAGAGGTGGAGGGATTTTCGATCGAGGAAATTGCGGAGACGCTGGAGTTGAACGCGAACACGGTGAAGGTGCGACTGTTCAGGGCGCGGCAGCGGGTGGTGAAAGCGGCGGGAGAACGAGAGCGACGCGGGAGGAAGCAGGCAGCGAGATACGGGAGGCATCATGCCGGATAAGTTTGGAACGCGAAATGAGCTGTGCGGCGAGTATCGCGAGGCATTGGAGGATTTGCGCGCCGGAGTGGGAGAAGCGGAAGGCGTGGCAGAGTTGCAGAGCAGTCTACCGGCGGAAGTGATAGCGCACGCGCAGATTTGCGAATCGTGCCGGGAGACCAGCGAGATATTCCGGGAGTCGCGGAATTTGTTGACAGGAGCGGCGGCGGCCGCCGGGGCTTCGGGTGATAGAGCAGTTCAAGATTCGGCAAATGCGCCGGCGTGGTTTGCAACGAGAGTGCTGGCGAAGATCGCGGAGCGCGAAACGGAAGTTCGCACGGCTACCGTGGAGTGGAGCGGAGCGGTAACGCGACTGGCTTCCAGGTTGGCGTGGGTTTCGGCGGTCGTGCTGGTGGTGGCTGGCACACTGGTGTACGACCCGCAGCCACGACGTGAGTCGAATACGATGGTCAGCCAGACTCCGGCAGAGGCGCCACAATATTTATTCGACAGCGCCACGGCGCCGTCTAATGTAGATGATGCCCTGGCGAGTTCAGTGGAGAGGTAGAGATGGCGGATAACTCAACGGCGCGAAAAGCGGCTCTGTGGGTTGGACTGGTGTTTGTGCTGGGCTTGGCGTTAGGCGGGGTCTCGGGATATTTGTTCGCGCACCAGAAATATACGGTGACCAGTGCGGCACCGACTAACGACGCAGCCAGGCGCGCACAGAAAGTGCAAGAACTAACGAAACTGGCGAACCTGACACCCGAGCAGAGCCAGCAGGTGGATGTGATCATCAGCGAGATTCAAGGACAGATAAAGACGATACGCAAAACGAGCGATCCGCAGATTGATGAAGTACGGCAGAAGGGGCGCGATCGTATTCGGGCGATTTTGACGGCGGAACAGAAGCCGAAGTTTGAGGAGTTTATACGGAAGCTGGACGAGGAACGAAAGCGGAATGGGCAGTAGCGGGGTGCGGTGGGCATCGGGTTCTAGATACGTATTATTAATTTGAGATTGCTGGTTATCGAGGAGCTGTCAGGACCTCCAGCTTTTCTGCGCAGCACAAGGCTCGATTTCTTCTTGTGGTTTTCTACTGAGTTCTCAAATTCGCGGATACACTAACAGCCTGCTTAGTCGCGCTGCGATCATTGCCCGGCGATGGAGCGCAGGATAAAAGCCGATTCCTCGCTGCGCTCGGAATGACAAATCTTCTCGTTAATTTTGCGATCGTGAAATGAGTCTAAATGTTTTTTGGGCCACTTTTGTGAAACGGAGTTCAGATCGATTGACCGCTGGGGGTGTGGCTAGTAGAGTTTTTCGTGAGACGGAGATTTTTTGCCTGGTGTGGAGAACACATGACGGTGCGACTGAGTACGGTTATCGGCTTGATTGGTTTGGCGTTCGCCAGTTGTGGCGGCCAGGTTGCTGGATCGCAGGGAATCGCGGCACCTAAAACCGAGACGAAACAAACCGGCAAAGTGACGGTGAGTGCGGTGTTTGGTGCGCCGCCGGAATTTGTGGAGGCGGTGAAGACGGTTTGCCAGGATTTGCAGAGCGATAAATTGCAGGATTGTTTTGCGAAAGAGATGAAGAAGGCTAAAGCGACATCTGCGGCGGTGGAGTTTTCGAGACAGTTAGGGGAGCCCGGATTTGTGCGTGATTTTAAGGTTGCCGGGGCGGTGGATATTGCTTACGTGTTTTATCCGTACCGCGCGAACGAGAACCAGTCGTGCTTGATTGTGAATGGAGATCCGGCGGTGATTGACGTGGACAATCACAAACTGGTGGGGGCGGGCGCGCTCAAGTACAACGCAGGATATGTGGCGCTGTCTAAAAATCACAAAGAGGTTTCCTTGTGGCCGGGGGATCGCTACGGGACGGAGACTCCTGACGTGGAGATGGCCGCGATGGCGGGGGCGCACATTATTGTGAATTACCGGTTAAGAGAGCAGTGCCATGCGTGCGCGGTACTGGGACATGCGTGGTATTCGTTTGACTTTGATGCGAAGGGAAAATTTCTGGGTGCGAAGTTGATGGGCGTTTCGGTGATGCATGAGAAGGCGGTGGTGGCGCGGGATGCCAAGAAGCCTGTGGTGAGCGGAGTTGGGGAAGAGTTCACGATGGCGTTACCGATGAAGGGTGCGGTGGCTTCGGAATGGGCGCTGGCCAAGGCTTTAGATAGCGGCAAACTGCGATTGATTGAGCATAGCCGGGTGGCGCCGCCTACTGGGAATGGCGCTGCGGGTACGGAAGAGTTGTGGAAGTTTGCGGCGCTGGGCGCGGGAGCGACGACGGTGGAATTTCAGAATGCGGGGGAAAGTGGTTCTGCGAAAAGGAAGGCGGTGGTGTTTCGGGTGGCGGTGCGGGGGAGAGCTGTTTCTAGTAGAGCGGCTCCGGGTGCGAAGAATTAGTTGCGGCCGATGGGCGCGATTGAGTTTTGGAAGGCGGGGCAGCCGCCGGGAAAACTTTTTAGAAAAAACTCGGTGCGTCTGGGTTGCGATTGAACATCTGAATGAAATGGGGCGACCGAATTTTTTGCTGTTCCACGTTACAAGCCCCACCCGCCAGTGCGGGCAGGCAATCAAAAAAGCCGAGGGTGGAGCACGCTCCGTGCGCCATTACGCGGCGAGCTAGTTAAAAACCGGGTGACACTACGCGGTGAGATTGTAAAACCGCGGTCTCGGATTGTTAGAAGGGGATGTCTTCGTCGGAGATGTCGGGGCCGCTGGGAGCGGGGCTGCTGCCGAAAGGATCGTCGGAGGGGGCGGCGTGACCTTCGAAATCGTCGTGGCGCGCGCCGCCTGATCCAGCACCGGCACCTGCACCAGCACCTGCACCGGCGCCTGCCGCAGCGCCATCGCCGCGTCCGCCGAGCATGCGAAAATTGCTGGCGACTATTTCGAAACTGGTACGCTTCTGGCCTTCTTTGTCCTGCCACTCACGCGATTGAATACGGCCTTCCAGAAAAAGCAACGAGCCTTTTTTCAGATATTGCTGCGCGATTTCGGCTTGCTTGCCCCAGACAACAATTTTGTGCCACTCGGTGCGCTTTTGTTTTTCGCCGTTGCGGTCTTTGTAGGTTTCGTCGGTGGCGATGGAAAAATTGGCGACGGCCTGGCCGCCTCCGGTGTAGCGGGTCTCTGGATCGCGGCCCAGACGGCCGACGAGGATGACTTTATTTACGGACATGAAAGGAATTCCTCTCTTGGATGGGGAAGATAGCATGGGGTGCAGGAAAAGGGAAATGAGTCGATGAGTGTGCAAGGAGATCCTGGGGTGGCAAGGGAGAGAGGATTTAGGGCAGGAATAAGTGAAGTATTATCCGATGGAGGCATAGGATAGTATGGTAAACTACGTGCACAAGTAACTGGTGGTTCCGCAGAATTCGTTGACCTCCGCAGAGATGTGTTGACCTGGAAGTGTCGCGGTTGTATTAGTGGCAGCGGTTCCGCAGGCCAGGGCAACGAGCAAGTCCAGTGCGACGAAACAGGTGACTGCTTATGAGACCAGCCTCTCACAGCATTCTGCTAGCCGGCTTGTGGGCACTTTTAACGAGCACATGCGCCGGCCAAGAAACGAAAGAACCTGCAGCAACTCCCGCCCGAATCACAACAGCCATCGACAACGGCAATTTGGTTCCACTTGTGGGAAATGTTCATCCGTTGGCGCGTGCCGAATTTGATCGCGGTTATGCCGGGGATGCCCTCCCGTTGCACCGGATGCTGCTGCTGTTACGACGCAGCCCGGAGCAGGAATCCGCACTGGGGCAGTTTCTGGAGGAGCAGCAAAACAAGGCCTCGGCCAACTACCAGAAATGGGTCACTCCAGAGCAATTTGGAGCGCGGTTCGGTCCGGCGGACGCCGACATCCAAGCGATAGAGGGGTGGCTGGGGTCCCAGGGATTCACAGATATGAAAGTTGGACCCGGGCGTACGACTATCGAGTTGTCGGGAAACGTGGGGCAGGTGCGCAATGCGTTCCACACGGAAATACACCAGTACGCGGTTAAGGAAGAAACGCATTTCGCCAATGCGAGCGACCCGCAGATTCCCGCGGCTTTAAGCGGAGTGGTCGCCGGGATGGTGTCGCTTAACAATTTTCCGGTGCGGTCGCACCTGCACCTCGTGGGTACTTTCCAAAAGTCGTTGCAGACGGGGCAGACCACGCCCTTGTTCACCTTTCCCGGATGCGGAGCGGGAAATTGTTTCGCCGTGGGACCCGCGGACTTCGCCACCATTTACAACACCAGGCCGTTGCTCACTGGCTCGCCAAAAATCGACGGGAGCGGGCAGGGCATTGCCATCGTGGGAGAAAGCAATATTAATGTCCAGGACGTGATCGATTTTCGGACCATGTTTGGCCTGCCGCAGAATTTTTCCGCCAGCAATGTGATTCTGAACGGTCCGGATCCGGGCATTAACGGTACAGAGGTTGAATCCGATCTGGACGTGCAGTGGAGCGGCGCGGTAGCTCCCGGCGCAAGAATTGATTTTGTGACTTCGGCATCCACGGAAACAACTCCGGGCGTGCATCTCTCCGCGATGTACATCGTGGACCATAACGTGGACGCGGTGATGAGCGAGAGCTTCGGGGCCTGCGAGCAAAGTCTGGGAACCACGCTGAACAGTTTTTACAACTCACTGTGGCAGCAGGCGGCGGCGCAGGGAATCACGGTGATCCTCTCCGCTGGAGACGGCGGCTAGGCGGGCTGCGATGATTTCAACACGGCGCTAACGGCCACACGCGGGTTGGCGGTAAGCGGTCTGGCTTCCACGCCATTTAACGTGGCGGTAGGCGGCACGGATTTCGATCAATTCGGAAGAGAGTCGCAGTTCTGGGATACCACGGCAACTTCCATTGTGACTTTGCCGATACCGTCGTCGGCGAAGTCCTACATCCCGGAAGTGCCCTGGAACGATTCGTGCGCGCAAAACGGGTTGACCGGCTGCAGGACCGGGTACCTGCTGGACATTATCGCGGGCAGCGGGGGCGTCAGTACGATATACGCCAAACCGTCGTGGCAGGTGGGCAAAGGCGTGCCCAACAACAGTCATCGCAATCTGCCGGACGTGTCCCTGTTTGCGGGAAACGGGTTCAACGAGAGCTTCTACATTATTTGCGCGGGGAATCTGACGCCCGGAAACAATTGCAATCTTACTAGTTTCCAGTACACCTTCCAGGGTGTTGGCGGGACCTCCGTTTCGGCCCCGGCATTTGCGGGCATCATGGCGCTGGTCAACCAGAAGCAAGCGAGCGGGCAAAACCCGGCTCCGCGGCAGGGCAACGCGAATTATTTTCTGTACGCGCTGGCACAGCAGCAAAACACCGCGAACCTGGCGTGCAATTCGTCGAGTGCGCCGGCGGCGGGGTGCAATTTTAACGATACGACCAAAGGGAACAACGCGGTGCCGTGCACGGGCGGATCAACCAATTGCAGCACCCTCACCGGCCAAGGTACGGGGGTGCTGGTGCCCACGGCGGGGTCGACAACGCCCGCGTACACGACTACTGCGGGTTACGACCTTGCGACCGGATTGGGTTCCGTGAATGCGCAAAACCTGGTGAACAAGTGGGCGTCCGTGAATACCACGGCATCGACTACGACGCTCACGCTGAATGGCGGGGCGGCGGTAAACGTCACGCATGGACAGCCCATAGCGTTCTCCATTGCTGTTTCGCCAGGCTCGGCGAATGGAGACACTTCGTTGATTGCGGTTCCCAACGCGGGACTGCCGGTAGGTGTGGGGCCGTTTCCGCTGGTGAGCGGCGTGGCGAGTGGCACTACGAAAGCGCTGCCGGGGGGCGGGTCATACAACGTACGAGCCCACTATGAGGGCAATGGGACGGCGGCACCGAGCGACTCGGCACCGGTGGCCGTGACGATCGCGCCGGAGGCCAGCAAACTAACAGTAACCATCCCGGTATTTGATCCTTCGACTGGACAGGAGACGGGGAAATCGCCGACGACGCTGGTATACGGCTCGCCGTACATCTTGCGCGCGGACGTCACCAACGCGGGAGGTTCTATCTGCGCAGCGCCAGCTTGTCCGACGGGCACGGTGACATTCACGGATACGGTTGGCGGCGTGACGCAAGGAGCTCCGAACAGCGGGACGTTTGCGCTAAACATCGCGGGTTACACGGAAAATTTGCCGGTACAGTTCCCGGGTGGGAGCAACCTCATCACCGCGACGTATTCGGGTGATTCGAGTTTTGCGGCTTCGACCCAGCCGACGACGTATACGCTGGTGGTAACGCCGGCGCCGACCCGGATGTCAGATCCGTATGTACCTACCTATCCGGTTCCGGTGGGAACGCCGACAACCATCAGTGCGTTTTTGATAACGGATTTGCGTCAAGGCGCCGCCCCGGGTGGAACCATTGCATTTTTTGATGGGGCGACGCCGATTCCCGGAACAGTAACATTAACTCCGAGGGCTGGAGACTCTTCGCTGGACGCCAGCATCAGCGGAAAATTGACCGAGACGTTTACAAGCTCGGGGATACATACGCTTACGGCGCAGTACAGCGGTGACGGGAGCTATGCCGCAGCCACTTCCAATGCATTGGATGCTTTGGTTTTGTGGCCTACGACGATGGCGCTGTCAAAAACTTTCGAGAACGTTAATTATGGCGACAGCGTAACAGTCACTGCGACGGTGACAACCCCGGGGAAGACGCCACCGATCACGGGCCAGTTCAACTTTTCGCCAGGCCCTACCGGGGTGACGCCGACGCTTACTACGGACGCCAGCGGGAACCAGACGCTGACGGCCACGGCGACAATCACCCCCACGGCGAGCATTGTGATCCAAGTGGGTTATAGCGGAGACGGCAATTACGAGCGGGCGTCGGAGAACGACTTTATTAATCTGATCGTGCCGGATTTCACGATGACATCTGCTCCAGCGGCGTTGACGATGACCGCGGGACAGCAGAGCACGGTCACCTACACGGTTGCGCCGATGACCAGCAAGAGCAGCACGGTAGAGTTGAACTGTACCTTCCCAGCTCTATGGGGAGTAACGTGCGCCATTACGCCGGCGTCGGTGAACTTGACGAGTGGCGCTCCAGCCAGCGCGATTCTGACACTAAGCGCCCAAGGGAGTTCGGCGGCGGCAACTGCGGCGGTGGTTCGAAAGAGAAGTGTCATTGGACCGTTCTTCGTCGCGCAATGGCCATGGTCGGGAGGCCTGGTGGCGGTCGCGCTGATTATTCTGTTACTTCCCGGGCGCTTGCGGCGGCATAGCCTTGCAACAGCTCTTGGCGCGGCGGTAGTGATCGTGGCGGCGTTTGGATGCGGCGGAGGGGAAAGCTAGGGTGGAGACGGCGGGGGCGGGACCGTTCCGACGAGCATCGCCATCACCGTACCCATCAGCAAGGCGCCGCAGGGGACAGTGCTTGACGCGACCGCGACGGTCACTTCCTCAAAGCCGCTAACTGGAACAATCACCTTTTGGGAGACCGGTAACAACGGAGCCCTCACTCCTCCGCTGCTTCTCAGCAATGGGACAGCACGAACGCAGCTAAATTTTGGTTTGCCAGGCATTCATCAGGTCCATGCCGAGTACAGCGGCGATGCGCAAAACCAGAAATCGCAATCCGCCACGGTGACCATCGTAGCGACCGGTACGAGCTACGTGCAAGTGACCGGTACGACGGGACCGTTGACGCATTATGGGAGCGTAGACGTCACGATTCAGTGACGCCATCCACAGCAGCGCGCAGCTTACCTGCAAGATAGCCAATGCGGCTCTTTAACTTTGTTCCGTGACGCGTAGAGTTGGCATCGCCGCGGTTTGATAGCGCGATTGCGCGTAGGGGTTGAAATTTGCGCGGCGGAGGATTAATGGCCACTCGAAATATGAAAAATATTGTGGAACCAGTGACGGTGAAGACTGCGGCGAATGCCGCGGCCAAGGTGGATGCGGGCGTGAATGTTGAGGCGTTGAAGTTGGCGGCCGAGGCCGGGTGGGAATATGTGCGGAATGCGCCAGCGAGGCGAGTGGCTCCCCTGCCGAAGGATTTGACGGCGTTGGCGCGATTGCATGAGGAATTTCCGGCGGGGCCGAGTGACGCGTCCGAGGTGATTCGCTTGCTGAGCGAAGTTGGAGCGCCCGCGACGATGGCGAGTACTGGCGGGCGATATTTTGGGTATGTGATAGGTGGGGCGGTGCCCGCTTCGATGGCGGCGAACTGGCTGGTGGGGGCATGGGACCAGAATGCGGCGTTTCGGGCGATGTCCCCTGTAGCGGCAGAAATTGAGGATGTGGTTTTGCCATGGGCGGCGCAGGCCCTGGGAATTCCGGCGGAGTGCGAAGGCGGACTGGTGACGTGCGCGACTGCCGCGAATTTTACGGCGATGGTGGCGGCGCGGCATGCTTTGCTGAAACGCGCAGGATGGAACGTGGAAGAACAGGGCGCGTTTGGGGCGCCGGAGATTGAGGTGGTGGTGGGGGCGGAAGTACATGCGTCGATGCTGAAGGGTTTGACGATGGCGGGATTTGGAAAAAAGCGATTGAAGTATGTAGAGGCCGACGGGCAAGGGCGTATGCGCGCGGAGAAAATGCCGCGATTGAATTCCAATACGATTATCTGTATGCAGGCGGGCAATGTGAATTCGGGGAGTTTTGATCCGGCGGCGGAAATTTGCGCGCGGGCGCGCGAGGTGGGCGCGTGGGTTCATGTGGACGGGGCGTTTGGTTTATGGGCCGCGGCGTCTCCGAAGTATCGCCACCTGCTGGCGGGATTTGAGCAGGCGGATTCGTGGGGCACGGACGCGCATAAATGGCCGAACGTTAATTACGATTGCGGAATTGTTTTTGTGAGAGATGCGCTGGCGCTGCGGGCTTCGATGACGATGAGCGGAGCGTATTTGCAGCCGGGAGCGAGGCGAGAGCCGATGTACCAGACGCCAGACGCATCGCGACGGGCGCGCGGTATTGAACTGTGGGCAGCGTTGAAATCGATGGGGCGATCGGGATTGGCGGACTTAATCGAGAGAACGTGCGCGCACGCAAAGAGGTTTGCCGAAGGATTGCGTTCGGCGGGCTACGAGATTTTGAACGAGGTGGTGATCAACCAGGTACTGGTTTCGTTTGGGAGCGAGAGTAAAACGCTGGAGATTATTCGACGGATTCAGGAAGACGGCACGTGCTGGTGCAGCGGAACGGTGTGGCATGGGAAGACAGCGATGCGCATCAGTGTTTCTTCGTGGGCGACGACGGAAGCGGATGTGGAGATGAGTCTGGCGGCGATGCTGAGGATTGCCAAGGAATAGTTGGTGAGCAACACATCTTTTGCCGAGTAGGGCGAAGAATTCAAAGACCGCACCCTTAAAGTTCTCTCTATTGAGGGACTTCGTCGCTGACTACTTTGAAGCTGAGGAGTTTGGCGCGGCCGAAGGAGGTGGTGATGGCGCAGTCGGTGGCGTCGCGGCCCACGGCCATGAGCACGCGGCCGATACGCGGGATGTTGTGGCGGGCGTCGAGGGTCCACCAGCGGTTACCGAGATAGACTTCGAACCAGGCACTGAAGTCCATGGCGCTGGGCG
>JALYLI010000041.1 GCA_030774335.1 Acidobacteriota bacterium | reverse complement strand
TTACGTCGCTTTTCTCAATACCGGAAAGGCGCTGGTCGGAAGATGCGCCTCCCTCTTGCTGGCGCTCGGTCTGGTAACTCACTATTTCGCGCTGCTGGAGCGTTCGCGCGGCCTGCACACCGTCCCGTATCACGATTTATACGGTTCCATGTCACTGTTCGGGTGGCTTTTGGCTCTCACCTATCTCGGTCTGGAGTTTTATCACCAGCAGCGCTCCGTCGGTGCGTTCGCGCTGCCGTTTATCCTGGTTTTCTTCTTGGCCGCGAATCTCGCGCCCTCCGACCGCCTCACGCCGACCGCCGCTCACGGTGTCATCTTTGCGCTGCACGTCACGCTCAGTATTCTCGCCTATGCCGCCTTCGCCTTATCTTTTGTCCTTAGCCTGATTTATCTCAGCGAAGAGCGTCTACTCCGCAGCCGCAAACTAAGCAACGTGGTTTGGCGCCTGCCCTCGCTGGAACTTCTCGAACGCATGAGCCACTCCAGCGTCCTGGTCGGTGTGATTTCCATCGCCATTGGAACCGTTCTTGGCTTTATCTGGGTCGACCGCCTGACCGGGCAGTATTGGTTTTACGATCCCAAATACGTGATTACCCTGGTGGTGCTGTTTCTTTATTTGCTTTATTTCCAGTTGGCGCGTACCACCGCGTGGCGTGGAGCGCGCGCTTCCAAGCTCTGTGTCTTCAACTTTTTCGTGGTGGTCATGAGTTTCACCGTCGTGAATCTGTATCTGTCTCACAGTCATAGATACTTCTAAGCGTAGGTAGGGATTGACAGCGGTTCTCGGATAAGTTTGGGAGACGTGGCGAGCCGGATGGAAATTGTTCTCGTCGGTTTAAACCATCGCACCGCGCCGGTAGAGGTGCGCGAGCGCGTCGCGTTCACCGCCGAGCAGGCCCGCCGCGCCGCCACTGAGCTGCGTTCTCGCGGCATCCTCGAAGAGACCCTGGTTCTCTCCACTTGCAACCGCAGCGAAGTCTACGGCGTCCCTCCCGAAGCCTCCCACGAATGCGCCGCCGGTCTCTCCTCTTTCCTCAGCGAATTCCACGAAGTTCGCCCCGATTTGCTGGGCCTTTCGTTGTACCACCACTACGATCGCCACGCTGTCCGCCACCTCTTCCGCGTATCCGCAGGCCTCGACTCCATGCTTCTCGGCGAAGCTGAAATCCTCGGCCAGGTCCGGGAAGCCTACCGCTTCGCGCACGAACAAGGCGCCACCGGCCCCGTACTGAATCGCATGTTTCAGGCCGCGCTGGAAGTAGGGAAGCGCGTCCGCTCCGAAACCGAGCTCGGCACCCGGCCCATGTCGGTTGCTTCCGCCGGCGTGAAATTGGCGGAGAAAATTTTCGGCAAACTTGGCCAACGCACCGCACTGGTCCTGGGAGCTGGCGCCATAAGTGAACAGGTCATGGCGCAATTGCGCGACCGCGGCATCACCAAACTTTTGATCATGAACCGCTCGCGCGAGCGCGCCGACGCGCTGGCGGCCGAATATCGCGGCACGGTGATGCCTTGGGGCGAATGGGACGCCGCGCTGCAATCTCCCGACATGATCGTCTCCTCCGTAGCCACGGAAGCGCCGGTGCTCGAGCGCAACATTCTGGAACGAGCCATGTCCGCACGTGGCAACCGCGCACTGTTCCTGATGGACCTGGGACTGCCGCGTAACATCGATCCTGCCGCGGCCGAACTGTACAACGTATACCTGTACAATCTCGACGACCTCGGCGGTATCGTGCAGCAATCCCGTGCCGTGCGTGAAAGCGAAATCCCGCGAGCGGAAACCATTGTCGAAGAGCACGTCGGTAAATTCCTGTCCTGGCAGGCCAGCGTGCAGTTAGTTGGCCTGGTTGATGAATTGCGCGCGCGCCTCCAGGAAGAACGCGCTTCCTTCATCCGCGACCGCATGGAATCCATGAAGCATCTCAACGCCGATGACCGCCAGCGTATGGAAAACTTAATGGGCGAACTGCTGGAAAAGTTATTGCTGGAACCCGCCGAACGCCTTCGCGGAGAAAAAGAATTACGCCGTAAAATCCAGAACGTCGAAGCCTTGCGCGATTTGTTTCTCTCCAACCGGGAGAAGCAGTGAGGAATCTGCGCATCGGCACGCGCGGCAGCCTGCTGGCCAAATGGCAGGCGGAATCGGTGCGCAAACAATTGTTCGCGCTGGCCGGCATCGAAGCCGAGATAGTCATCATCAAAACGTCCGGCGACAAAATGCCGCAGGCCCCGCTGACACAGATTGGCGGCAAGGGAATTTTCATCAAGGAACTGGAAGAAGCGCTGCTGGACGAGTCCATCGACCTTGCCGTGCACAGCGTAAAAGACATCCCCACCGAAACTCCCTCACGCCTGACCTTTCCTGCCGTTTGCCGGCGCGACGATATTCGCGACTGCTTGATTTCCGCTACCGGCTCCACTCTCGCAAATTTGAAGCGCGGCGCGCGCGTAGGGACCAGCAGCCTCCGGCGCCAGGCGCAGCTTTTACACTTGCGCCCGGACCTGGATCTTCGCGAACTGCGCGGTAATGTGGATACCCGCCTTCGCAAAGTTGGCGACGGCCAGTACGATGCTATCGTCCTCGCCAAAGCCGGACTCGACCGCCTCGGTTGGAGCCACCGCATTTCCGAAACATTCTCACCGGATGTGTTTATGCCCGCGGTTGGCCAGGGGGCCATCGCTGTCGAAACGCGCCTCGGCGATGACGAAACCCCTAATCTTTTGGCAAAATTGGATGATGCTGAGACGCGTTCTTCCATCATCGCGGAGCGTGCTTTGCTGAAAGCTTTGCAGGGCGGCTGTCAGGTGCCCATTGGAGCATGGGCCCGCATCGAGCGCGGCGAGATGGTCATCGAAGCCTGCGTCACTTCCGTGGACGGTCTTCAATACGTGAAGCAGCGTCTTACCGGAGCCCCGGAAAAAAGCGCGGAACTTGGCGAACGGATGGCCCGCATGCTGATCGACGCCGGCGCGCAATCCATCCTGGAGGAAGTAGGCCGCCAGCGTGGATAAAACCGCACTATCTACTCTGGCTGCCAAACGCGTAGTCATCACCCGCGCGCCGCGCCAAAGTGTGGAGCTGATTGAGAAGCTCACCACGCTTGGCGCCATACCCGATTCACTTCCGCTGGTAGCCTTCGCCGCCCCCGAAGATTACGGCCCTATGGACGCCGCTCTGCATCAATTGGAAACTTTCGATTGGATTATTTTCACCAGTGAAAATGCCGTGCGCGCGGTAGTAAAACGTGCTGGCCTGCGCGGCAATCTGAGAAACGTTGCCGGCCGCCGTTCACGAGCCGCAGCCGTCGGCCCTGCCACTGCCGCCGCCGCGGAGCGCGCGGGATTTTTCATCGATTACCAGGCGCAGACCCACAGTGGCGCGGCGCTGGCGCATGAACTCCGCGAACGCCTGCGTGGCCAAACTGTGTTTCTGCCGCGCAGCGATCGCGCCAATCCGGATTTGCCCAGGCTTCTAAAAGAGTATGGCGCCTATGTTACAGAAGCCATCGCCTATCGCACCGTGGTGCCGGTCAATCTCGACCGGGAAAAAGTCGCCCAGATTGTGAACGGCGAAGCCGACGCAATTCTATTTTTCAGCCCGACCGCCGTGGAACATTTTGCGGGCCTCGTGGGCGAAACCGTGATGCGGCAATTACAACATCAGCTGGCCATTACCGCCGTTGGTCCGATTACCGCCCATGCCCTCAAGCAAAGCGGCGTCCATAAAAGTGTGGTGGCCGGCGATACCACCGTGGACGCGGTGATTGCCGCATTAGCAATGCGTTTCGCGAGCGCGATGAAAGTTTCCGCGGCAGGGGCGCTCCAGGAATGAGTTTTCCAACTCATCGCCCGCGACGCCTTCGTCGCAACGAAGCCATGCGCGGGTTGGTGCGCGAAACGCGCTTAACCGCGGCCGGCTTGATCTATCCGATGTTCGTCTGCCCCGGGCAAAAAGTTCGGCAGGAGATAGCCTCCATGCCCGGTGTTTTTCAGCAATCCGCCGATGAAATTGTCGAAGAATGCCGCGAAGTGGAATCCCTGGGCATCCCCGGCGTGATTTTGTTCGGCCTTCCAGAGAAAAAAGACCCGCGTGGCGCCAGTTCGATAGCGGCAAACGGCGTTGTGCAGCGTGCCATAGAAGCCATCCGCAAAGCTAAACTGAAACTGCTCGTGGTCACCGACGTTTGCCTGTGCGAATACACCGACCACGGCCATTGTGGCGTCATCGAAAACGGAGAAGTCGATAACGACGCCACCCTCGCCATTCTCGCGCAGCAAGCCGTCTCTCACGCCCGCGCCGGCGCCGATATTATCGCCCCTTCCGACATGATGGACGGCCGCGTCGGCGTAATTCGCGAAGCCCTCGACGAACACAAATTCGAAAACATTTCCATCCTCGCCTACGCCGCCAAATATTCCTCGGGATTTTACGGTCCCTTCCGCGAAGCCGCGCAATCTACGCCGCTATTTGGCGATCGCCGTGGCTACCAGATGGATCCCGCCAATGCGCGCGAGGCTCTCAGAGAAGTGGAATTGGACCTGGAAGAGGGCGCCGACATGGTCATGGTCAAGCCCGCCCTGTCCTATCTCGATGTCATCCGGCGCGTGCGCGACGAATTCGACGTTCCCGTCGCGGCTTATAACGTCAGCGGTGAATACGCCATGGTGAAAGCCGCGGTCCACAAAGGCTGGCTCGACGAGCAGCGCGTCGTGATGGAAATTCTCACCAGCATCCAGCGCGCCGGTGCGGAAATTATCCTGACGTATCATGCCAAGGATGCGGCGCGATGGCTGAAGACGTGATTAATTTGCGAGCAACGTTATGAATCCCGTCCCATCCCCGACAAAGCAAAAACGCGAAAGCAGCCGTTCGCGCGAAATTTTCAAACGCGCCGAGCAGGTGCTCGTCGGAGGCGTCAACAGCCCAGTCCGCGCTTTCCGCTCCGTCGGCGGCGAGCCCTTTATCGTCGAGCGCGGTCAGGGCCAATTCCTCTACGACGCCGACGGCAACGAGCTGCTCGATTACGTTTGTTCCTGGGGTGCGATGCTGCTCGGCCACGCGCATCCGGCGGTGACCGCGGCCATATCCGATCAGGCCCGCAAGGGAACAAGCTTCGGAGCCACCACCGAACTGGAAGTCGAACTGGCCACGCTCATCACCCGCGCTGCTCCGTTCATCGAGAGAATTCGTTTTGTCTCCAGCGGCACCGAAGCGACCATGAGCGCGCTGCGCCTCGCGCGCGGCCTGACCAAGCGCGACCTGCTTCTGAAATTTGAAGGCAATTACCACGGCCATTCCGACAGTTTTCTTTCGCAGGCTGGCTCTGGCCTCGCCACTCTCGGAATCGCGGAGTGTCCCGGCGTTCCGCAAGCCCTCGCGGCGTTAACCTTGAACGCCCCCTACAACGATCTGCACGCCGTTGAACAAATCTTCGCGCAGCACAAAAACAAAATTGCCGCCATCATCGTGGAACCCATCGCCGCAAACATGGGCGTGGTTCTTCCCGAGGCCGGGTTCCTCGCCGGCCTCCGTGATATTTCGCGAAAAAATGCTGCGCTTCTCATCGTCGATGAAGTCATCACCGGCTTTCGCCTGCATAACGGCGCGGCGCAACAATTGATGGGTATCGAAGCGGACCTCACCACCTTCGGAAAAATTATCGGAGGAGGCGTCCCGGTCGCCGCCTATGGCGGCCGCGCGCAATTCATGAATAACGTTGCGCCCCTCGGCCCGGTTTATCAGGCAGGAACGCTTGCGGGTAATCCGCTCGCCATGAGCGCGGGTATCACGACTTTAAAACAGCTGGCGCTGCCAGGTTTCTACCAAGCAATTGCGAAGCGGGCAAAACGTCTCGCCGACGGACTTCGCGACGCGGCCGCCAACGCCGGCGTTAAAGTTCAGGTCAACGCGATCGGTTCCCTGGCCACGCTGTTTTTTACGCCCGACCCCGTGCGTAACTACAACGATGCCAAAAAATCCGATACCAATCGCTACGGAAAGTTTTTCCGCAACATGCTGGAGCAGGGTATTTTCCTGGCGCCCTCGCAATTCGAGGCTGCCTTCGTATCCGCGGCGCACACCGACGCCGATATCGAGCGCACCATTGCCGCCGCCCGCGCTTCGTTTCAATCTTGAGTATTCTCATTTAAGCATTCGACAAAAGGAGAACCACCGCAATGCCTGAGGGTTTTGAGTTACCAGAAGTGGAACACGAGAATCACCCGCTGGTGCTGCCCGTCTCTTTGACGATCTCCATTCTTGCCGTACTGGTCGCGGCAGTAACTTTGCTCGGGCATCGCGCGCACACCGAAGAGCTGTTGCTGCAATCGCAAGCCACCGATCAGTGGGCTTTCTATCAGGCCAAGAATATCCGCCTGCACGAAATGCAGGGCATGGTGGACCTCCTCGGCGCCATCACGCCGCTGGACCAGGAGAAGAATGCTAAGCTCCAGGAAAAATACGCCAAAGAGGTGGAACGCTACAGCGGCGACAAGGAAAATATCAGCGAAAAAGCGAAAGACCTGGAAAAAGAGCGCGACACCATCAGCCGCCGCGCGGACCGCTTCGATGGCGGCGAGGCCCTGCTCGAGATCGGCCTGGTCATCTGTTCCATCACGCTGCTGACCAAGCGCAAAGGATTCTGGTTTGCCGGCCTCTTGGTCGCTGCGGTGGGTCTCGTCTTCGCCGCCACCGGCTTTCTTATCCATTTGCGCTAAAAACTCTTTGCCGTAAAAGACATGCTTACGCGTTCGCGGGCGGCAACGCGTCTCGCAGACGCGCCACTTCTTCCATCAGGTTTTTTAGCCGTTCCACCACTTCCTGGTGGCGCAAATCATCGGAAGCCGGTTTCTTGCCCACAAAAGTCAGAGTTCCCCCGGGCTCCAGGACGCATTTCTGCACCTCTTCCAGCGATTCGAATCCCTGTTTGCGTGCCGCGGCCTCCAACTGTGTCGGGCTGATAAGTTCTTTTTCCAGTCTCGGTAAATTGATCCGGCCGTTTTCGATCAGGACATCGGCCCGGCCTTCCACCAACTGGTCCAGTCTTTTGTGGCCGTAAAGAAAACGCACCACCAGGTAATTCAAAACCAGCAGCGAAGTCGCGCCGATGATCCCTCCGCTGACGGTATTGTCGTCGCCAATGATGGCGTTCTGCACGGTGTTAGACAGCGTCAGCAACACCACCAGGTCGAACGGATTCAGTTGCACCAGTTCGCGCTTCCCCGACAACCGCAGGCTGATAACCAGAAAAGCGTAAACAAATACAGGTCGAAGAATCTTCTCCGCCAGCGGCAAGCCCAGTGCAAACATGTCCTTCCAGGTCTCATGCATTTCCATGTTCTCCTCAAGGTCGGAAAATCAGGCCGGTATCATCGCCCATCTCCGGCTAACGCGCCATCACCCGAACGACCCTGCCTGTCCTTCAGTACAGTCATCAATTCGCGCCGGTTTCACTGATGTTTTCTCGTGTTCCGCCGAATTACTCCTATCATGAAGTGTGCCTTTTGTATGTCTGCCTGACGATTACATTCTTCAGGCGTCATAAATAAACATTAAACGAGATTCATGTCCCATCCGCTTTCTTCGGACCTCGACATCGTCAGCGGTAAAGACTCGCTTTCCGCGCTGTTCGAATGCGTGCGCGAACTCGTCGCCGTTTTCGATGTGGACGGCGCCTTGCTCTTTGTTAATCCAGCGTTGTGGGAAGTTCTGGACCGCATTCCGCTGGAAATTACCGGCAAATCCATCGCCGAACTGATCCATGATGATGATTTGGACCTCTTTAGCGCGGTGCTCAGACGCCTGAGCGCTAAACTGGAATCCAGGATTAACGTTCGTTGTCGCCTGCGCAGCGCGGACGGCACTTGGCGCTGGTTTGACGCCGAGGCCCGTCGACATCCTAATCACGATGCCGCAATTGTGGTCAGCCTGCTGGATATCACCGCTCTGCAGCGCATGGAAGCCGAGCGTCAGGTAATCTTCCAGGTCATTCACGCCCTGAACGAAACTTCCAACCTGGACCAGTTGCTGCAACACATCCATCAAGCCTTGAAAAAGGTTCTGTACGCGGAAAATTGTTTTATCGCCCTGCATGACGCCAGCGGAGACTCCTTCCATTTTCCCTTCTTCGCGGACCGCTTCGACGTGGCTCCTCCGCCCCAGCGCGTCGGCAAAAGCTGCACAGCATTCGTGTTTCGCACCGGCCGCGGCATGTTGATTCCGCAATCTGAATTCGATCGCCTCGCCGGCAATGGCGACGTTGAGTTGGTAGGTTCGCCATCGCCGGCGTGGCTCGGTGTGCCGCTCAAAACTCCCACCGCCACCATCGGCGTGCTGGTGGTGCAGCACTACGAAAATCAAAACGCCTACGACATCCGCGACCTCGAATTTCTCGATTCCGTCGGCGGACATATTGCTCTTGCCATCGAAAGGCGTGCCGCGGAAGACGCCTTGCGCCAGAGCGAATCTACCTTTAGGCTGCTGTTTTCCCACAACCCCATTCCTACCTGGGTCTTCGATACCGATACGCTGAAATTTGTCCAGGTCAACGATGCCGCCGTGCGCCAGTACGGTTACTCCGCCGAAGAATTCGCCCACTTATCCATTCTCGACATACGGCCGCCGGAAGAGCACGCTGCCATACGCAAGCTCCAGCAGGAATGGAACACTATGGAGGAGTATCACGGCGTCTTCAAACATCGCAAAAAAGACGGCCGAATTTTCGCAGTCGAAACGATCTCCCATCGTCTCGATTACAATGGCCGGCCGGTAAGGCTGGTGGTCGCTCAAGACGTCAGCGAGCGCCAGGCCCTCGAAGAACAGTTGCGTCAGGCGCAAAAAATGGAAGCTGTTGGCAGACTCGCGGGCGGCGTCGCCCACGATTTCAACAATCTGCTCACCGTCATCAAAGGCCACACGGAACTGCTGCTCAGCGTGATTCCCATTCCCCCCCAGGCGGCGAGAAAAATCGAACAAATCGATCGCGCCGCCGATCGCGCCACCACTCTCACTCGCCAGCTCCTCGCCTTCAGTCGCATGCAAGTGTTGCAGACGCGCGTGATGAACATAAACGTCGTCGTCGAAGAAATGGGCAAGCTCTTGCCCCGCCTGATTGGTGAACAGATCGAGCTGGTGCTGAAAACCAGCGCGGATTTGGGCGTGATTCGCGCCGACGCCAGTCAGATGGAGCAAATCCTCATGAACCTCGCCGTCAATGCGCGCGACGCCATGCCCAATGGCGGTAAATTACTGATCGAAACTTCCAACGCCGAACTCGATCACGCCTACAGCTCGGCCCATCCCTTGGTCCCACCCGGCCGCTACGTGCTGCTCGCCGTTTCCGACACCGGCACTGGTATGGACGCGCAAACTCAGGCTCGCATCTTCGAACCCTTCTTCACCACCAAGGTGCAAGGAAAAGGCACCGGCCTGGGATTGGCGACCGTGTACGGCGTCGTGAAGCAAAGCGGCGGTTACGTCTGGGTGTACAGCGAACTTGGCAAAGGAACTTCCTTCAAGATTTATCTGCCCCGCGTGGACCAGCCGGAGGATCAAGCGCTGCCGCCGGTGTCCTGGGAAGCTCCTCGCGGATCTGGAACGATTCTGCTCGCCGAAGACGAGCAGGAAGTCCGCGAAGTCGCCCGCGAATTCCTGGAATCAGGCGGCTACACGGTGCTTGAAGCTCGCGATGGGGCTGATGCTTTGCGCCTCGCCGGACAGCATTCTGGCGCCATCGACCTGCTGGTTACCGATATGGTGATGCCGGGCATAAGTGGCCAGGAATTGGCCACCCTCATCGTCGAAAAGCGCCCGGGCCTGCAAGTAATTTTTATGTCCGGTTACAGCGAATACGCGGCCGTCGAAGCGGCGCAATCAGATGCGGCCATCAAGTTGTTGACGAAGCCATTCAGTAGGGCGTTGATTCTACGAGCGGTGCAGGAAATTCTGACCGGCTCGCGAACAAACTAAGCGTCCGGCAGCCGTTCCGAGCTACAAAACGACTTCAACATGAGGTTTTATTTACTTGAATTCTAACTCGAGGCTATCAGCGTGCGAATTTGTTGCTCAAGCGCCAGATTGTATTCGCGTTCAAGTTGAAGTTCGCTCTGCAGTTTTCTAACCAGCAATTCCACACGCGCAATTTCGCCGCGCAGTTTAGCGACTTCCGCCGATGATGCCGGAGCTGGATGGTTGCTTTGTGCGCCCGCCGTCTCCGAGGTCGGCGCTTGCCATCCCAGTGGTGGTCGCGCCTGCACCCCGTTATTGACAGGCGGTTGTACCGCGTTAGAAGAGAAGGGCTGGAGCAATGGCGTGAAGGCCTCCGCAAGCGCGCGCGGCCACGCTGTTTCAATTGGCGCTTCGTGTGCCGGCACCGCCGGCAAGGGCGCTACCGGGGCCGGCGGCGCGAACAAACTCTGCAGTGCCTCTGAGCCACTTCGCTCTCGCGCTGCCACCGTCGGTACATTCTTCGGAGCCAGCAAGCTTTTCACCCGACCAATCAATTCCTGCGGCTGAAATGGCTTGCGAATCAATTCGTCGGCCTTCACGGCAACCGCCTTGTCCGCCACGCTTTTGTTCACCACGCCGGACATCAGCACCACCGGTATCCCGCCCAGTTCCGGGTTCTGCTTTATCTGGCTGCAAACCGCGTAGCCATCCTGGTCCGGCATGATCACGTCGGTAATCACCACGTCCGGGCGATTTTGTTCGAATTGCGCCAGCGCCGAAGCCGCATCCCCGCAGGTAATCACATTCATATTTTCACGCCGGAACGCAATCTTGATCACTTCGCGCATTGTGGCGCTGTCGTCGATGAAATAAACGGTGGGTGCGCGCTTCACGGGAACTTCCGGCGCGGTAACAACAACGCTGTCGCCCGTATTTTCGCCCGCATTATCGCCGGCACTCGCGCCCGGCCGCGGCATGGTCAGCGCTTCTTCGCTCATGGTGCGGTCCTATCCGCCAGGTCGTGCATTCCTTCGTCAAATTCACGCATGGCATCCAGCATCAGGTCAGTGGCCGTTCGCAGCACTGTGCGCTGCAAAGAAGTTGCTCCGTACACAAATTTGTAAATACCATTGCCGCCCTGTACGCTTTTCAAAATGTGAATCACCGCTTCATCGCCAAACAGATTCCCGCTTTCCGCGTGCGTGATTTCTCCCGCATCGAAAAAAAGCAACGCGTCCGTTTTGCCCGCGTTGATGTGCAAAGCACCGGTCTGTCGCGCGTGCCCCAGCATCTGCATCACTCCGGGAAGATCGTGATGTTCCAGGCTGCCACTGAGGCTGGTGTCGGACTGCTCCAGCATCTGCGTGGGCAAAAATCCGTCCGCCTTACTCACGATAATTTGTTTTACATGCGCGGCGATGGCTGTCGGAGAACGATGCCGGTCAATGTAGTCATCACAACCGGCCTGGAAGGATTCCATGAGTCCCCGCTGATTTCCATCCCCCACGGCGATCACTGGCAACGCCGCGTTTTTCGGATCGGCGTGAATAATCCCCGCGATTTCCAGTGCGCCCATCTCCCGCATGTTCGTAGCGCATAAAACCGCCGCGGGCATGTCGTACTCCAGCGTCGTCAAAGCAAATGCCGCCTGGCTCGCGGAGACCACTTCAAATCCTTCGCGCCTCAATGCATCTCCAACGCGCTTCGAAAAGTACACATTGCTGTCAATCATCAAAATTTTCGCAGGGCGCCCGCCAATCATCATGTCGCGGCCACCTGCAACTCCAGCGGCGCGCGCACCGGCGCATCGGAAGCCGGACCCGGAGTCAACGCATCGATGTTCAGCACTTCGATCACATCTCCACCGTGCGAAATCCAGCCCGCCACGTGCGGCGCATCCGCTTCCGATGACGGCGACATTTCCGCGTCAATCAATTCGCATTCTCCGGTGACCGGCAGCGCCACCCACTCGGATTTCCCGCCGTAGTTTCGCACCGCGATCAGGTAGAAGCGGCGTGTCAGCAGGTTCTTGCCGATCAGTTTCTCCGCTACGTCGCAGACCGGCACGATGCGCCCGCGCCGCAGGATCACGCCCTCGATGTTTTCCGTGCGGTGCGGAAATCGAAATACCCGGCTGGGCGCGACCAGCTCGGCTATCTGGTTCGAAACCATCGCAAATCGCCGCTCCCCCAGCCTCAGCAGCACGAAAGACTGTTTGCCATCGTCATTCCACAAAGTCATGAGTTAATCCTGTTGAGCTGCCCGCCGCCATAGCACCGATGCGCCCGGGATTAACCGTGCCTTCCAGCAAAGCAATCTCTTCCGAAGTTAGAAATCCTTCAGGTTTCACCACCGGCACAACGTTTTGGTCCAGAGAGGTAACCCCGCGATACCAGTTCCGCTCTTCATTGCAGAACGCCTGTGGCAGCGCCTGCAACCGCGTCATGGTCGTCATCTTCTCGATGCCATCAACCAGCAAAGCCGTGCGCGTGCGCCGCAGCACAAACACCAGCAACCCGGAAGTCAGCGGCAATCCAAAATGCAGCGCTCCGTTCACTACAAAAAGTGACTTGTCGCCGCGCCGCACGATGTGGCGAACTTTCTTCAGCCCTGGCGCGGTTATTTCGGTGGCCGATCCTGCCAGGCTGTCCACGCTGCGAACTTCTTGCACCGAGCCAGAGGACACTGCAAACAACTGTCCGCTGACACGAAACAAGATGATCTGCTCCGTGCGCATCGCTGGCGTTTTGCTCGCAGCGGGAAATTGCATCAGCGCGCTCCCACGGGAGCGATGCGGCAGATAGCCAGCACTTGTTTCTCAATCGCGCAATAAATATCGTCAATTCCCAAAACCTGGCTCACCGCGCCGGTCTTGATCGCTTCCGCGGGCATTCCAAAAATTACGGAAGTGGCTTCATCCTGCGCGAGCACCATGCCACCCGCCGCTTTGATCGCCGCTGCTCCGGCCGCGCCGTCGATCCCCATGCCCGTCAGCACCGCGCCGATGCTCAACGGGCCGGCGAAATCCGCTACACTTTCCATGGTGATATCAATGTTGGGCAGATATCCGCCGATGCGGCCGCTGCTGCCATCCAGTTGAATGCGTCCGCTGGACAACACGCGCAAATGCTGCCCGCCGGGGCAAATATAAAATGTCCCCGGCGTGAGCGATTCGTTGTTCTCTGCTTCCTTCACACGCGTCCCGGTGAACTCCGCAAGCTGCGCGGCGTATTGCGTAGTGAACGCCGCCGGCATGTGCTGCACCAGAATGATTGCCGCTGGAAAATCCCGAGTGAAGCCAGGCGCCAGCCGCATCACCGTCGCCGGGCCGCCCGTGGACGCCGCCAGTACCACAACAGGGAAGCGCTGGTCATATCTCGAGCTGGCGCTCGCCGGGGACCGCGGAGCCATCACCGGCAACGGAGGAATTGCGCTGCCGTCACCATGTTTAATTTCCGCGCCGCTGCGCGAAGCGGTTCGCACCACCCGCACTTTCGCCGCCATGCGCACCTTGCGCAGCAGATCTTCGCGCACACTGTGCATATCCAGATCGATTCCGCTCGACGGCTTAGCCACAAATTCAATCGCGCCCAGTTCCAGCGCGCGTAAGGTACTGGCAGCCCCTTGCCGCGATTCCGAACTCACGATCACAATCGCTCGCGGATTCGTGCTCATGATTTCCGCAGTGGCCTGCAGCCCATCCATCACCGGCATATTGATATCCATGGTGATGACGTCGGGCTTCAGCGATTCCGCCAGCCGCACTGCTTCGCGGCCGTCTTTGGCGTGCCCCACCACGTGCACTTTCTCGTCGGTGACTAAAATAGTCTCCAATACTTTGCGCATGAACGCGGAGTCGTCCGCGATCAGCACGCGAATCTCCTTTTGTGTTTCCGTGGCCATGCTCGCTTAGGACACCGGAACGGGCGTCCGTTCCGCTTCCTTTCCGGAAACTTGCCCCATCAGTTGTTCGACCGCGGCGATGAGTTGATCTTCCTGCACCGGCTTGGTCAGAAACGCCGCAGCGCCTTCTTTCATCGCGCGATCGCGATGCTTGGCTCCTGCCCTCGATGTAACCACCATCACCGGGATGCGCCGTGTCGCGGCGTTCTGCCGCAACTGCACCATCAATTCGTAACCCGTCATGCGCGGCATTTCCAGGTCGGTAATCACCAGGTGGCAACCGTGTTGCACAACCAGTTCCGTCGCTTCCAGTCCGTCCGCGGCTAGTTTCACCACGTAGCCGTTCTTCTCCAGCATGCGGCCCACAAATTTACGCACGCTGATGGAGTCGTCGGCCACCACGATAAGCCGCTCCTGCACCACGCGATCAATGGCCTCACTCGGTATCGTTCCACGGGCCACCGCCGCCGAACCCGGCGCAAAAATGCGCGCCGCGCCCGCGGACGCCTGTAAAGTGCGACGCTCCGTCGGTTCCGTTGCCACCATGCGATTCAAATCCAGCAGCAGAATCAGGCTGCCGTCGGGAGCGATGGTCGTGCCCGGGAAAAGTTTTACGCGTCGCAAATATTCGCCCAGGTTCTTGATAACGATTTCGTCCTTGCCTAGGACTTCTTCAACTACCAAACCGATCTGGCGATTCCCAGCATTGGCCACCACCATGTGGAAGTAGCCATTAATCGCTTCCAGCGGCGGCAACCCCAGGTAGCTGTCCAGCCGCACCACTTCCGTCACTACGTCGCGCACCTTGGTCAGAAGCTTTCCGCCCACGTCTTCAATCTCATCAGCACGCAGCCGCCGAATTTCTTCCACCACTGCCAGTGGCAAAGCAAAACTCGTCGACCCGCAACGCACAAACAACGCCGGCGAGATAATCAGAGTCAGTGGAACCTTCAATGTAAACGTTGTGCCGCTGCCCGTAGTGCTTTGAATGTCTATTTCGCCATTCAGCGTGTTCAGGTTGGCGCGCACCACATCCAGTCCCACGCCGCGCCCCGCCAGTTCCGTCTTCACTGGAGCCGTTGAAAAACCTGGACGGAAAAGCATCTCGCGCAAATCCCGCTCGGTCAGCCGCTCAGCCGTCTCTGCGGAAACCAGCCCCCGCTCGATCGCGCTCTGCCGCACGCGCGCATAGTCGATGCCGCGCCCGTCGTCTTGCACTTCAATATAAATGTGGTTCCCGCGATGATAGGCGCGCAGGCTGACTCTACCGATCTCCGGTTTGCCCGCTGCGATCCGGTCTCCCGTGGGTTCAATTCCGTGGGCCACGGAATTGCGCACTAGATGTACCAGCGGATCTGAAATTTGTTGAATGATGCTGTTGTCCAGTTCCGTCTCGCTCCCCGCCAGATCCAGATCCACCTGCCTGTCGGCGGACTTCGCCGCGTCGCGAACCGCCCGCGACAACCGCGAATACAGCGTGCCTATCGGCACCATGCGCGCCGCGGTAAATTCATCCTGCAGGTGATGAGCCAGCTTGGTGAACTCATCGATGTCGCCCTCCACGCGCCCGATAAATCCCTGCAGCTGCGATAGCACTTCGTTCACGTCCGCGGAAATCTCCGCCATGGAGCGCGACAAAATGTTGAAATCGTCGTAGCGGTCCATCTCCAGTTCGCTGAAGTCCGACCAGAACGACGTATCGCCCGCGGCGGCGCTGGTCAGCCGTTGTGTGGCGGTATTGCTGTTTTTCCAGTCGGCCGATTGGATTTGCGGGTTGATGCGATTGAATTCGTATTTGTCCTGGAACTCGGAAACTTTCCCCTGCAGGCGCTCCTTCGAGAAGCCCAGGGTGTCCACCAGTTTCTCAAGTTCGGCAACCCGGCCGACCATGCGCGTGCGGTTGATCACGAGTTCGCCGACGGTATTCATCATCCGGTCGAGGCGATCGAGAGCAATGCGCACGGATTTAACCGCGGCGGTCGGATTGAGCGGGAGCTTTGCGGCTACCTGTTGCTTCACACGTGCCTTGACTTCAGCCGGCGCGGTATCCGATTGCTCGTTGCTCGCCATGCCTGCCAAAGCGGCGGACTCAATTTCTTCCGCTTCCACCGGAGCAAATTCCGCAATGCGCCCTAGCAGGGAATCAACCCCGGCGCGCAGCTCCAGCTCGTCAGCCCACTGTTTGTGGAGCGTTTTCTTCAATACATCAACGGATTCCAGGCAAAGATCAACGACCGCAGGTGAAGGCTCGATCTCCCCATCTCGCAAGCGCCCGATCAGATCCTCCACACGATGTGCGATGGCGCCCAGCCGTTTCAATCCCACTTGCGCTGCCGAACCTTTAATCGTATGGATCGCGCGGAAAAGCTTGTTGATCTCCTCAGGGTTGTTGTTGCCTTCCAGCGAAATCAGGCAATCGCTGACAATTTGTAAATGTTCTTCCGCCTCTGGCTGGAAAAAATCCAGAATCTCCGCGGAAACCTCATCATCGCATGGCAACACATCAAAATAGGAACCTGTCCCGCTGGCTGCAGCGAGGTTCGCCGCGCTGTCTTCCGCGCTGGAAGCCGAAGGCTGCGATTCATAGTAAGGATTCGTCGGTTGCGGTTCCGGAAAGGCAAAGCGATAGCGCTCTTTGAATGCGTGAATCTCGTCAAACGTTTCCGAACCCGTATCGCTGATTTCCAGTAAATCGCCTTCCAGCAGCGAAATTCCATCAGACAAAAACTCTGCCAACGGCCCGTGTAGTTCGTCGCCCAGCGGCGCATTCAACGCGTATTGAAATACGTGCGCCAGCTTGGAAGCAATTCCAGCGAATCCCGGAAATTCATAACTCGCCGAAGTGCCACCCAGCGTGTGCGCGGCAATGTATAAACGCTCCAGATCTTCGCGGCGCGGTTCCGCTTCCTGCAAAATTCCCACGTACTCGCGCAGGTATTGCAGGTGCTCCGACGCCTCCTGAAGGAACAGCTCGATGCCTTCGCGTTGCGGGGTGCTCACGCGCGTCCCTCCGTGGCCAGTTCCGTTTTCTGCAGTTCTTCAGCGGTAGGCTTGCGATACAGAATGCAATCGTTCAGCACGATGGCCTGAAACTTTACCGGCATCTTCGAAATCGATTCGGAATGCCCCAGAAAAAGATAACCACCCGGCTCCAGCGTGTCGTAAAAGCGTTGTACCAGCTCGCGCCGCCGCTCTTCCGACAAATAAATCAGCACGTTCATGCAGAAAATCACGTCCATGCGGCCCACGTACACCGCATTCGCCAGGTTCATTTGCCTGAAGTTCACCATCTTGCGCAGCCGCGGTTTCACCTGCTGGCCCTTCTCCAGCGGCGAAAAATGTGCCGCTAGCTGTTTCTCGTTCACGCTGGAAATACTGCGCCCTGAATAGATTGCGTTTTCCGCATGCTTCAACGCCATCCGTCCCACGTCCGTAGCCAGAATCTCGACCGTCCACGCATCCGCAAACGACAACGTATCGGCAATGGTGATCGCGATCGAGTAAGGCTCTTCGCCGCTGGAACATCCCGCGCTCCAGATGCGCAACGTCCGCGGACTCTTCCAGAATTTCTTGATGTGTAATTCCGGTAAAGCCCGCTTCTGAAACGCCTCGTACACCGCCGGGTAGCGAAAAAAAGTCGTCTCCTGCGTCAGCAATTTCTCCAGAAGCGCCTCATACTCCACATTGGCCTTGTGCGCCGCCCGTAGAAAATCCGTACCGCGCTCGAACCCCCGCGATTGCAGGTGTTCGCGTACACGTGTGACGAAGAATCGGTCGCGCGATTCGTCGAAGCAAATGCCGGTGCGTCCTTCGATCAGCATGCGGATCTCGCTGAGCTCGTGCTCGCTAAGTTCGAGCTCTGCTGCATTTCGCCCGTTGGTGGTTCTCACGCTTGGTCATTCCGTTCGGCCCCGGCACTGGCCCGGGCGGGAAAAAGGTTTAACGCGCCGCGCCGACTGGAACGGGCCGCTGCTCAGATTCTTCCTGCAGGCTGTTGCCGCCATGCTTCGAGGAAGCCTTGAATTGCGCCAGGCCGTCGTTCAACTGGTCGGACAATTTCACCAGCTGGCTGACGGTAGCCACCGTTCCGCGCGTGCCCTGCGAAGTCTGCCGCGTGATGCTCGAAATAATCTGCATCGCGTGCGCCACGCCTTCCGTTCCGCGCACCTGCTGTTTGGAAGCCAGCGAAATTTCCTGTACCAGTTCCGCGGACTGTCGCACCACGTTGGAGATGGCGTCCAGCGCCCGCCCCGCCTGATCCGCCAGCGTTGCCCCGCTTTCCACTTCCTTGGTGCCTTCTTCCATGACCACCACTGCCTCGTTCGTCTCCGCCTGAATCGCCTTGATCAGCGCCGCGATGTCCTTCGTGGCGCTGCGGCTGTGTTCCGCCAGTTTGCGAACTTCATCCGCCACCACCGCGAATCCGCGCCCGGCATCGCCCGCGCGCGCCGCTTCGATCGCCGCGTTCAAGGCCAGCAAATTGGTCTGCTCGGTGATGTCGTTGATCACGTTGATAATTTCCGAAATTTCCAGTGACCGGTCCCCCAGCGATTTGATTTTCTTCGCCGTGGCCTGCACCGAAGAGCGGATGCGCTGCATGCCTTCCAGCGTGTCGCGCACCGCGCGATTGCCCTGTTCTGCGGCGTCCAGAGCGCGGCGCGCTGCTTCGGCGCTGGCTTCCGCGTTGTTGGATACCTGTTTCATCGACACCGTAAGCTCTTCCACCGCGCTCGACGTGTTGGTGATTTCCTGGTCCTGTTGCGTGGCGCCCGCCTGCATTTCGTCGGCGGCCACCAGGATGTTGTTCGAGCACGCCGTAACTTCCATGGCCGCCTTGCGCACGCGCTCCAGCACCTTCGTGAAGCTGTCGAGCATGTAGTTCACGGAGTCCGCCACGTTGCCCAGCGCATCGTTGGTCACTTTGCCGCGCAGGGACAAATCGCCGCGCGCCACCTGGTTGATGACCGTCAGCAATTCCGTAATGCTGCGCTGCAGCGCGTCGCTTGATTCCTGGTTGCTCGCGGCCTTCGAAACTTTCGCCACCGCGCGATTCAAGTTATCCGCGATGTAGCCCAGCTCGTTGGTCGAAGACACTTCCGCGCGCGCGCGCGGATCGCCCACCGCCAGCCGCTCGGAAAATGTGGCCAGCTCCTTCACGGGAGCCAGCAAACTGCCGCCGAGCCTCCACGCCAGGATGATCCCCATCGTTAGCGCCAGCGCCACGGCAACCAGTACCGCGCCGCTCGCCCTACTGGGCAGCGCCCCGAAGTCAAGCAGAGATGCGCCGCCGGACTGGCGCCCGGCGCTGTAAGCCAGCCCGATCACCGCGGCAAGTACGATGCCGTTGGCCAGAACCAGCGTCCAGATTGTGGAACTCAGTCGCGATTTCATACTTCCTCCAAGATCTTTCGCATCGCATCTTTGCCATCGCGTTACCGATGGCCCGCCATGCGCTCACAAAATCAAATACTTGGTCCCGGAAAAACTTCCAGCAGCCTGCGCAAATCAATCACCAGCGCGAGCCGGTCATCGTGTCGCAACATTCCGATACAATGCGGAACGTTTTCAGGCGCTTGTTCCAGCAATTCTTCACTGCTTACTGAGTACGTGCCGATAACTTCATCGGCGGCAATGCCCACTCGAAGAATTTCATGGCTGCCTTCCACCCGCAGCGAAGCCACCACCACGTGACGCGGCAAAAGTCCCGCCCGTCGGCCTTCGGTCATGGCAATGTCGATCAGCGGCACAATCGCGCCCCGCAAATTGAAAATTCCCACCAGGTAAGCGGGACTCAGCGGCACGCGCGTCAGCAGCGGCCAGTCCAGCACCTCTTCGACATCCAGCACCGGCAGGCAAAAGCGCTCGCGCCCGCTGCGAAACACGCAGTATTGCGATTCCGCGGGGCGCTCTTCCAGCGGACCAAGCGCTTCCAGCAAACTTCCCGTGCTCTCGTCGGCGGCCAGCGGCTCCAGGTGCAGAAACGGATTCATCGCCCAATCATCTCCACGGAATCGTTCACTCCTATGCCTTCCCCTGAATTCCTCATGCGAACCGCCGCACCGCTCTCAACAATTCCTGCGAAGTAAAAGGTTTCGTCACGTAGCCGTCCGCGCCCTGTTGCTCGCCCCAGTACTTGTCGCTCGGCGTGTCGCGCGAGGTAACCAGAATTACCGGAATAGTTTTAAAGTCGTCGTGGCCCTTCAGCTCACGGCAAACCTGAAACCCGTTTTTTCCCGGCATCACCACGTCCAGCAGGATGACGTTGGGGCGGTCCAGGATGATGGCCTCTTCGATACGCGCCGCATCATGCAAGTCCACCGGGCTATAACCCTCGCGTTCCAGCAACCCGTGCATCAGCCGAACTTCCGAGGGCGAATCATCGACGATCAGCACTTTTTTCAGCACAGCGAAAATCTCCGGGAGATATCCGGGGAATAAAGGTGCACGCAAACGGCCAGCTTTGCGGCTGATGGATGGATTGTTCCGAAATAGGTAAGAAGCCAGTAAAACAAGGAGTTACGAGCGCACTACGGGTCCTATCGGCCTGGCACGGCCGGAGTGTTCAGCGCTTCCGTCTCAGCTTGAGAAGCTTTCTCAGCCTCGCGCATCTCGCTCGCCAGCGATGAGAATCGTAGCATGATTTCGTTAATCCGCATGGCCATGCTGTGCATGGTTTTGATCTGCACCAGCGACTGCGAAGAAAGTTGCCCGGGCTCCAGCAAAAGCAATTCCGCGTTGCCCAGCATGGATGTCAACGCA
>JALYLI010000040.1 GCA_030774335.1 Acidobacteriota bacterium | reverse complement strand
CCTGCCGCGCCGCCACGTTGAAAATTTTGACAGTCATGAGTATGGCCTTAGGAGGCGTGGCCGGGGCCGCGGGGGAAGCCGCAATCTTTCCAGAGCTTTTCCCAATTCCAGATGCCGTCGGCGATTGCGTGGGGGAACTTGAATCCGAGTTGATGGGCGAGCATGCAGACCTGGCCGCGGTGGTGGGCTTCATGAGCGAGCATGTAGCACAGCATTTCGGGGCCAACCGGCCAAGGCGGCGCCCAACCGTCGCGGTGAAACTTGTGAATGCGGCCGGGACGATTCCCAAGAGTACGTGGGGCTCCGAACGCTTCAGCCAGCATGTCAGCGCAGCGAGCGGCGCTGTGGGCTAATCCTTTGCGGGCCTGTGGCGGGGTGCAGCGCGCGCGGTGGAGTTGAGGGGGAACTTTCAGGTGCGGAGCAGTAAGACGGATCCATTTGGCACGAACGTTGTGCATGTGCGTGAAGATGGCCGCGATAGTGCGGGTGTTTCCGGGCGGCTTGGCTCGCCAGGCGGCGGGGTTGAGACGTTCGATGAGCATCTGGTTCATGCGATCGTTGGCGGCAAATATCTGGACTGCGGATTGGGCGAGTGGAGTGAGAATTCTTTGCTGAGGCGTGGTCACGGCTCCCTGCTCCTTGACCTAAAATATTTGGCCTAAAATACTTGGACCTATAATACGTGCCGGCCGTCGGCAAACCGGAAGTAATTTACCTTCATGCGTTATGCGGCAATCGCTCCTATAGCGGCTGCAACGCATCGAACCTCCGGCTGGCGGAGAGACGCCAAATAAGGAGGACGGAGGAAAGTTCACGACGAAGAACGCGGCCTTTGGAAATCACAAGAGGCTGCGGCACCGCTCTCGCATTTCGTGTGCTGACTAAAGCAGACGGATTACCACCGGTATGGACCAGCTTGCAGTACTTGCCAACTCCCAGACGCCATGGTAGAAGGTGGTTATATAACGTGACGGTTATCTATCATTCAGATAGTTACATCGCACGTAAAGGAGCGGGCTCATGTCTTCTACTTCAATCAGTAGTTTACGCTTGTGTTTTTCTCTTGCAACAGCGCTTGTTTTCCTGTCGGGGGGACCTGTTGGGCGGGCACAATCAAAGGAATCAAGGGAACCGCCTGCCAAAACGCCTCAGCATTCGAGGTCGCCTCAGGAATCACAGGACCTAATCCCAACAGTAATCGTCACGGAGGGAAGTTGTGAAAAAGTCTGCGCCGAGACCAAGGCGTTTGATCCTTCGTTCAAAAGAATTCCCCCTACAGTTAAAAACGTAAGAGTAGAGATCCTGAAGACTGGAGAGCGGTCTCGAAACGCAAAGTTAACGGTCGAATTCCAGCCCGATCGCCGACTCAAGGAAATCGTGGCTATTCGTGTCGCGGAACAATCCGCGCGCCTGAAGCGGGTATCCGGGAGTACTTACGCTGGCGTGGTCGCGCTTGATTTTGACGCTCTAGAGAAAGAGTTGGAACGAAACTCTTCCCTGGCGATGGAAGAAAAAACAGTGCCCGTGTTCGCAAACCGGCTGTTGATAGGGAAGGAACGAGTGCCCAAGCTCAGTTTTGACCGCAGAAGAATATTAGTCGAACTTAATCCAGCGTTGTTACATAACCTTTTAAGTAATCCGGCGAGCATTGATCCAAGCCGCGAACTAATGGTCACCGACACGAATATTGTCGATGATCCTGCACGGACTTTTAATCCCTGTTCCAGCGCGGGAGTACCCATGGGTATCTGGACATTCGGGCACCTGATGTCGGAGATGGCGAACCAGCCCACGACTGGAATAGACCCTTCCGACTTCGTCCTTAACTGGCTGAATACATATTCTGTTCCGCAAACGGTTAACGGCTGGTCCGTAGCAGCTCGCAACATTCAACCTTTTATTAACGCCTGGCCTAAATTGGCAAATGGCAAGCTGGACTTGTCGAAGGCCCCCTTCGTGCTTCTGGCTATCGTCAACCGCGTAGATCTGAGGGAAAATTTGTGTATGGTGGCGGAGGCAATGCGGGTGAGGCCCGGTTCGTTTTCGCTGCCGTGAATCCCTCCGCGTCTTGCAGTCCGATGCAGTTCACGGTCATCTTTGAATATGGTATCAACAAGTCCTCGTGTGGCCAGCTGCACGCATGGGCGCAGGCGTGGCACAATCTGGCCACGCAACCGCTGGGGTCACCTGCCTACAATGTACTGTTGCAATCCATCACCGACCAATTCAGTTCGGCAGGCGCCAATCCTAGCAAGCCGAACGGGAGTGCACTCAATCAGCTGCGCACCAACGAAATTACCTTCAGTGGAGTCGTCTGGGAATTGAGAGAATTTCATGTGGTCGCGCCGGGCCAACTCCAGCAGGTTGTGGTGAAGCAAACCGCCGACTCCAGCGTGAACAACACACCGGTGGTGAGAGACTATATAAATGCGAACGAAGCTTCGCTAGTCGCGGGAACAAACATTGTTCCGCTAAAATTCCCTGGCACTACACACTTCCTTGGTGGTTCTTCAATAGACCAACTCGATTTTTGGAACGGGCCCGCGACAATCAACAATAATGACGCCAGACAACAATTTTCATTAACTGCTTGTAACGCGTGCCATGGCGGCGAGACACGCACAACGTTCAAACAAATTGCACCCCGCAGTCCGGGGACACCAGCGCAACTCGCCGCTTTCCTGACCGGTGAGACGATACCCGATCCCGCGGTTCCTGCCACGCAGCGCACTTACAATGACCTACTGCGGCGACAAGCAGACCTGGACAGCTTGGTGAATTCGGGTTGCCTAAGTCTGGGATTTTTGAAAGGGCTTACGTTCAAGCCGTTGGTCATGACGCACTAGTGGCGCACGCTTGCTCAGCTTGTCACCAGCGAAGAACGCATTTTTGACAAGGACAAAGGGCGCGGCATCACCGCTAGACGGCTAAGGGTGGGTTGTGCGCGTTTCGGAGTGCGATAAGGTCGTTGCTAATTGAAGGCGACGATGTCTACGACCAGGTTGGTGCGGCGATTGAGCAGAACGATGTTGCCGCCGATAAAGACATGCGCGCACTCGGGCGGCGGTGGAGCAAGACGGACTTCCAGGTCTTGCGGCACGGGTTGTACGCGTTTCTGAAGACCGGGCGGAAGCGTGCCGCGCAGCACCAACTGTCTTTGCAATCCGGGAGGCAACTGATCTCTTTTGGCCAGACCCGGCGGGAGATGACCCTGGTGCTCGACGTACCAGCCCCGCGCGGCCTGGCGGTCATGATCCTTGTAATAATGTTTGTCGTGGCCGCGGTTTTCGCGGACCGAGGCATTTTCACTTTCGTGTTTTTCGTGCCCTTTACCTTTTCCGTTTCCCTGGCCGTGACCATCCGCGAATGCAAGACTGCCGGTGAGGAGGAACAATCCCAGCGTGCCGGTGAAGACCGATTTCATCGATTTCATTTTTTCTCCGATGTACAGCGTGCGTGGATTCAGGGTAGCGGAAAGGTCCGCAGAGGAGTTTCCCGTCCGCAGACGCGTGCTTTGACGCGTACCTGATCTAAGGGACAGGTAAGACCTGGAAGAATATTTCCGGAATACTCAGGGCGGCAAAAACGGGTTAAAGCGGGGTTCAGATATCGCCTGAAAGAAA
>JALYLI010000039.1 GCA_030774335.1 Acidobacteriota bacterium | reverse complement strand
AAGGCTGGCAGCCCGATAACCGACGCGGAAGCTTCGAATCTCCAAGCCATCGTCCCAGGCGAGGACTTGAAGTCAATGTATGACTTCGCCCTGGACTGCAAGGCCTGCCAGGCTAGATTGGCCGCTTCGCAGAACAACCTGGCGGATGAGCAGGGAAAAACCAAGGCTCTGACTAAGGAACGCGACGACGCCCTGCGCGTCGCCCGCGGCGGCAGCATTCTGCGGCGCATTACACAAGCGTCAAAGTGGATGTTGATTGGGGCGGCGGCCGGAGCGGTGGCGGCGCGCGCCGTGCATTGATCTCGCGCAAAAATGAGTTACGCCCCAAGGCCACCGGTTTGGCCGGCCTGGCGCACCCCCCGCGCCAGGCCGAAGAGGCCTCCGAGGAGAGGGACCGAAGAGGCTCAAGGCACCCCTATAAGCAGACTGGGCTTCAAGGAATCGCAGAAAGAGTAAAGATTGTTGTTGACACAGTGTCCCATAAGTTATATTATGTTAACTACGAAATCGAGAACTCTTTTGCTTTTCGCTTCACCTTGGGATGACCCACCTTGGCAACGAACCTTTGGTCCGCTTCTCTGCCTCGAAATTATTTTCCGCAGCTCAAAATTAACGTATCGCCGGTAAGGGAATTAATGGTCGGAAGTCTTAGGTCGCGCCAATTCGTATTTGATATTTTGCTCTATGAGGTGTGGATCGGCTCCGATAATCCGACGGCCATTGATGAAGACCGTCGGCGTGCTGGAGACCTCCACAGCCAGGCCATTGGTGCGGCTGGCGTCAACGGCGGCGGCGGCCTCCGGGCTGGATAGGCAGGACTTAAAGGATTCGGCGTTCAAGCTGATCTGCGAGGCGTAGTCATTGAACTTGTTGTAGGCATTTTCGGCCGAGATAATTTCCTGGTTATCGTAGATAAGGTCATAGAGCTTCCAGAACGCTTTAGGGTCTTGAGTATAGGCGCAACGTCCCGAGATGGCGGCAAGGCGGGCCCAGGGATGCTGCTCAAGAGGGAAATCCTTGAAGACCAGGTGGACCTGCGGATAAGTAATCAGCAAACCCTGCAGCACGTCGTGAAGGCTGCGGCACACCGGGCATTCGAAATCAGAAAACTCCACCATGGTGATCGCGCCGTTGGGGTCGCCGGATGACGGCGCGTCCTTAAGCTGAAGCTTGGCGCGACTCTCCGCCAGCGAGTCTTTGGTCATATCCGACAGTTCCCCGCGCACTAAATACTTCCCGTCTTTGCTGACATAAAACTTTACGGACTCGACGTTTTCTCCAATTTTTACGTCGATCTTGGTTTCGAGCAGGCCGGGGATATTCGTTTCTTTCGGTGGGCCGACGGTGACTTGCGTGTCGGAGCCGAAGGCGTACAGGTTACGCAGGTACGCCTCGACACTTTTCTGAATTTCAGACTGGGCGGACTTTTGCGCGGTAGCCGGCTGAGATTGCTGGGCGCCAATAATGGCAGGCGCAAGGAAGCTGAGGCTCATTACCGCGGTCAGTTTCATCGAGTTGTGCACAAGTCTCCTTGGGTGGACCTGCGGCCGGAACATTCGCAGATCAGGGAATAAACCGCTGGGCAATCGGAAACGGACGGCCAAATCCAAAAGCGCGCGAAGTAATTTTCAGGCCGGGCGCAGCTTGCTTACGCTTGTATTCATTGCGATCCACCAGCAGCGCAATGTCGCGCACCAGTTTCAAATCATAGCCACAGCGATCGGCGATTTCCTGCGGGCTGTGCAAATCCTCAATATAAGCTTTCAGGATGCGGTCGAGCACGTCGTAGGGAGGAAGGATGTCTTCATCCTTCTGATCGGCGCGTAATTCCGCGGATGGAGCTTTATCTATGCTGGATTGGGGAATTAGTTCCCTTTCGCGATTGATCCAGTTGGCCAGCTCGTAGACCATCAGCTTGGGAACATCCGAAAGCACCGCCAGCCCCCCGGCCATATCGCCATATAACGTGCAATATCCAACCGCCAGTTCTGATTTATTTCCCGTGCTCAAAACCATGGAGCCAAATTTATTGGACAGCGCCATCAAATAATTCCCCCGTATGCGCGCCTGAATATTTTCTTCCGTAACGTCGGGAGCCAGTGTTCCGAAAACGGGCGCCAGCGCGTTCAAATACGTGTCGAAAACTTCCCCGATAGGCACGGTGATCAAGTTAATGCCCAGATTTTTGGCCACCGCAGCGGCGTCGGTCTTGCTGCCCGCGGAGGAATACGGTCCGGGCATGGATACGCCGAGAACATTCTCAGGCCCCAGGGCTTCCGCTGCGATGGCTGCGACCACCGCCGAATCAATCCCCCCGCTAAGGCCGACCAACACTTTTTTGAAGCCACACTTCTGCACGTAGTCGTAAGTGCCGGTGATAATGGCGCGGTAGGCGTAGGCGATTTCTTCGTGCGGCTGGTCGTGAATTTCCCCGCGGCCGGTCACGGAATCAAAGAAGACCAAATCTTCCTCGAAGGCGCGCGCCTGCGCGGCGACTTTGCCGTCAGCGGTAAGCGCCATGCTGGCGCCATCAAAAATCAAACTGTCGTCGCCACCCACTTGATTCACATAAACGATGGGCCGGCGATGATGCACGGCGATGGAGCGCAGCATCTCAAGACGCAGTCCACGCTTGTCTATGGTGTAAGGCGACGCGGAGATATTCAGAAGAATCGTGGTTCCCTGCCCGATAATTTCGGTAACGGGGTCGCGGTCGTAGCGGCGATTGGCCCAGAAGTTCTTATCGTTCCACACGTCTTCGCAAATAGTGATGCCCAGCTGTTCGTTGCCCAGTCCGTAAACGGACTGTCTGTCGGCAGGCTGGAAATAACGCGATTCGTCGAAGACATCATAGGTGGGCAAAAGCATTTTGCTTTGCTCAAACACAACGCGCCCTTCGGAAATAAGCGCGGCTTTATTGGCAATGGACTTACCGTGGCCATTTTTTACGCGGCCGGCGTAGCCGACCACCGCGGGCAGCGGCAGCTTCGAGGCCAATTCCTTCAGCTCTTTATGATTGCGGTCAATGAAGGCGGGACGTTCGAGCAAATCCTGGGGCAAATAACCGCACAGGCAAAGCTCGGAAAAAACAGCCAGATCAGCGCCGCGCTGATGAGCGGTATTGGCCAGGCTCACGATACGAGCGGCATTGCCTGCAAAATCGCCTACGGTGGGATTAAACTGCGCGAGCGCTATTTTCATGCCCGTAATTCAGGATACGGTTCGTACGGCGTGAATGCAAATGGCGCGGCGTCAGTTGTTGCGGTTGGCCAACACTCGCTTGACCAAGCTGCACGCCGGGAATTTTATTCGGAGGGTTCGAGCGAAAGGCCTTCGGTGCCGGGCTGCAACTCCAATTCGCACGACGGAGGTGGCGCGGGCTCAGTAAGCCGCGTGATGGCGGGCATGAGCTGGGAATACAAACTCATCTTATCCAGCAAAGCGACCGCGCCGTAGCCGGCCGCCAACGATTTGGCCTCTTCATCGTTCGCAAAAGAAATCGCCAGGGTGTATTCCACACAGCTCAATTGAGCTTTGACCAGCGGCACATGCAAACCGCGCTTCTGCGGCATGTGAAGGTCCAGGAGTAAAACGTCTGGCTTCAGGTCCGCAATCATCTGCATGGCGGTCGCGAACGTCGAGGCCTCGCCCACTATTTTAATCTCAGGCTCGTCGGCCAAAAGCTTGCGAATGGCCTCCAGCATGATGGCGCTGTCGTCAGCTAATAACACTCTGATGGGCATACCAGCCTTGATTGGCATGGTGTCCTCCTGGCGCGCGGAGACGGGTACGTTATAGCAGAAGGGCTGAGTGGAATCTATCCCGGATGGTTATGTCGGACAGCCTACGGAATGGCTACCGGACGCGCAGAGGGCCGCGCCGGCATTAAAAAAGGCTTGTGAACACTTGATGCTCACAAGCCCGGGAACCTGGGTTTTCGCCACAGATGCGGCGCTAAATTTAAACGCTGAACGAACTCCCGCAGCCGCAGGTGCTTTTCACGTTGGGGTTATTGAATTTGAAGCCGGCGCCTTCAACGGTCTCGATGTAGTCGATCTCGATGCCGTCCAAGTACATGGAACTCATCTGATCCACGGCCACTTTCAGGCCGTCAAATTCGAAGATCTGGTCATTCTCGCCGGTCTGGTTTTCAAACGCCATGTGATATTGGAACCCGGAGCAGCCACCGCCCACAACGGCGACGCGCAGGGCAACGGGTGAAGGGTTCTGCATGGTCATGATTTCTTTGACTTTGGTGCTCGCAACGGGCGTCAGATTAATCATAATTCCTTTGGCCTCCGGCCGCGGCTAGAGCCGCGATCCTTTGCATATTATAGCAAACCTCGCGATCCGCTGCACTGCAGCAACGTTCCATGCTAGAAACTAGCCTGTAAACCCGCTGCCATCGTGGTGCTAAATGCCACGACGTTCGTCTAGAATATGATGCATCTATGAGACATAAGGTCACATTTCTGAAAACTACTAAACTATTGAATTGTAACAACTTGCTCTTCATCAGACCGCTCTACTTTAGCCAAACTATAGCTTAACTCGAGTTTCCGCGCTGCGTCCGTCAGATCACGTTCGCTCACAATGTTGTAGCGGTCAAAGATGGCGCGAGTTTTGTGGCCGGTAATTCCCATCGCTACGGTCTCAGGCACTCCAGCGCGTATCAGATTCCGCACAGCGGAGCGCCGCAGATCATGAAAGAGCAGACCAGGGCAGCCTGCAGCCGCCGCAATAGTGTCCCACGCCGTGCCAAAGTATCGGACAGGTTCGCTCCCGCGCGTGAATACAGGCTCATCCGCCGACTTGCCCGCCACGCACGCGGCCAGCAGGTTGCGAGTTTCTTGCGTGAGATTGATTTGACGAGGCTCCCCGTTTTTCGAGGTTCGCAGTCGCACCGTTCCCGCCATGAGATCGACATCCGAAACTTTCAGCGAGAGCAACTCGCCTTTCCTGAAACCAAACGTATAGGCCAGCGCCAGCATGGTCCGCATAAACGATTCCTTGCAACCGGCGGCGAGAGCGAGATACTGCTTCTGCTCGATGAATCCTTGCCTTGCTCTTGGCTCCGCGAGTCTCGAGAAAGAAAACTTCTGCGCCACGCGACGTGGAGTTTCGTTGTAAGCGATAGTGTAGCCTGACGACATGACAGCCAGTTCCCTGTTAATGGTCG
>JALYLI010000038.1 GCA_030774335.1 Acidobacteriota bacterium | reverse complement strand
GACGCCATCAATTTCACCGGCTTCATCGCGGGAGTCATCTTCGCCTTCTTCGTCCCGCCCGGTGACGGCACCGCCACCCTCCTCAACGTCCGCCTCTTCCACAACGCTCTCCCCGAATCCGTGCTCGGCATTCTCGACGCCCTTCTCGGCGCAGCTTTCGGCAGCCTGCTCCTCTGGGGAGCCGCGGCCCTATACAAACTTGTCCGCGGCCGCGAAGGCATGGGCTTCGGCGACGTGAAAATGATGGCTATGGTCGGCGCATTCGTGGGCTTGCGCGGCTCCTTCATGACCATTCTGCTCGGCACATTACTCGGCAGCGTCCTCGGTCTCGCACTCATCATCGCGCTCTACGCCATCGGCTGGAAGCGCCGCCTTGCCGAACGCGCCAGCCGCCGCGGCCTCGGCAAAGTTGCCTCTCTCCGCTGGGCCATCGCCAGCCAATATCAACTCCCGCTCGGCACTTTCCTCGGCATCGGCGCCCTGGTAGTAGTCTTCGTATTCTCCTCGCCGCTCATAAATTTATCCCCGCGCACGGTGATGCCATGATCGCCACGCCACCGACCGCCGCGCTGCTCCTCGCCCAGGGCGACAGCTCCAACGCCTGGCTCCTCGCCGGGGCGCTCGGCATCGCTCTCTTCGTCATCGTCGCGGTGGTCATCTTCTTCATTCGCCGCTTTTTTCAAAACACCCGCGCCGCGCAGCAGCAGCGCCTCACCGTCGCCCCCAGCACTGAAAATCCTTCCTCCTTCATGGCCGCATCCATGCAAGGCGTCATTCAAAAACTCCGCGAACAGGAAAAGGAACTCGAGCGCCTCCATCGCGTCGAAAAAGAGCGCGCTGAACAAACCGAGCGCCTCAGCGAAGAAGTCACCCGCAACATGCCTGCCGGTCTGCTCATCGTCAACGCCTCCGGCATAATTTCCAGCGCCAATCCCGCCGCCGAGCAGGCTCTCGGCATTCAGGGACTAGGTTTCCGCCGCTACAGCGAAGCCCTCGGCGAATCTTCCGGACTCACCAAGCTCCTCAGCGAATGCTTGACCGAAGGCAAAATCTTCCGCCGCGAACAGGTCGAGCACCCCGCGCCTGGCGGTGAATCCCGCCACCTCGGCGTGACCATTTCCCCTATCCGCCGCGGCACCGAAAAAATCAACGGCGCCATCTGCCTCATGATGGATCTAACCGAACTGGCCATGCTCCAGCAGCGCATCCAGCTCAAAGAAAATCTCGCCGCACTCGGCGAACTTTCCGCCGGAATCGCCCACGAATTCAAAAACGCCCTTGCCACCATTTCCGGCTACGCCCAGATGATTCGTTCCGAAGCCTCCATCGCGGAAGCCGCCGACCACGCGCAAAAAATCCTCGACCAGACTCGCAACATTACCCACGTCATCACCGAATTCCTCAAGTACGCGCGCCCGCTGGAAATCTCCAACGAAAAAATTGCCTTGCAGCCGGTGGTGGACCGCATCATCTCCGAAATTTCCGAAGCCCTGCCGGCCATCCGCATCCGCAGCGAAGGCGCCTTCAAAACCATCCCCGGCGATGAAGGCCTCCTGCGCCAGGCCCTGCTCAATCTCGCGCGCAACGCCGCCGAAGCATCTAGCGGCGCCGCCAACGGCGGCCGCGTTCTAATCCGCGGTGAAGTCGTCCTCGGCGCCGAAACCGGCTTCCAGCGCATCACCATCTTCGATAACGGCCCCGGCATCCCCAATTCCGCGCGCGGCAAACTTTTCCGCCCCTTCTACACCACCAAGGCCAACGGCACCGGCCTGGGCTTGGCCGTAGTCCAAAAAATCATCATTCAACATGGCGGCCAGGTGGACGCCCGCAACCGCCCCGAAGGCGGCGCCGCATTTATTGTTACGTTACCCGTGTGCGTGGAGCTTCCCGAAGCGGTAGAATCAAAGAACGCCGTAGCTACCGAATAGCCCGGTTTTCGGCGTTGGAAAGCAGGACTCATGCGCGCCAAATCTTTACGCTCACCGCAACTCGCATCGCAAAATGGGTCTCGAAATTCGCCCCTCGCGGTGCTCCTGATTTTCGCGCTGGCGCTCGGCTCCATCGCCTGGGTGTGCGTTCCCGCACCCGCGCGCGCCCAGGACTCCTCTCAACAAACTGGCGATCCCGTCGCCGACGCCGCCCGCCGCTCTCGCGAAGCCAAACAAAATGCCGCCAAGCCGCGCAAAGTTTATACCGATGACGACATCGTCCGCCGCAAGCCCGCCCCGCCGCCAACCGACGCCATCGCTGCGCCGCCCAATCCCAACGGCGCAACAGCCGCCGCCCCGATAAACGCCGCAACTCCCGCTGTCGAAGACGCCAAAAATGAAGACGCCTGGCGCAAAAGTTTCAAAGACCAGCGCGAAAAAATCGCCCGCGCCGAAAAAGAACTGGACATCCTTCTGCGCGAGACCCAGAAAAAAGAAGTCCAATACTATCCCGACCCGCAAAAAGCCATGAACGAGCAATACACCCGCAAAGATGTAAACGAAACGCTCGCCAAGATCGAAGCCAAGCGCCAGGAAATCGCCCAACTAAAACAAGGCCTCAGCGACCTCGAAGACGCCCTCCGCAAAGCCGGCGGCGATTCCGGCTGGGCCCGCGAATAACTGAACTCAGGGCATGACCGCGCTCTGCATCGCGGCTATTGAATCTCTGGCGAATCGTTTCTGCAACTGCCGTGAAAGCTTATACGCAATTCGCGCCGCAATGCGCGGTCTGGACAACGCATAGAGGTCGTACCAAACGCTCTTATCCTCACGATTGATTTCAACGGTAAAACGCTCTTCGCCGATTTCCCCATGGTCCTCAAGAGTTCCGTAAGCAAAGCCGTATTTTTCTATCGTGCCGCTCTCCTCGATCACATAAACAATGCGGCAAGCGTTTAACGACCAGAATCCCAGGTGCGCAACCAAAACTGCGACAGTAGAGCCCTGCTCAATAGGCGCGTCCGGCCAGCACAACTCAATCCACCCCATGTCGAACATTTTCCATTGCTTGACCGCGCGCTTCGCCCGCTGAAATACCTCTGCCCCTTCACCCAGCCTGATTCGGCTGTGATCTGCAATGTATCCGGGCGACTTCTCTCGGCGCGAGAACCCAACATCGGGGTAAGAAAACTCCTCGTTCTTTTGAGCGGATAGAAACGCCGCAACGAAACCCCGGTTAGGTTTTGACAGGCAGAACATCAGGTCTTATCGATGCGAATTCTCATCTCAGTTCGCCTCACTACACCGCAGGCGCATCCGCACCGTTCTTCGGCCTTGCAATCATTGAAAGCGTCTCCACATTAAATGTTTTTATACCCAGAGTACCGCGTCACTTCATTAACCTTAATTCCCTTCACCACCAGAACCCGCACGCCCACGTGCGCTTCCTGATACGTCGGCAGCCACACCCCATCGTTCACATAGGCGTGCTCTATTAGGAAGCTGGCGCCCTGTTGCAGGTTTGCCCGCATTCGACTCCCAAACCAGCCCTAAGGCAACGCTTGGATTTTTGCATTACTCAAGTGCGCGTCGTCGAAATCGCTCCTGTCGCCCGCCGACTTATTTTTCACTGGAAGCAATCGAGCCGTTAGCGGCTTCTTCCACTTTGACGCCAACGCGGCCACGTCGCCCAGGATGCGGGCGATCTGATCCTCCGTCACATCTCCGGGCAAGGGCACAGTGTCCAGTCCTGTCGCGCAAACCGATGAATACGAAAGCAACGCGTCAATCGAGAGCTTGCCCTCCGACCACCGCTTGGCCAATGTCTCGTCTTCGAGCACCGGCAGCATAAGTCCCGCGTATCCCACTTGCTTCACTTGCACCGAACGCACCGCGGTAGTGATCAGGAAAGCAGTGCTGAGCGTCCCGCTGCTGCCCACCGGATAGCCTGTGTAGGCTTCCATCGCAGCCCCTATCGAGACGTCACCTGCGGGCGCGGGCGTTGGGTCCAGGCCGAGATATTCCCAGCCGCTTTGCTTTGCGAAATCCCGAGCGACCGCTTCCGCGAGCAAGTCGTACCGCGACAGTTCGCTGCTGAGCTTGTCCGCGGCTTGCTGCGGCCCACCCTTCGTTTCTGACAGAACGCGAAGAACTACATTCGCGGATTCCAGGCCGATAGCAAATTTGCCGCCGCCAGCCGTGTGGTAAGAAGCCGGATAGAACGGTCCGTAAGGCGCAACCATCGCGGTCGCCCCGAACCTGAAGTTACCCTGTCCATGAGGAGTGTGATTCGAAAGATATTTCACCACATGCGCTGCGCGCTGAATGGTCTCCCAATGCACGCCGTCATCGGCAGCGATAATCGCGCTGGAATTGGTAACTTTTGCGCGGGCCAGGAATTCTGCCGCCAAATCCATCATGGCCGGATCGTCAGAGTCTTTCATCATCGCGGGGCCTACGTTGAATTCGTAATTCCCCGCGGCAAGTTTGTCCAGCTCAAGCAGCAGTTCCAGGGCCTTTACTCTCGGGAGCCCGCTAACAAATTCGGGAAAAGGCTGGGTGGTAATGCGAATCGTCTCCACTACCCAACCGCGTTCCTCAAACTTTTTCTTCGCCGTATTTAATGCCTGGGCTGTGTCGGCTAGCTCTCGCTTGTAGTCCGAGGCGCTCAGAGAAATAAACGCCGTAATCGCCCGCACCTTTGGACGTCCCTCTCGGCCATCGCCCGCCGATGTTCCATCGCATACAAATAGCGCCATACACAATGCGAGTAGCGCGATGTGAACCTTATTCATTTGTCCCTCCCCAAACGACTGGCCAAACTTTTAGTTCCCATACGCAAGCAATTCCCCGCCAGACCGGCCGCATATTACTCCAACAAACCCTGGGGGCCCGACTGTCTTTTCACTGGCGGTCGAGTGTAAATCCGCCCCTGGAAATCGCGACCCGCCCTATAACACTTGATTTTGCGGACGCCCGGATTGCAAGCTACGATGAAACGAGCGGTCGGTCAGCTCTCTCACGACTAAACCAAGGCGAGATGGAGTCTAAGCTCATGTTGAACAAGAAATTCACCGCTAAATTGCAAAAAAGTCCCCGGAAAGGTGGATGGACCTACGTAGTCTGGCGAGGTTCGGTAAAATTTTTCGGAACTCGTGGCTTGGTCAAGGTTAAGGGCAGGATAGCCGGACATCCATTTCGGACTTCGTTCATGCCCTTGGGTGACGGCACTCACAAACTCCCTGTAAAGGCTCAACTACGTCAGGCTATCGGGAAAAACGTGGGCGACACCGTGACCGTGCGACTGGAACAAAGGATCTGATTCAACGCGCAAACCTTTCCGGAAAAGCCATTCTTGGCCATGCGCAACGTAAGCAAAGGACACCGTTACTCATAAACCCGTCATTTTCTCCAATTTTTCCGGGTACCGCGCGCCTTCCACCTTGATTTCCGACGCCGCGCTCTCAATTTCGCGCAAGTCGTCTGGCGTGAGCTCGACCCCAACCGATCCGATGTTCTCATCCAGCCGCTCCAGTTTCGTTGTGCCCGGAATAGGAACAATCCACGGCTTTTGCGCCAGCAGCCAGGCCAGCGCGACCTGCGCGGGAGTTGCCTTCTTCCGCTGTGCAATCTTGCCCAGCAAGTCCACCAGCGCCTGATTCGCCTTCATCGCTTCCGGCGTAAAGCGCGGGAGTGTGCGGCGGAAATCTGAGCTGCCCAGCTTGGTATTTTCGTCCATCTTCCCCGTAAGAAAACCCTTGCCCAACGGGCTGTACGGAACGAAGCCGATTCCCAATTCCTCCAGTGTCGGTATCACTTCCTTCTCGGGCGTCCTGGTCCACAGCGAATATTCACTCTGAAGAGCGGTGACCGGCTGGACCGCATGCGCGCGACGAATCGTCTTCGCTCCCGCTTCCGAAAGGCCGAAATGCTTCACCTTGCCTTGCTGAATAAGCTCCTTCACTGCTCCCGCTACGTCTTCGATCGGCACGTTCGGGTCCACGCGGTGTTGATACAGCAGATCGATGACATCCACCTTCAACCGCTTGAGCGATCCTTCGACGGCCTCCGCAATGCGTTCTGGACGACTCGTCACGCCTGCCGCTCCCGGACGCTTATCGCTGCCGCTCAGATCAAACCCGAACTTGGTAGCGATCACCACTTGATCGCGCACCGGAGAGAGCGCTTCACCGACGAGCTCCTCGTTCGTAAACGGCCCATAGACCTCCGCCGTATCAAAGAACGTGATGCCCCGATCCACGGCTGTCCGCAAAAGTGCGATCATCTCCCCTTTGTCATGAACCACCCCATACGAAAAGCTCATGCCCATGCAACCAAGCCCAAGAGCAGATACTTCCAGATTGCTTTTTCCAAGTTTGCGCTTTTGCATTACGTTTCTCCTTCGTGGCAGCTGGCGCACTTCGTTCGGTGGGTTTGTCGATGCCAACGTAACGATCCAACTCCCAACGTCGCGTCGAAAAACCAAGCGCCTGAATCCGCGGAACTAGACTTACAACATTCTAATCGGACAAGTGCAATCAACTCACTTCTATCTCTACCCGTCATTTAATTTCGTCCACACCGCCCCCACCCTCTTCCCCGCCATCGCTCTCCCACACACTGAAGTTGCAGTTAAGGAAACACTCGGCGCCGCCAACCGTTTCACGGAACCCACTGTGGCAAAGTCATTGTTAGTACGGCCCCAGTAAGTTTTACCCCTCCGCTGGGAGCATTCCACGAATCGACTTGAATGCGGTGGATAGCTCCGTCTGATACTTTGCATTTTCCGCGCCACCCGGCTGTCTTCCCGGTCTGCGCGTAATCAACGTTCAGCCGGTCACCCTTCCGACATTCTAGCGAGCGGAGGCGTTCCATGCGGTTCTCGCCCGGAAATACTTCACGCGAAACGCCCGTCTCGCCATCTATGAGGATAGAGGGATGAGATTTGCACTGACTTTGAACTACAGCGCATATCGCGCGGCGTGCAAAACGCGGATGTATGAAACCTGGAGAGTTGGAAGGCGGAGCTGCCTCAGTTTGGCCATCGCTATGCTGACGACAACCCTGGCTTGGTCGCAAGAACCAACCGTGGACTTGGGAAATAAAAGCATCGAAGACCTGATGAACATTGAGGTGACTTCCGCCTCGAAGAAAGAACAAAAGTTGTCTCGCATTGCGTCGGCCGTTTTCCTCATCTCTCAGGAAAATATCCGCCAGTCGGGGGCGACAAACATTCCGGATCTCCTGCGCATGGTTCCCGGACTCGATGTCGCGCAAATAAACTCCAGCACCTGGGACATCAGCTCGCGCGGTTTCAATGCACAATTTGCCAACAAACTCTTGGTGCTGATCGATGGGCGCACCGTTTATTCGCCCTTGTTCGCTGGCGTCTATTGGGATGTGCTGAATGTGCCGCTGGAAGATATCGCCCGCATCGAAATCATCCGCGGACCGGGTGCCACGGTTTGGGGTGCAAATGCAGTCAACGGAGTCATCAATATCATTACGAAAACCGCCAAGGAGACGGAGGGGGGCCTTTTGACCGCCGGCGCCGGAACACATGAGTTGGGGTTTGGGCTCGCCCAGTATGGAGCGAAGTTTGGGCAGGCATCAGCCTATAGATTTTTCACCAGCGGCTTTGATGAACATTCCTTCTCTTCCTTAACCGGCCAGGACGGGCACGACGACTTTGATCTGCTGCACGGGGGATTTCGTATTGATTCCACCCTTTCCCAACAAGACTCCCTGACCGTGCAGGGCGACCTCTATCGCGGGCATGAGGGAGAAATCAACGACATTGTTACGCTCACGCCTCCTTTCAGTTCTCGGAGTGTATTATCCAGGCGTGTGGCCGGTGGAAACGTCCTCTCCCGCTGGAACCACACCTTTTCGCCTCATTCAGAAATGAGCTTGCAGGTGTACTTCGAACGCGCCGAACGCGATAGGACTATTCAAACAGAATCCGTCAACACCTCTGACATCGATTTTCAGAATCACATCGCCTGGGGAAGCCGGCACGACTTTGTCTGGGGTCTAGGCTATCGATACTTCTCCTACGCCACCGACGGAGGCATTAATGTTTCCTTCAATCCGGCGTCCCAGGGCCGGCAACTATTCACTTCCTTTTTACAAGATGAAATTACTCTGAAACCTGGTTTCTTGTACCTCACCATTGGAACCAAACTGGAACACAATGATTTCAGTGGTTTTGAATTCCAGCCCAATGTCCGGCTAGCCTGGAATGTAAGCAGCGAACACATGTTGTGGGCCGCATATTCGCGCGCCAGGCGTACTCCCTCGCCCAGCGATAGAGGCTTGCGGGTCGGTCTCGTTGCCTTTCCTGGTCCCGGCGGCCTGCCCGCTTTATTGACCCTTCTGGGCAGTCCAAACACCGTCAGCGAGAACCTCGACGCTTTTGAAGTGGGCTATCGCACTCAACTGCGCCCCAATATTTCATTGGACGTCACCACTTTTTTCAACCGATATGGCAATTTAGAGACTGTGGAACCAGGAACTCCGTTCTTGGAATCAGATCCTGCGCCCACCCACCTCAACATACCCCTTGTTTTCGCGAACGAGATGAGCGGCGAAACACATGGACTGGGGCTCGCCGCGAATTTGAGAATCACCAGCACCTGGACGTTGAGCCCGGGGTATGCGTTTGAGCGTATCCATTTACATACTAGTTCGCTAAGTCAGGATTCCAGCTCTGTCGCCTCTGGTGAAGGGAACAATCCGCATATCCAGGCCCAGTTACGCTCCAATCTGCTTCTGCCTGCGGGATTTGAATGGAACGCCTCGGCTTATTTTGTCGGCCGGCTTCCCGCGGAGGGCGTGCCCGCTTATACCCGCTTGGACACCGGTTTGACGTGGCGAGCGTCACAACACCTGTCATTGAGTGTAGTCGGTCAAAACCTGTTGAGAGACCACCACCTGGAAGCAAACAGTTCCGATCAAAGCGAATTTTCAAGTCTGATCAAACGCAGCATCTACGCAAAATTTATCTGGAAATTTTGATCGGTCTGGCGCCTGGCTATGCATCATAGCGACTCATTGCGAGGAAATGTGCGGCGTGCGCGGGGTTTCGAAATGCTGCAAACCAAAACGCTTCCAGCAGCGCGGTGTCGTGCGCGCATCTGCGTGACCCTTCTCGCCGCTCTTTTACTTCTGGCCCGTGCCACACCATCTTGGCCCCTCCCCGCTTCCTCCGTCGAATATCAGGTCAAGGCCGCATTTCTTCTTAATTTTGCAAAATTCATCGAATGGCCGCCCGGCGCTTTTCACAGCGACACAGCTCCGATCACTCTTTGCGTGTTCACCTACGACCCCTTTGGAAGCGCTCTCGATGACATCCTCCGCGGGAAAAACATCCATGGCCGCGAGGTTCTGAGCCGCCGCACAAATGAACTCCTGGACTTGAAACACTGCCAGGTTGTCTTCGTAAGCGATAAAACCGACACCCGGCTATCCGAGGTGCTGAACGCCCTTAAAGGATCTAGTGTCCTGCTGGTCGGCGAAGGCGACGATTTTGCCGAGCGCGGCGGTGCCGTGCAGTTCTTCCTCGAAGATAAAAAATTGCGCTTCGCCGTCAACGTCGATGCGGTGCAAAGGGCGGGGCTCACCGTGAGTTCCAAAATGCTCGCGCTCGCCAGAATCGTGCAGGATCACGGTCATCCCAAGGGGCACTGAAATGCGCTTGTACCGCGACATTCCTATCCGCAATAAGCTCGAGTGGATCGTTGTGGGCGCCTGCGCCGTGGCCCTCCTGCTGGCTTCCGCGGCTTTCACCATCTATGATCGGGCCACTTTCCGCGCTGCCAAAATTCAGGACGTCACCACCCTCGCGGACGTTATCGGCTTAAACAGCATCGGAGCGCTGACCTTTCAGGATATAAGCTCCGCCACCGACGTGCTCAGCGGCTTGAAGTCCAAACACCAGATTTCTGAAGCGTGCATTTACGACGCACGCCAGTCCTTCGCAAAATATGCGCGTGACTACTCCCCCGGTGATCTGGCCGCCTTCTCTCCACCGGCCGCGGAGCAAAATACCACCCGCTTCGAGCATGGCTACATGCTTTTGTTTCGCAACATCACTCTTCGGGGCGAAACAATCGGCTCTGTTTACATTCGTTACGACTTGTCGGAAATGCATGATCGGCTCATTCGCTACGTGATCATGGTCGCTTTTGTCGCCGTAGGCTGCATGCTGATCTCCTTTGCCCTGGCTTCGTGGCTGCAGCAATCCATTTCTGAACCGCTTACTAAACTGGCCGCCACCACCCGGATGGTTTCGCTCGACAAGAATTATTCCGTGCGCG
>JALYLI010000037.1 GCA_030774335.1 Acidobacteriota bacterium | reverse complement strand
GCGGCTTTCTTCTCATCGCCCACCCACAAAATCTTGTCCCCCTTCACAGCCAGCGCCGTCGCCCGCGGATTCTTGTCATCCATCGTGTGGATATTTGCGTGGCGAACAACCATGTCCGCGCGCACATCCGCTTTTTTCGAACATCCTGCGACCACCAGGCAAATCACCCCGAGCCACGTCCGTCTCCCCATCTGTTCTCCTCTTTAGCCTGATCTCAGTCAGTCCAGCTCGGACATAAATTTTTCTGTAACCTTGTGATCGCCACCTGCACGTGGTGCTTGGTAATCCGCCCTCGTGTGGACCCACCCTGTATTAAGATCTGGCCGAGCAAAGGATAACGCAATGACTTTAGATGAACTGGACAACACTCTGCCAAATGGATTTCATGACGCGGAGATATTTTCCTTTGAGATCGACTACGTAGCGGGCACTGCAAAATTCCGCATGAATCTATTGACCGGAGGGCCCGAGGATCCGGGGCTTGAGCGCGACACTCGTCAAGAAGCAATATTGATTGTAAGCGGTTTATGCTTCTGTTCCGTTGAACCCCCTTGGTCAACTTACCCGTTCCTTCCCGACGGAAAGCCGATTATGGTGAGCGGCGATCCTGCGAAATCAGACCATCTGCCATCTCTTGCGGACCTGACTTCGAAGTTTCCCTCCGGAACCTGGTGTTACCGATTTTTTGTGGACGATTGGAATGCCTTCATACATATTGCAGCAGGCGACGCGCAGCTAACCTGGATCGGCGACAAGCCTAAAGACGCGGCGTAGGGACTGGAGTGTATTCGACCACACTTCTTGTTTACACCGTAAATAGTTCTCCTCTAATGGCTAACTCTTTAGTGTGGCGAACTGCTTGTCGCTGACCTACCTTCTTATAAGATGTGAATATAAGTTGATTGCATCGTACCGTCCGCCCAGGACCCATCCCTATGCCCAGACTGCAGACCAAGGAAGACGAACGCCTCGAAGAAACGCGCACCCGCAAAAAATATTGGAAGCGTTGGGGCCCTTACCTTTCCGAGCGCCAGTGGGGCACTGTCCGCGAAGATTACAGCGCCGGCGGCACCGCCTGGGAATATTTCCCGCACGATCACGCACGCTCCCGCGCCTATCGCTGGGGTGAAGACGGCATCGGCGGCATCAGCGACCGCCACCAGATGATTTGTTTTGGTCTCGCCATGTGGAATGGCCGCGACCCCATTTTGAAAGAACGCCTCTTCGGCCTCACCGGCAACCAGGGCAATCACGGCGAAGATGTGAAGGAATATTATTTTTATCTCGACTCCACGCCGACGCACACCTATATGCGGATGCTCTACAAATATCCGCACGCCGAATTTCCCTACGACGCGCTAGTCGCCGAAAACGCCCGCCGCGGCCGCACCCAGCCTGAATTTGAATTGATGGACACCGGCGTTTTCGAAGGCCATCGCTACTTCGACATCTTCGCGGAGTACGCCAAGGCCGACGTCGAAGACATCCTGATCAAAATTACCGCCATCAATCGCGGCCCGGAACCGGCTACCCTGCATCTTTTGCCGTCGCTCTGGTTTCGCAACACCTGGTCCTGGGGAAACGATCCCCGCCGTCCGGTAATGAAGAAAGCCGTCGCTCTCGTCACCCGCCATTGCATTGAGCTGGACCACTGGCAATACGGCAAGCGCTGGCTGCTCTGCGAAGGCCAGCCGCAGTTGCTCTTTACCGAAAACGAAACCAATTACGCGCGCCTCTTCGCGGGACAAAACCGCACTCCCTTCGTGAAAGACGCCTTTCATGAATTCCTGATTCACAAAAATCAGTCCGCGGTAAATCCCGATCACACCGGCACAAAAATGGTCGCGTACTATCCGCTCACCCTTGGCCCCGGCCAAAGCTCCACGTTGAAATTGCGCCTTACCGATCTTGAACCACTCGGCCAGATGGACAGCGCTGCGAATCGAGAGGGTACCATCACCTCGCCTGCCCACGCCGATCGCGGCGCAGAGGTCCCCGCCACCGACGATTTTGCCGCGGGCTTCGACAATCTCTTTGCTCTGCGCCAAAAAGAAGCTGACGAATTTTACGCTTCCCGCAATCCCAAAGATCTTTCCGAAGATGCCGGCTCCGTCATGCGCCAGGCGTTGTCCGGAATGTTGTGGTCCAAACAGTTTTATCACTACGACGTGTGCACCTGGTTGAAAGGAGATCCCGCCGGGCCCACTCCACCGGACGAGCGCTTAACGGGTCGCAACAAAGATTGGACGCAGCTTTACAACGACGACATCGTCTCCATGCCCGACAAGTGGGAATACCCCTGGTACGCCGCATGGGATTTGGCCTTCCACTGCGTCTCTCTCGCCATCGTGGACCCCGACTTCGCGAAAGACCAGCTCGTCCTGCTGCTCCGCGAGTGGTACATGAATCCCAACGGCCAACTGCCCGCCTACGAATGGGCCTTCGGTGACGTCAATCCTCCCGTCCACGCCTGGGCCGCGTGGCGCGTGTATAAAATTGAACGACGCGTCCGCGGCGTCGCCGATCGCGGCTTCCTCGAAAAAGTTTTTCACAAGCTGCTGCTGAATTTCACCTGGTGGGTCAATCGCAAGGATCCCGACGGCTCCAATATTTTTCAGGGCGGCTTCCTCGGTCTCGACAATATCGGCGTCTTCGACCGCTCCAAACCTCTCCCCACCGGCGGCCACCTCGAGCAGTCCGACGGCACCAGTTGGATGGGCATGTATTGCCTCAACATGCTGGCCATCGCGCTCGAACTCGCCAAGGAAGATCGCGCCTACGAAGACATCGCCAGCAAATTCTTCGAACACTTCGTCTACATCGCGCACGCCATGAATAATTTTGGCTCGCGCGGCCGCGCTCTCTGGGACGATGAAGACGGTTTCTACTACGATGTCCTGCATCTCCCCAACGGCGAAGATCATTTCCTGAAAGTCCGCTCCATGGTCGGTCTCATTCCTCTATTCGCCGTCGAAACGCTGGAGCCCGAAGCCATCGAGCGCCTCCCCGGTTTCAAACGCCGCATGCAGTGGTTCATCGACAATCATCCCGATGTCCCCGACCACATTGATATGTCGCAAAGTTCCGCGCGCGGCACGCGCCTCCTGCTTTCGCTCGTCAGTAAAAACAAACTGGGTCGCGTGCTCTCCCACATGCTCGACGAATCCGAATTTTTATCTCCCTACGGCGTGCGCGCTCTCTCGCGCTTTCACAAAGATCACCCTTACGAGTTGCGCGTGGACGGCACGGCCAATACCGTCAACTATGAACCCGCCGAATCGCAGACCGGCATATTCGGCGGCAATTCCAATTGGCGCGGCCCCATCTGGTTTCCCGTGAACTATCTGCTGGTGGAGTCGCTGCAGAAATATCACCACTACTATGGCGAAGATTTCAAAGTGCCGTGTCCCACTGCTTCGAGCCAGCAAGCCGATCTCTGGCAGGTCGCCGCGGAAATCTCCCGCAGGCTCACGCACATCTTCTTGCGCGATCCTCAAGGTCGCCGCGCCGTCTACGGTGGCACCGAACTATTCCAGAGCGACCCGCACTGGAAAGATCTCCTGCGCTTCTACGAATATTTCAACGGCGACAACGGCGCCGGCCTGGGCGCCGAGCATCAAACCGGCTGGACCGGTCTCGTCGCCAAGCTAATCCAGCAAAGCGGCGAATAACCAGACTTTAGCAACGTGACAATTTTTTTTGGCAGGGAACTAAGGTGTTTCTTGTTTCTGATAAAGCTCAATCAAAATCTTCCCACTCGCACCCGCATCGCCCGGAACCTTCAAAAGAAAAAAATTAATCCTCGTCCCACCGGCGCCCGGTCGCGGCGCCGGATAAACTGCCCGCGCCCCAAACCGCTCGCGCAAAATCTCCGTAGCACGCTCCACATCCCGACACTGAAACTCCACCTGCTGCACGCCCTCGCCAAAGCGCTGCAGAAACCGCGCGATCGCCCCCTCGCCACCAGGCTCCCTCGACGTCAACACGTCCAACGCAACGCCATCTTTAAAATGTAATTCAAATTCCTCCGCGTCTTGCTCCGGCGGAACGCGCGCCAGCTCCGGCACTCCATTGGCGTCACGAATCCGCGCGAACGTTTCGCGCCGCACCGCCACTCCCACCGTAACGTTCCGTTTGTCGCTCACCAGCAATCGCGTTAACTCTTCATCTCGCCACCATGCAGCCGTAGCCCGCTCCGCCAGATCCCGACCATAATGATAAATGTCCGCCGCCGCAGCCACGCGCAACGGCGGGTCTTCCGCCGTCAGATTCTCAATCGCACCTGAAATGGAATTCAACATGTAGAAAAACTCTAAGTCGTCTTGGGGAGCGCCTTTACCGCTGGCGGCTTGGGCGGTGCCATCAAGGAAACCGCCAGCGCCACGCCCAGAATTCCCGCCACCACCGCCAGCGAAATATGCACCGGCATTTCCCACCAGTGGTCCAGAAACATTTTTCCACCAATAAAAATCAGCACGAACGAAAGCCCCACCGTCAAATAGCGCAACCGCCCCAGCGCCCCCGCCAGCATGAAATACAGCGCCCGCAGCCCCAGAATCGCGAACACATTTGACGTATAAACAATGAACGGGTCGTGGGTGATCCCGAAAATTGCCGGAATCGAATCCACTGCCAGCGTAATATCCGTAATCTCCACCACCAGCAGCACCAGAAACAGCGGCGTCGCAAAAAGTTTTTTGTCCGCGCGCACAAAAAACTTCTCCCCGTGATATTTGTGCGTTACCCGCAGATGCCTGCTGGCAAATTTGAATATTTTATTTTCTTCCGGATGAGTGCTTTCGCTTTTCGCGAAGAGCATATGTATCCCGGCGTAAACCAGAAACGCGCCGAAAACATACATGATCCACGCGAACCGCTCCACCAGCGCCGCGCCCAGCGCAATCATGATTCCGCGCATGATCAACGCGCCCAGCACGCCCCACGCCAGCAAACGGTGCTGCACGCGCTCATCCACGGAAAACGCGCTGAAAATCACCAGAAACAAAAACAAGTTATCAATGCTCAGTGCTTTTTCAATCAGGTAGCCGGTGAAAAATTCCAGCGCCGGTTGTCGCCCCAGATACCAGTACACTCCAACGCCAAACAAAGCAGAAAGAGCCACCCACAACGCGCTCCACGCAGCCGCTTCGCGCAGCCCGATTTTATGCGGCCGTCGGTGAAACACGCCCAGATCCAGCGCCACCGCCACTAACACGAAAATGTTGAAGAAAATCCAGCGAGAGAGAGTGCCCATCGGCCTGCTTCGATAGTATCAGGGAGCCGAGCGCGCGCGCGTGTCCGTAGCGTTCAAATTCGTCAGTTCAATTCGCGTGGTCTGCCCAGCCTGAATCGCCACCGGCACATCCCAACGCACGCGCGTATCCCCGGCGTCCGCATCCAGGTTCAGCGAACTGATCCAATACCTCCCCGCCGGAAGTCCCGAAACTCCCGCGCGTCCATCCAGATCCGTGTCCGCCTTGGCCACCAGATATTTCGTCTGCGCCACATCCGGCGCCAGGTGCTGAATATGTTTTTTGTGCTCGCTCTCGATCTTCGCCCACTTGCGCTGCGGATTTACCGCATCCAGTTCCAGTTCCATCCCGCTCATCGTCTCCGGCCGCGTGCGGATAAACTTCCTCAACGCCGTATAGTACTGCTCCTTCTGCTTTTTGTATTTCTCCGGATTGTCTTCCTTGTCCGCATCATTATATTTCGGTTTGGGAATCCCGCTGGTCACCCCGCCGCTGTTTGAACGCTGGTACGCCAGCAAAAATTCCGGCACGTGCAGCACATCATCCGCCGTTAGCGCCTTGTCCAGCCCCGGCATCGTCAGATCTAGAATTTCGTGCGCCTTCAACCACTCTTTCAACTCCGGCGAAACTTTTAGCTCATCTATGAATTGATCGCGCGGAGGAACCACGTCCCCGGCTTCCACTTCTTCCGAAACCGCGGCGTAGCTCTTGCTCAAAAGGTAAAAAGTAAATTGCCTCACCGGCTCGGGCCGCGCCGCCGTCGGGGTAATGCGCGCCGTAAGTTGCAACGTTCCAGTATCATTAGCCGCACTTTGCGCCCCAGCGCTGCCCGCAAAACACAGCGTGAGCAGCAAACCGGCCAGCCAAGCCATTCGCATTTTCATCATTCGCAAATCGTAACAGATTGCTGCATCGCCGGACGCACGGAAACGGCGGATGTTTCTGCGGCGTGTTTGCCTTCGGAGTATTACTTGGGAGAAGGAACGCTAAGGATCAGCGTCGAAGTAAAAATTACAAAACTCTAGTACAGGTGGAAGGTAACTTCGATTTGCACCCGGCACGCCACCGGCTTGCCGCCCGGGCCCAAAGCCGCCCGCATCTTCCAATTCTTGACCTGCGCCAGCGCTTTTTCTTCCAAACCCAGCCCCGGCCCCTTGATCACGATGGGATTCAACACTCGCCCGTCGGCGGTCACCGTAACGTCCAGCAAAACCGTCCCTTGATATTTCGCTTTGCGCGCTTCATCCGAATATTCCGGCTGCGGGCAGTAAATACATTGCGGTGAGCCCACGCCATTCACTCCCGCGCGAAACGCTCCGCCTCCGGTGCCGGCAGTTTCCCCCGGGCCCAAGCCCGCGCCGCTGCCGCTGCCAATGCCGCCGCTCGTTCCAGTTCCGATACCGCCGCCGCCACCCGGCCCGCCGGAATTATTCACCACCCCCGCCAGCGGATCGCCCATATTCGTAAGCGGCGGATTCGCCACCTTCAAATCCGGCGGACCCAGCAAAGTGGGATCCATCGGCAATTTCGGAGCGGGATTTTTCAACACCGCTTCAGGCGGAGTAAATTGTGTATACGCAAATTTTGGCGCCCGGCCCTTTGTTGGCGGCGTAATGGAACGGTCGCCACCTCCGCCGCCTCCGCCAGCCTTCTTCGTGCCCGCCGGCAATTTCGAAATATAAGGTGAAATGTCCAGCGGCGTCATATCAACCTTGTTCTTCGCTTCGGTTGATGGCGGTAACAGGTGTGTGAACAAAGGCACTACCAGCAGCGCGATAATCACCGCGTGCAGTCCAATCGAAATAACTTGTGTCCAGCCGAAATTCTCGTCCTTCGACCAGATTTCCTTCACCTTCACCGGCTTGCTGGTCCACTGCACCGGAGCTTGCTTGGCGGGGAAAAACAATTCCTTGATGCGGTCGCCAAATCCGCCAAAGCCCGCGCCCCATGCAACTTCCAGCCGGCTGTTGCTCACGCCCTTGGGTACCGGGCCAGACCTAAGAACGGTTTTCAAATTTTCCGCGAATCCATCCCCGTAATTCTCTGGCATCAGGGGAGAATGCGCACCGCCCCGGATTTTCACCGGGCGCTCCATGAAAAATTGCTTGAAGTTGGACCAGAAGCCTTCAGAAACGTAGCGGGTGGGAGTGCCGAATTTGGGTGCCGCAGGTGCGCCACTCGCGCCTGCGTAACCTTCATGCTTCCTCGGCGGAGGCTGTGTCGGCAAAAGACTGATCATTTACCCGGTACCGTCTTCCCTCGATTTAGACGCAACTCATACCCGTTAAGTGTGCCTGACCGAATAGGATTCGTCGTGGCCGCCAAAGGTTGCGCGAGCCACGCGGCTGACACAGACTGCTAATTCATTGTAACATACGAGTTTCAGACGCTTGCCGGATGTTTCCCGATTTCAACCGACCGTCGAGTCCTAGTTCGCGGCACACATGCGACGAAAAGGCTTAGCGCGCCAAAAACAGGGAACGCTTCACTTTTTCGTCCCTTTGAATCAAAACGCGCGACATATAAAAGGGGATTTTCCACTTCTCAGCTCATGGCCGAACCACTTGAACTAAAGAAAACTCTCAACCTCCCGAAAACCGATTTCCCCATGAAAGCCAGCTTGCCGCTGAACGAGCCCAAACAGCTCGCGGCCTGGGAAGATGCCCATCTCTACGAAAAAATTCTGGAAACGCGCCGAGGCCAGCCGCTCTTCGTCCTTCACGATGGCCCTCCCTACCCCACCGGAACCATCCATCTCGGCACCGGCCTGAACAAAATCCTGAAAGACATGATCGTCAAGTCCGAAAGCATGGCTGGCCACTACGCGCCGTACGTCCCCGGCTGGGATTGTCACGGTCTCCCCATTGAAACCCAGGTGGAAAAAGAGCTGGGCGGCAAGGGCGCTGTTTCCGCCGCGGACTTTCGCAAACTTTGCCGCCAGTTCGCCACCCGCTACGTCGAACAGCACAAAAAAGACTTCAAGCGTCTCGGCGTATTCGGCCGCTGGAACGATCCGTATCTCACCATGAATTTCGATTACGAGGCCACTATCGCAGGCGCGTTCCTCGATTTCATGGAAAAGGGCCTCGTCTATCGCGGGCGTAAGCCGGTGTACTGGTGTCTCCACGACATGACCGCGCTCGCCGAAGCCGAAGTTGAGTACGAAGATCACACCAGCCAGTCCGTCTGGGTGAAATTCGCCCTCGCCGATGGCCAGCATCCGGGCAAGGAAGTCAGCGCCGTGATCTGGACCACCACTCCGTGGACGCTTCCTCACAACCGCGCCCTGGCCTTTCACCCTGATTACGAATACGCCGTCGTGGACACCGAGAAAGGCGCTTTGCTTTTGGCTGTCGATCGCATTGCCGCGCTGCAGTCCGAGTGCGACATCAAGGAAGCGCGCGTTCGCGAAACTTTCAAAGGCCGCGATTTCGAAGGTCGCAAATTTCAGCATCCTTTTTTGCCCCTGCAAGTGCCCGGCATTCTCGCCGACTACGTGACCCTTGATCAGGGCAGCGGCATCGTCCACACCGCCCCCGGTCACGGAGCCGACGATTTCTACTCCGGCCAGAAATATGGACTGGAAACCTACGCCCCGCTCGATGACCGCGGCGTTTATCTGGAAGGCTTGCCCGAATACAAAGGCAAAACCGTTTTCGAAGCCAACCCCATCATCGTGAAATTGCTCGGTGATCGCGGCGCCTTACTCGGCCACCACGAGTACAAGCACGCTTATCCGCACTGCTGGCGTTGCCACAACCCGGTAATTTTTCGTGCTACCGAGCAGTGGTTCATAAAGATGGATGCCGTCGCGGAAGGCGCCGCGAAATCGTTGCGCCAATCGGCTCTGGACGAAGTGCAGCACGTGAAATGGATTCCCGCCTGGGGCGAAGAGCGCATTTTCGAAATGGTCGAGAAGCGCCCGGACTGGTGCGTTTCGCGCCAGCGTTTCTGGGGCGTGCCCATCATCGTTTTTTATTGCGATGCCTGCGGCACCCGCCTCGAGGATTTCAAAGCTTTACGTAACGTCGTCGAATGGTTCAAAAAAGAAGGCGCCGACGCCTGGTTTCAGCACACGCCCGACGAATTGCTGCCTGCCGGTACCAAGTGCACCTGTGGCGCCACCAGGTGGCGCAAGGAAAACGATATTCTTGATGTGTGGTTCGATTCCGGCTCTTCCAACCTCGCCGTTTTGCACGGTGCGGAATGGCCAGCCGACATTTACCTCGAAGGGCCCGATCAATATCGCGGCTGGTTTCAAAGCTCGCTGCTCGTCGCCACCGGTGTCCGCAATGCCGCTCCATTTCGCGGCGTGGTAACTCACGGCTGGACGCTTGATGAGCAAGGCCGTCCGATGTCCAAGTCTCTCGGCAACGTCATCGAGCCCGCTGAAATCTGCGAAAAATGGGGTGCTGACCTGCTCCGTTTGTGGGTTGCTTCGCAGGAGTATCAGGCCGACGTGAAAATGAGCGAGCGCGTGATGACCCAGCTCAGCGAAGCCTACCGCAAAATTCGCAACACCTTTCGCTTCGCGCTCGGCAATCTCAACGACTTCGACCCTTCGCGTGACGCGCTCCCCAACGATCAACTCGAAGAAATTGATCGCTGGATGCTCGAACGTACCGCCGAATTGTCGCGCAAATGCCGCGAGTGGTATGCAGGCTATGACTTTCACCGCGTCTATCACGCCATTCACGATTATTGCGTGGTGGATCTCAGCTCATTTTATTTCGACGTCTTGAAAGACCGCCTCTACACCAAGGCGCCGCGCAGCGCATCGCGCCGCTCCGCGCAAACTGCCGTCTGGAAAATCACCAGCGCCCTGGTGCGTTTGCTCGCGCCGGTCCTGGTGTTCACGACCGAAGAGATTTGGAAAATGTTGCCGCATCAGGAAAACGGCGCGCCCAGCGTTCACCAGTCCGAATTTGCGGAAGCGGAGTCTCTGGCCGGCGGCATCGCCAAAGAATCAGCCGAGCAGTGGACCCGTCTCGCTCAGGTCCGCTCCGCCGTACTCGTCGCGCTGGAACAGGCCCGCGCGGCAAAAACCATCGGTGGCGGCCTGGAAGCCAAAGTGAAGCTGCATGCCGGCGGGGAAGCCGCCAGCCTGCAGAAGCTGCTGCTTGCCCGGCGCGCTGATTTGCCCGCGCTCTTTATCGTTTCTCACGTGGAAGTGGACCCCAGTGCGCCGGAAGACTCCGTTCAGAGCGAAACCTTGCCCGGCCTCTCCATTAAAATCGAACGCGCCGACGGAAAAAAATGCGAACGCTGCTGGAATTATTCAACGCACGTCGGCGAAAACCAGAAATATCCCACCGTCTGTGAACGCTGCAGCGCCTCACTGGCCGAAATCGAAAGTGCCTCCTAGTGCCCTTGCCGGCACGCTTACGATGGCTGTGGCTCACGCTGGCCATAGTCATTGCCGACCGCGCCACCAAAGCATGGTTTGAAGTTTCCACCACCGAAGGCTGGCGTCACGAAGTCGTCCACAATTTTATTTATCTCGTGCACAGTTCCAATCCCGGAATCGCGTTCAGTTTTTTCGCTGATTTCACCTCGCCCTGGCTGAAGACCGCCTTGATTGCCGGCTCCATCATCGTCGTGGCCATTCTGACCTGGCTTCTTTTAAACGGTAAAACTGGCGGCCCCATGACCTTTGCCGGAACAGCCCTGCTCATCGGCGGTGCCACCGGCAACGTCACCGACCGCATTCTTCACGGCGCGGTGACCGATTTTCTCGAAGTCTGGATTGGCTCCTATCGCTGGCCCGCCTTCAATGTCGCCGACTCCGCCATCACCATCGGCGCCATACTCGTCCTGCTCGATTCGATTTTTGGCGCGCGTGCCACAACTCCCGCATCCCGCAAGCGCGCCTGAGCCATCATGGCTGCAAAAAAACAAATCACGGAAGCGGCCCCGGAAGGCCAGTCAGAAAATTCCGCTGCCGTATTCGAAGTAAGCGCTTCCGAAGCTGGCGACCGCCTTGATCGGGTAGTCACCGCCCGCTATCCGGATCTCAGCCGCACCCGCGTCAAGGAGTTGATCGATGGCGGCCTGGTCCTCATAAATGGCCAGCCCTCCAAAGGTTCCCATCGCCTTCACGGAGGCGAAAAAATCTCCGTGGACCCTCAGGCCCGCCCGCCACTTCGCGCCGAACCCGAATCCATCCCGCTCGATATTCTCTACGAGGACGCCGACATCATCGCCGTCAACAAGCGTGCCGGCATGACCGTCCACGCCGGAGCAGGCAACGCCACCGGCACCCTCGTCAACGCGCTCCTCGGCCGCGGCCAGACTCTCTCCCAATCGGGCGACGCCCTCCGTCCCGGCATCGTTCACCGCCTCGACAAGGAAACCTCCGGCGTCATCCTCGTGGCCAAAACCGACGCCGCGCATGCCCGCCTCGGCGAAGCCTTCCGCCAGCGCACCGTCAATAAGACCTACATCGCGCTCGTCCAGGGCTCCTTCGAACAAAACAACGGTCGCATAGACCTGGCCATCGGTCGCGACCTCATCCGCCGCGTGCGCATGGCCGCTGAACAGAAAACCTGGCACGGCGCCAAAGTCGGCAATCCTCGCGAAGCCCGTACCGACTGGCGCACCTTGCTGCGCATTGACGCCGCCACCTTGCTCGAAGTCCAGCTTCACACCGGCCGCACTCACCAGATTCGCGTGCACTTTTCCGCGCTCCAGCATCCCGTGGTCGGCGACACTCTCTATGGCGCCGCCGCGCATCTGCGTATCCACGATATGGACATGCCCGCACTCGGCCGCAATTTCCTGCACGCCGCCAAAATTATCTTTTCTCATCCGCGCACCGGCGAACGCTTGGAGCTGCGTGCACCGCTCCCGTTAGAACTCCGCGAATTTCTGTACACGGTAGCCAAAGCCGCTGGCGGCGAACACGGAAAAATTGACGCTGCGCTCGCCGGATACCTATAATCTGGGCTCATGCCACGCAAACTAATTTTAGTTTCTGTTTTGGCGGTACTCGCAGGCCTGGCCATCACGCCACGAAATCGCGCGCAACAACCCCCGCCTCCTCCGCCCGCGCAAGCCCCGGCGCCCGCTCAAGCGCCCAATAGCTCCAACGCTCCATCTCCCGGCCAGAATCCCACCGTCATCCAAAGCCGCGTCAACCTCGTCGACATCCTCTTCACCGTGCTCGACCGCCGTAACAAACTCGTCCCCACCCTCGAAAAAAGCGATTTCAAAATTTTAGACGACAAAGCTCCGCAGGAAATCCGTTATTTCTCCAGGCAGACCGACCTGCCGCTCCGCATTGGCATGTTGCTCGACACTTCCAACAGCATCCGCGACCGCCTGAAATTCGAACAGGAAGCCTCCACTAATTTTCTCTTCAGCGTCTTGCGCCACAACAAAGACGAAGCCTTCATCATGACCTTCGACGATGAGCCGCAAGTCCTTCAAAAATTCACCGGCGATGCCGGTGCCTTGCGTGACCAGATTTTCAAGACGCGTGCCGGTGGCGGCACCGCCATCTACGACGCCATCTATTCCGCATGCGTAAATGAATTGAGCCATCCGCCGCGTCCCCCCGGCGACCAGCCCGACATCGTCCGCCGCGTTATGATTCTGATCAGCGATGGCGAAGACAATCTCTCCACCCACACCCGCTCCGACGCCATCGAAATGGCCCAGCGTGCCAGCGTGGTGATTTACACCATCAGCACCAGCACGCAGTGGATCGCCCTTTCGCAGACCGATCCCTCGAAACTCGCCAACCGTAAAAATCACCTCACGGAAGGCGATCAGATTTTGCAGGATTTAGCGAATGATACCGGCGGGCGCGCGTTTTTCCCCTACCACGTGGACGATCTCGACCAGTCGTTTCAGGATATCGGCGACGAGCTGCGCAATCAATACTCCATCGCCTACAACCCGACCAATTACGTTCTCGACGGCCGCTACCACAAAATTCGCATCGAGACCCCGGACCACAAGGGCTACCAGGTCCGCGCGCGCCGCGGTTATTTCGCTCGCGCTAACGCCAACGGCTCGCCGGCCGCCGGCACGCCCGCTGGTCCTAATCCGTAAGCTGAATCTCCCTTGGGCGCGTAATACCCTTTGCGGGCCAGCACTTTCAAATCGTGGTTCGCGGTCTCCACTTTAATTTTGCGGAATTTCCCGTCGCGTGTCGCGTTGCTCGGGTAATAGCCCAGCGTGTATTGGCTGCGCAGCTCGTCGGAAATCTCGTCGAACGCCTCTTTTAATTTCTTCTCCGAGTTAACAACAATCACGCGCCCGCCCGTTTCCTCCGCCAGTTTGTGCGCCACGCTGCCATTCCCCCCGCCAAATCTGCGGTCCGCCACAAGTAAGATGTGCAATACCGCGTCCGTCCTCTGCGCCGATTCGATAGCTTCCTCGATGCGTACTTTGCTGCCTGAATCATCCGCATCGGTAACCAGCACAATCGCTTTCCGCCCGGCTTCGGTATTCAGTTTCTCGCTGCACGCCAGGTAAATCGCATCGTAAAGGGCCGTGCCGGTCATCTGCTGGTTCCCGATTGGCCCGGGATTCCCCGCGATCATTCCGCCGCCCGGAGTATTAATCCGCGCCCGTCGCACCGCGCGGTCCAGTTGCGCGCGATCATCCGTAAAATCCGAGAGCATATCCACATCGGTATCGAACGACATCACCAGCGCCTCATCGCCCTTGCGCAGCACGCGATCCAGAAATTGGCTCCCCGCGCTTTGAATAGCCCCCAGCATTTCCTGCTCGCTCCCGGAAGTATCCAGTAACAGCGCCAGCGTAATCGGCAGGCTCACTTCCTTCGAAAAGAACGCAATCTTCTGGTCCTGGCTGTCTTCCGCGAGTTTAAAATCTTCTTTCTTCAAATCGCCGATGATGCGCTTGCTCTTGTCGCGCACGGTGACGAACACGTTCACCAGGTTGACCTGCGACCTGATCACTCCCCCCTGCTGCGCGTCCTGCGGAACCGCCGGAATCGCGAACGCCGCCGCAACCGACAAAGCCAACCCTGCCCTCATTAAGCTACTCAAAGAACGCATGTATACTTTCCCCTGCAAGAATTTGCTGCTGCTCGCCCCCGGGCGGCTTGCAACTTCGATGCCGTGAACCGACGGGATGGATGTGCAGCCGCAACGTTACGCGGCAAAAACCGACACGAAGTTTGGCTTGAGGCCCATGAAAAGTCTACGAAAAACCATTATTCTCGCCGTGGCAGCGCTCGTCTTTGTGCCGTCCGCAATTTTGTGGTCCCAATCCCAATCCCAGTCCAATCCGCAATCCTCCAAGCCCGACACTCCCGTTCCCGTCTCCGGAGCCCAGCAGCCGCCCCCGCCCGACGCTCAAACTCCCGCGCCCGGCCAGGGCCGCATCGGTATTTCCGTCAACCAGGTCATCGTCCCCGTCACCGTCAAAGACAGTTCCGGCCGCCTCATCGCCGACCTCACCAAAGACGAGTTCCGCATCTTCGAAGATAAAGTCGAGCAGCGCATCGCCTACTTCAGCAACGAAGCCTTCCCGCTTTCCATGGTCGTGCTCATCGACAACGACCTCAAAATCAAAGACGCCGAGGAAGTCGCCTCCAGCCTGCGCGCCATTCTTGCCGGCATGAGCACCGCCGACGAAGCCGACATCACCCGCTTCGATCAGTTTTTCCACGAAGGCAAAGGCTTCACCAAAAATCAGGACGTCCTCCTCACCCAGATCAAGCGCACCGCCATAGACACCGAGCCCTCCGTCGCCCCGCCTTCTCCCGCCATGAACAACGGCCCCACCATCAACGGCCACTCTGCCACCAGCGACGCCCCGCAAATCACCGCCGGTGTAAATCAGATTAAAGGCCAGAGCACTAAAGCCCTCGATGACGCCCTCTACAGTGCCGCCCAACTCTTGAAAGATCGCGGCCGCGAGCGCCGCAAAATTATTTTCCTCATCTCCGACGGCGCCAACGGCATCCGCACCAACACGCACAGCTACAAAGAAACCGTGAAGGAGTTGTTGCGCTACGGCGTTTCCGTTTACAGCGTGGCCGTTAGCAGCGCCTATTTCGAACGCCGCTTTAGCCGCCTCGTGGACTACGCCCACGACACCGGCGGCGATGTCTATTTCGCCGCCAAGCGCGCCACCATGGAAGAATTGTATTCCCGCGTCACCGAACAGGCTCGTAACCAGTACACGCTGGCCTATTCACCCCAGGGCACCAATCCCGCCGCCGATTACCACTCCGTCGAAGTCCGCGTAAAACGCGAAGGCCTCACCGTGGACGCGCGCGAAGGCTACTACGCCGGCGCCGCGCCGCGTTAACTGGCGGACGCTTTCCGCGTCGCTTAAGTTCGTTGTCACTGTGGCCAAATAATCCGCGGCCGCCTTTCCGCCTGAGGTTCAGCGCGGGTCCGCGAAAAATTTTTTGCAATATCTTATTTTGCCGCTAGTGTGCGCGAACTATTTGTGAGACAACTGTAGCGGCACGGCGGGAATTTTCCCCGGCCCTTGAAAAAATGCGGAGGCACGTAATGAAGAAGAAGCCAGCAAAGAAAAGCTCCACAAAAAAAGGCAAGTAGCACCTTAATCAGTTTGAAAAAGTAAAGGGCGCGCGATTCTCGCAGCGCCCTTTCTTTTTTACGCCGCTTCGACCTTCCCAAACGCGCAGGGTGCCCCATCCTCAGCGTTTTGGAGGGCCTGCCCGCCGGGGCGGGGTTCGTAAGGTGGGAATATCACGATCTATCCGCGAAGCGCGTCTTGATTTCCGAATCCTCGCGCTAAACACGGAGGTCGCAATCAATCAAGAAAAAAGCCCAGATCTGTCATTCCGACCGGAGCGGCCAGTCTTT
>JALYLI010000036.1 GCA_030774335.1 Acidobacteriota bacterium | reverse complement strand
GTGTCGTTCGATTTTCACCGCAAAGTTTCTACGCTGCGCCTGCTCCTGGAGCGCCGTCAAGCCGATCTCGCCAAGCGCTCCGAGCGCGTACTGCGCGCGAAACGTGAACGCCTCGAACGCCTGCGCCTCCAGCTAGAAGAGCGCAGCCCCAGCGCAGTCCTGCAGCGCGGCTACGCGATCGCGACGGATGCCGCCGGCAACATTCTGCGCGACGCCGCGCAAGTCACCGCCGGCGCCGCCGTCAACGTGCAACTCCACCGCGGCCGCCTGCTTACAGCGGTAAAAAGTACAGAGTTGGAAACGGAAAAGTAATGCAGCACCAGGCAAAAACTGTCATTCCGAGCGAAGCAGCCCGATTTTTTCTTTCTACTTCGCGTCCGCGAAGTAGTCGGGCTGCGCAGTTTACCCGCCGTGGCGGGTCGAGGAATCTCTCTTCGCTGTTGCTTCTGGCGAATAGCAGCGTTACTCGTCGTCGGAAGACGACGCGACTTTTAGGACGGCGAGAAAGGCTTCCTGGGGGATATCCACCTGCCCGACGCGCTTCATGCGTTTCTTGCCTTCTTTTTGCTTCTCAAGCAGTTTGCGTTTCCGCGAAATGTCACCGCCGTAACACTTGGCCAGAACGTTTTTGCGAATCGCCGCCACCGTTTCACGAGCAATCACGCGGCTGCCGATAGCGGCTTGAATGGCCACCTCGAACATCTGCCGCGGAATTAATTTTCGCAAACGCGAAACCAGTTCGCGCCCGCGCTCATAAGCAAATTCGCGGTGAATAATCAGCGCCAGCGCATCCACTGGCTCGCCGCCAACCAGCACGTCCAGCTTGATCAAGTCGGATTCGGTGTAGCCCGCCAAATGGTAATCGAGTGAAGCGTACCCGCGCGAAACGCTCTTCAATCTATCGTAAAAATCCAATACGATTTCATTCAGCGGCAATTCATACGTGAGCATCACGCGCGTCGGCGAAAGATATTCAAAATTCTTCTGCGTCCCGCGCTTGTCCTGGCAGAGCTGCAGAATGCCGCCAACGGAATCCTCGTTGGTGATAATCATGGCCTTGATGATGGGTTCTTCAATCTTGGCAATGTCGCTGGGGTTCGGAAATTTCGCGGGGCTGTCCACTTCCATCACTTCACCGCCCACCCGCGTGATGCGATAACGCACGCTCGGCGCAGTAGTAATCAGGTTCAGGCCAAACTCGCGCTCCAGCCTTTCCTGCACAATTTCCATGTGCAGCAATCCCAGAAAACCGCAGCGGAAACCGAATCCCAGTGCCACGGAATTCTCCGGCTCGTAGAAAAACGCCGCGTCGTTCAACTGCAATTTTCCCAGCGCGTCACGCAGTGGTTCGTACTCGTCGGCGAGGACTGGAAACATCCCCGCAAACACCATCGGCTTAATAGCTTCAAATCCCGGCAGCGCCGGTGCGGCGCGTGAAGCATCGGTGACGGTGTCGCCCATGCGGGCGTCGGCCACGCGCTTGATGTTGGCCACAATGAAGCCTACGTCTCCCGCTTCGAGTTCTTCCAGTGCCACCGGCTTGGGCGTCAGCGTGCCGAGCGTTTCCACCTCGTATACTTCGTTGCTGTATACCAGGCGAATTTTTGTGTGTGGCGTAATGCGCCCTTCCATCACGCGCACCAACACCACCGCGCCGCGATAAATGTCGAACCAGGAATCGAATATCAGCGCCTGCAGGGGATTTTCCGCGCTGCCTTTGGGTGGCGGGATGCGCGCGACAATTGCTTCGAGCACATCGTCCACGCCCAATCCGCTTTTTGCGCTGATGAGCAAAGCGTCGGCAGCGGGAATAGCGAGCACGGTTTCGATTTGTTCTTTTACGAAATCGGTTTGCGCCGCGGGCAAATCAATCTTGTTGATTACCGGAAGTATCGTGAGGTTGTGTCCGGCGGCCAGAAAAGTATTGGCGACCGTCTGCGCTTCCACGCCCTGGCTGGCGTCGACGACCAGCAGCGCGCCTTCGCACGCGGAAAGAGCGCGCGAAACTTCGTACGAAAAATCGACGTGGCCGGGGGTATCGATCAGGTTGAGGCGATAGGTGTTTCCGTCTTTCGCTTTGTAGTGCAAGCGAATGCTTTTCGCTTTGATAGTGATACCGCGCTCGCGTTCCAGGTCCATGGAGTCGAGCACCTGCTCGTGCATTTCGCGCGAACTCAGCGCGCCGGTCATTTCCAGCAAGCGGTCGGCGAGCGTGGATTTGCCGTGGTCGATGTGCGCAATAATGCAAAAATTGCGTATGAACTTTGGATCCATTTAGGTTTGTAACGGCAGGAGAGTCCGGTCGCTTCGCGCGAGTTGCGTGCCCGGTCTACGATTGCGCCGGACCGCTTTACAGCCGCGCAAAAACCATGCCGCGTAAGCAACGAGTTTGCCACAAATCAGAAGTGGCGTCAGCTTAGGCTGGAATACCAGCCTGATTTTTCGACCGCCGCCTCCGTATTGGAGGAGAATCGATTTATGGAAACGCGATGTGCCCGTTGCGGTGCAACGATGAGTTGCAATCCGGAAGGGGATTGCTGGTGTAAGGAGTTGCCGCTCGGGCCGATGCCGGTGTTGAAAGCGGGGGAAGCGGAAGGATGTCTGTGCCGAGAGTGTCTGGAGAGACAGTTACGGGGATTAAGAGTTGATACTCCTGACACGTCTAAAAACATTGGTTGAAGTTTTCTACTTTCCACGTTACAAGACCCATCCGCCACGGCGGGCAGGCCCTCACAAATTCCGAGGGTGGGGCACCCTCCGCCATTCTTTACATTGTAGAGGATGGTTAGTGCAAGGTGTTTTGCAGCTTGCGAATATTGGGTGCTGTCACTCTCGCGGCATGGATTTGGCCGGGTCGTGCGCGCGGTATATAGTTAAATGAGGCTGATAAACGCTGCGCGCAGGGTACGTCTGTCGATCGCCACTTGCAGTAACACTGAAGTGCATGCCGCAGAACTGCTGACACCGCAAAAGGCAACCCGCTCTGATGGCCGGAGACGTAAACAAGCATCTTGATCGAGCCAAGCGTTTCCTCGAAAAGAATCGCGTCGAGGATGCGATAGCCGCGTATCTATCGGTGCTGGAAGAAGCGCCTAAGCACCAGGAAGCTACCCAGGCACTGGGAGATTTGTATTCGCGCACGGAGCATCCGGATCTGGCGGCCGTACACTACGGATTGCTGTTCGACATGCTCGTCGATCCGCGCGACGAAAATAAAGCGCTAGCCATCTACAATCGCTTTTTGCGCAGCGGTTCCGTGCAGCAACCGCCGGAACGGGTGGCGCGCTACGCTTTTCTGCAACAGAAGCAAAACCACCCCGACGAAGCCATCGAGCAATACACCAAAGCTGCGGAACTCTTCAATGCCGAATCACGGGAAGAAGACGCGCTGTTCTGCCTGGAACGCATCGCGCAGCTGGATACCGAAAATCCCGCGCGGCAATTACGGTTGGCGGAGGCCGCCGAGAAAATTTCGCGCCATGCGCTGGCCGCGCGAGCCTATTTGCGCGCCGGGCAACTGGCGACGGCTCACCATGAGCATGTGGACGCGCTTAAACTTCTGCACCGCGCCTACGTGTTGGCTCCGCAGGAGCGCAGCGGCGCGCTGTTATACGCGGAAGCGAAGCTGCGCGCCGGGATGGCCGGGGAAGCGGTAGCCATTCTGGAGCCATTTTCGGAGAGCGAAAACGACGTTGCGTTTGTGGATACGTTTGCGGACGCGCTGCTGGGCGCTGGTCAGCTGGAGCGCGCGCGCCTGATCCTCGAACAGTTGTTGCGAGAAAAAAATGAAGGGGTGGCGAGACTATTCGAGCTTGCCGACGCTTACGCCGACGCCAAGAAAGATGGGAGCGCGGTGGAAATTCTGGGAACCTTGAAGCGCCGCATGTTCGGCGACAAAAGACAAAGCGATTTCGTCACGGAGATGGACCTGCTCACCGAAAAGCATCCGCAATCACAGGGCATACTGGAATTTTCCGCGGTTCTTTACAACGAGCTGAACCGGGAAGCGAAATATTTCGAGATTTTAATCAAGCTGTTCGACGTTTACGTGCAGGTGGGAAGCATACCGAAAGCCTGCGACGCCCTGGAAAAACTGGTGGACATCGACGCCTACGATCATCGCAACCAGGAGCGGCTGGAAATGCTGCGCGGCCGCGTCGATGATGCGTTTTTCAAGCGGGTGGCCGGCCTGCTGGCCAGATCATCCAGTCCCGGGGCGGGATCGCCTTCGGCCCATGGTCACGAATCGTCCAGCGAAGGAGTCAGTTCTTCGCAGAGCATGCCCGAAGCCGGGCGAGAATCGCAAACGCTGGAAGATCTGATCGTGCAAACCGAGATTTTTTTGCAATATTCACTGCACAACAAGGCGCTGGACCGGTTGCAGAGAATTGGCGTGATGTTCCCCGGGGAAGAAAAGCGCAACGCGCGGCTCTCGAATTTATACGCGCTGGCGAACTGGTGGCCGCCGGGCGCGCACCGTCAGCAACTTTCTCCTACCGCCGAGCCTCCGGTGGCGGGGCCAGTGCAGCAGCCGGTGGCGGCGCAGTCCGAGTCCGCGTCGTCCGCCGCAGCGAGCAAGAGCGGCGTGTATACCGCGGAGACTCTGCGCGATCTTTCAAAAATATCCGAGGTGAACCAGAAAATTTTCCGGCAGCAGACCCCGCGCGCGATGTTGAATACCGCGGTGAACGAAGTGGGCTCTTATTTACACGCCACGCGGTCACTCGCGGTGGTCGGCGCCATGGGACGTCCTCCCGAAATGACCGCGGAATTTTGCGCCGCAGAAGTGAAGGCGGCCCCCGGCGCACAGGTCATGCTGCTACTGGCGCTGATGGAAAAAGCCGAGCCGGACGGGCTGGGCGGGTTGACGGTGGAATCGTCGGAGGGGTCCATACTCAAAGAGATGGGGCTGGAAAGCGCGCTCGGGGTGATTATCACTGACAAAGAAACGCAAGCTTCCGCGGGCATGTTGATCGTGGGCCACGCGAAGCCTCACAAGTGGCGGCCCAACGAGGCATATTTTCTGCAAGCCATCGGCGATCAGATGTTGATGAGCGTCAGCCACACGCGGCTGCGTTCGCTGGTGCGGCGCATGGGCGTTTCGGACGAGCGCACCGGGCTGCTGAGCCGCAGTTCTTATCAGACTTGCCTGCTTATGGAAGCGGATCGCGCACGCACGCAGGGTACGCCGCTGGCGCTGGCGATTTTGCAGATCGATCGCGGCACGGAAATTCTGCGGCAGCAGGGCGAATCGCCGATGGAAAGATTTCTGGAACAACTGGCGCGTTCGCTGCAGTCCATGCTGCGGCAGAATGATGTGGCGGTGAAATATACTTCGTGGTCGCTGGCTTTTATTTTGCCGGACACCACGCTGGAAGGCGCGCAGCACCTGGCGGATAAATTATTGCGCGCGGCATCGGGATTGCGGCCGCCCTGGGACGCCACGCAAATTACGTTGAGCGCGGGAATTGTGGAAGCCACGGCCAAACCAGATTATGACTGCGAGGACGTTGTCACCGACCTGATCAATCGCGCGGAGTTTTCCATTGAGGAAGCGCGAAAACGCGGTGGTGGCACGGTGGTTACGCTGGATAGTCCTAAAGTTTAGATTTCAGAGAAGAGAGGATTTATGTTTCCCACGGATATTGTGATTGTAGCGGGGGCGCGCACGCCAATGTCGCGCTACACCGGATCTTTCTCGGAGGTATCAGCGATTGAGCTGGCGGTGCATGCTTCCAAAGAAGCTATCAAGCGGTCGGGAGTTGATCCGGGAGACTTTGATCACGCGATTTTTGGCAACGTGATGCAGACGAGCGCGGATGCCTTGTATGGCGCGCGCCACGTGGGATTAAAGGCCGGTTTGAAAATCGAAGCTCCGGCAGTGACGGTGAACCGGCTGTGCGGTTCGGGCATGGAATCGATTGTGCAGGCCGCGCAGCGACTGCTGCTGGGCGAGGCCACGATGGTGCTGGCCGGCGGGATGGAAAATATGACGCAAGCGCCGTTTGTGATTCGCGGCGCGCGCAATGGATTGAAACTTGGCGGCGGGGCGCTGGAAGATACGCTGATGGCGGGACTGACGGATTCGTATTGCGGATTGCCGATGGCGCTGACGGCGGAAAACCTTGCCGAGCAGCATGGCATCACGCGCGCGGACGCGGACGCTTATGCGTTGCGCAGTCAGCAAGCCGCCGATGCGGCGTACAAAGCTTGCCGCATGCGCGAGGAGTTGGCGCCGGTGGAAGTGAAGCATGGGAAAAAATCGATTACCGTGAGTGAAGATGATCATCGCCGGCCGGAAACGACGCTGGAAACGCTGGCAAAGTTGCCGCCATCGTTCAAGAAAGACGGCATTGTGACGGCCGGGAATGCCAGCGGGATAGTGGATGGCGCGGCTGCGGTGGTGGTGACGCATGAAAAAACCGCTCGAGACCGCGGATTGAAACCGGCGGGCAGAATCGTTGCGTGGGCTGTGGCGGGCGTGGATCCCAGCATCATGGGCATCGGCCCGGTACCGTCTTCGCAAAAAGCGCTGAAGCTGGCGGGATTGACTTTGGAGCAGATCGATCGCGTGGAAGTGAACGAAGCGTTCGCGGCGCAATATCTGGCGGTGGAAAAAGCGCTGGGGCTGAATCGCGACAAGACCAATGTGAACGGCGGCGCGATTGCTCTGGGGCATCCCCTGGGCGCGACGGGAACGCGGCTGGTGATTACTATTCTGAACGAATTGCGGCGCAACAATTTGCGCTATGGATTGACGACGGCATGCATTGGGGGCGGGCAAGGCATCGCCATGATCGTCGAAGCGTTGTATAACTAGCAGCCCGCGCTCCGCGGAAATCTTAAGAGGATACGAATGGCCATTCAAAAAGTTGGGGTTGTTGGGTGTGGGCTGATGGGTTCGGGCATCGCGCAAGTGGCGGCCGCGGCGGGCTTCACGACCGTGGTGCGCGAAGTGAGCGGCGAAATTGTAGAGAAGGGGCTGAAAAGTATCGACAAAAACCTTGCGCGCCTGGTGGAAAAAGGCGCCATTGATGAAGGCAAGAAAAACGAAATACGCGGACGGCTGAAAGGGACCACGGCGCTGGAGGACTTGAAAGATTGCGACGTGGTGATCGAAGCGATCATCGAACAGCTTGCGGTAAAACGCGAATTGTTCAGCGCGCTGGATGCGATTTGCCCGCCATCGACGATTTTTGCGAGCAACACTTCTTCGTTGACCATCACGGAAATCGCCACGGCCACCACGCGGCCGGATCGTTTTGTGGGGCTGCACTTTTTTAATCCGGTGCCGGTGATGAAGCTGGTGGAAGTGGTGCGCACGATTGCTACCGACCCGGCGGTGTATGAGGAAATGGTGGCGTTCGGCGGGAAATTGGGGAAGACGGCGGTACGCGCGCATGACAGCACGGGATTTATCGTGAACCGACTGCTGGTGCCGTATCTGCTGGATGCTATTCGCGCGCTGGAAGAGGGCGTGGGCTCGATTGAAGATATTGATAATTCCATGAAACTGGGTTGCGGGCATCCCATGGGGCCGCTGACGCTGCTGGATTTTGTGGGGCTGGATACGACTTTTTACATTGCGAATATCATGTTTGAGGAATTTCGCGAGCGGAGATTTGCGTCGCCGCCGCTTTTGAAGCGCATGGTGCTGGCGGGATGGAACGGGAAAAAGTCGGGGCGCGGATTTTACGATTACAGCGATCCCCAGAAGCCCAAGGCGATGAAGTTTTGAGGACCCCACCCTACAGAAACCCTCGGGTGGGCACCCTCCGCGGAATTGGAGTCGCAAGGTTTCGCGATCGACTCGAGAGTATTGAAGTTCGATGAAAGAAAGGCTACGAGGCCTAATGGCTTACGAAAATTTGTTGTACGAGAAAAGAGAGGGCGTTGCATACGTAACGTTCAATCGCCCAAAAGTATTGAACGCGCTGAATCGCAAGACCGTGGAGGAGCTGCAACACGCGGTGCTGGACGCGCGCGGCGATGATGGCGTTCGCGTGCTGATTCTGACGGGAGCTGGGGAGAAGTCGTTTGTGGCGGGCGCGGATATTGGCGAACTTTCGCAACAGCTACCTGTGGGCGGCAGGGAGACTTCGCTTTTTGGCCAGAGTATTTTTCATTTGCTGGAGACCATGGGCAAGCCCTCGATTTGCGCGATTAATGGATTTGCGCTCGGTGGCGGATGCGAGCTGGCGCTGGCGTGCACGATTCGTCTGGCGAGCCGGACTGCAAAACTTGGGCAGCCGGAAGTGAAACTGGGCATCATTCCCGGGTACGGAGGTTCGCAACGGCTGGCGCGACTGTGCGGGAAAGGGGTCGCGCATGAATTGTGCCTGACCGGGGAGATGATCAGCGCGGAAGAAGCGTTGCGCATCGGGCTGGTCAATCATATTTATGAGCCGGCGGAATTGCTGCCCGCGGCAGAAGCGATGGCCAGGAAAATAATCGCCAACGCGCCGCTGGCGGTGAAGTTCACCATGGAAGCTATCGAGCGAGGCGTGGAGATGGGCCAGGAAGAAGGCATGTTCCTGGAAGCGACGCTGTTTGGATTGGCCTGCACGACGGAAGACATGCGCGAAGGGACGAAGGCCTTTCTGGAGAAGCGGCCGGGACAATTCAAGGGCAAATAGCGCGTTTTTCAAGAGAATGGCAAACAATTTCAGCTCCGAAACGAAGCAGGCGGCCGTGGACGGAGCGGGGCTGCGCCTGGCGATGGTGGTGAGCCGGTTTAACAGCGCGATTACCGAGCGGCTGCTGGCGGGGGCGCAGGAGGCGCTGAAAAAATCGGGCGCGGCGAACGAAGATGTGGAAGTTGTGCATGTTCCCGGGGCGTTCGAATTGCCGCTGGCGGCGAAGAAGCTGGCGAGCAAGGGCCAGTATGATGCGCTGATTGCGATAGGCTGCGTGATACGGGGAGAAACTTCGCACTACGAGTATGTGTGTTCGGAAACGGCGCGCGGGATTCAACTGGCGCAGATGGATACCGGCGTGCCGATTATTTTTTGTGTGCTGACGTGCGAGACGCAAGAGCAGGCGCTGGCGCGCGCGGGCGGCGAGCACGGCAACAAAGGCTTCGACTCCGGCTTAGCCGCGATTGAAATGGCGCGCCTGTCGGAAAAAATAAATGGAAAGTTATCGCGCGCGGCGCCCGCCGGAAAGTTGCGGAGCGCTTAGTGTCGCTGCGAACCAAATCCCGCGAGTTTGCGATGCAGATGCTTTTTCAGTGGGACATGAGCCGGCAGGATGCCGCGAAGCTGGAGGCAAAATTCTGGCGCGCGGCGAAAGCCTCGGATAGCACGCGAGCGTTCGCGAATAAACTTTTTGAAGGCGCGTCGAAAGAGGCCGACGAACTCGACGCGTTGATCGTGCAGCATGCCAGGAATTGGCGGCTGGAGCGCATGGCCATCATCGATCGCGCGGTGCTGCGACTGGCTATTTTTGAGCTGCGAGGCGCCGAGACACCGCCGAAAGTAATCATGAACGAAGCGGTCGGCCTGGCGACGAAATTCTCCTCGGAAGATGCGGGATCCTTCGTGAATGGGATTCTGGATGCGGTGAACAAAACACTGAATGAGAAGTCTGGCGGCTTGAAATAATTTATTCACCACAAATAAGACCGGCCGCGGGCAGCTAACGCGGCCGGTGCTATTTTTTAAGCGGCCCTGTAATCAGATGCGGATAGTGCCTTCAAAAACTTTTACGGCGGCGCCACTGACGCGGGGGACGAGTTTCTTGCCGGTTTGCGAGACTTCCACTTCGATGTGGCTGGGCCTGCCCATTTCCACGCCTTGCTGAACATAAAACGTCTGGCCCGGGGATAATTTGCGGTGCTGCACGAGGTAGGCTCCGAGCGAACCGGCCGCTGAGCCGGTGGCGGGATCTTCGTAAAGTTCCCAGGGCAGCATGCCGCGGGTGAAGGCTTTGTTGGAGTCGTTCAGAGCGAAACAGTAGGCCATGGTGCCGTCTTTCCCTTGCAGGCGGCGAAGCTCGGCAGGGTTCATCGCGATTTTTCCGAGGCCCGCGCGATTGCGGAAGGGCACCATCAGATTGGAGACCCCGGTGGAGACGTATTGCGGTTCGAGTTCAGAGTGAAAATCGGAAACGTTTACGCCGAGAGCCGAGGCTAACTGCTTTTTATTTATTTTGGCGGGACGAAACGACGCAGGCATTTGCGTCATGATCACGCGCTGCGGCCGTCCATCCTTGAAACGAATCTCGACCGGCAGGATGCCCGCGCCCGTCTGCTGCATGATGTGCACGCCGCCTTCCTGGGCGGGCACGACGCCGAGTTCGGCCAGCAGAAACCAGGTGCCGACAACCGGATGGCCGGCGAGCTTCAGTTCTTCCTTGGTGGTGAAAATGCGCAGGCGGGCCAAGGCGCGATCGTCGGTGGGCTTCTGCACGAAAACGGTTTCGGAAAGATTCATCTCACGCGCGATGGCTTGCATGGCGTCGTTGGAGAGGCCGTCGCCGTCGGTGATGACCGCGAGCGGATTGCCTTCGAAGCGATTGGTGGTGAAGACGTCAAGCGTGTGAAAGCGATGATCCATGATGTTTGTCGCGGGCTCGATGATGGCGCTTTCAGATGCTCTTGAGCTGCGCGACGGTCCTTTCATTAACGATATTTCCGGTGTTCAAAGTGGATTTCGGTTCGATCAGCACGATGTGAGTTTCTTCGTCGGCT
>JALYLI010000035.1 GCA_030774335.1 Acidobacteriota bacterium | reverse complement strand
ACGCCACATGCGCGCGCACTTCCGCGGAGGGATCCTGCTTCGCCATGCGCCGCAGCACCTCCAACCCTTCTTTCCCGCGCGCCTCCCCCAGCCAGAACGCCGCCTGCTTCCGTAGCTCCTCCGGCTGTGCTGGCGCCACAAAACTTTCGAGGGCCGCCTGGGCCGTCGCGCCCTCGTGCAAAGCAATCGCCGTCAACCCTTCGTTGCCGATGGAATCTCTCACGTGTTCGCCCCCTTTGCTTTTCCGCACATATTCGGCCAGCACCGCCACGCTCTCCGCCGACTTTACATCCGTCAGCCAGAAAAATGGCAATCCGCCTGCATCTAAGACGCAATCCTCGGACGCCAGCCTGATACGCGTAATATGGTCGCCCTGCAGCCGAAACAGCACTGCCAGTTGCTCGCCGCCTTCCAGTTTCAGCGCGCCCGTGGTCTTGCTGTCATTCAATCTGGTATCGCCGCCATAATGACGGTTGTTTTCCAGTTGGCACTTCCCGCAAGTCCCATCTCGGTCGTCGCTGTAATTTCCGCAGCAAACGCTCCGTTTTCCCGCCACGGCCTTGACCGAATAGCCAATCCACATCGCGCCCGCGGATTTCTTTTCGGCATCCGCCAGTGTAGCGGCCAAGGTTCCCGCCACGCCGCGTGTCTCCATCTTGGCATTCTCAACACGCGGAGCGTTGCTAGCCGCTCCCGCATTTTGCCCTGCCCCACCTTCCTGCGTTGCCCTCGACTCACTCGCAGCGCTCAAGTTAAAAAGCGTCAGCATCGCTCCCAGCAAAACTTTGCAAATTACCATCGTCATTTTGATCTCCGCCTATTTCTGCAAAATCTCCATCATGTAATCCGACGATTCCTTGGAGTTCATTAGCGCCAACTTCTGCACTGCGAACTTTTTCAGTCCCGGATCTTTCTCCGCTCGCGCAATCGCCACGAGCCCCCGCGCATTGCTTTGAATGAAATACGCGTTGAGCACTTCCTCGCGTATCCCGCGATCCGTCTCTTTCGCGTAAATCCCCGCCAGCGCCTTTGCGGAATCCTCCGAATTGATCAGCCCCAGGTTGCGAACCGCCACGCGCCGCAGCTCCGGATCCTTTTCATCTCTCGCTGCTGCCAGGATTTTGTTGGAGTCCCCCGCGAGGAAAAACGCCTGGATCAATTCCCGTTTTATCTCTGGAGAAGTTTCCGTTTTGTACAGTTGTTCCAGTTCGCTCTCGCCATGCACCAGCCCCAGTTGCCGGATCGCTTCACCGCGCAACGCCGGATCCTTTTCACTTTTCGCTGCCGCAAACAAGCGCTCCTTGTCCCCGCCAATCATGTAGCTGCGCAAAATCGCCCGCTTTAGTGAAGCATCGCCGCTGGAAGCGTAAATTTCCGCCATGGTCTTACGCGACGCCGCGCCCCCAAAAATCCCCAGGTATTCCACCGCTTTCCTTTGTAACTCCGGATTGCTCTGCCCCCGCGCAATCCGTCCGATGATGTCTCGCCCCTGTTGCGTTCCGCCTTGCGCCAAAACGAACAAAGCTTTCGACTTTTCCTTGGGCGAAGCCGACCCTTGCAGCACTTTTTCAAGCAAAGGCATGGCCCGCTCCGGGTCGCTGTTCATCAGGCTTTGAATCGCCAGCATCCTCAATTCTTCATTGCTTTGATTTTCAGGACGCGCCGGTTGCCCGCTTCCTTGCCGCACCTCTATTTCCAGCGCGCTCGCATCCTTCTGCCACCGGCTCTGCGGAAAGCGTTTTTTCAAATCCGCGATCGCCGCCAGCGCCGCCTGCCGCTGGCCCAGTCGCTGCTCCGCGTAAGCGCTCCAGTACAGCGCCGCATCCGTTTGCGGCCCGTTTGCTTTTGCCAGTTCTGAAAACTTTTCGTGCGCCTGCTCATATTTCTCTTCATCCAGAGCTTCGCGCCCATCGTCATAAAGTTCTACCAGCCGGTCCACGCGCTCCTGCTCCCGATCTCGTTTCTCTTGCTCCCTGTCGCGCTTCTCCTGCTCGCGTTCGCGCTGGTCTTGCCAGCGATCGCTCTCCGGTTCCTCACGATCGTCCATCTCCGCGGCCTGCGCGGCCACTGCGGTGGATTGCAATAGATATAATGACCGGCTGTCCGCGCTCGCTCGCAGCGGAAGCACCAGCAGCACTATCCCTGCCGCCCAGACGAATTTGTCCCCACCAAATGTTCTTGTTGTCCTCATGCTTCGTTATTCCTCTCTACTTTTACGGCGCCGCTTTGCGCGGGTACCGGCTTGCTCGTGCTTTCCCGCAACTGAATTTGCTTGGTCAGCACGCGAACCTTAAACAACAGCCCGTCATCATCAATCCGCTGCCGAATAGATTTGATTTGTGCTGGCGTCACCGTCTGCGGGCTGTGCGCTACGTCCAGCAGTACCCGCTCCAGTTCGTCCAGCACGTTGACAATGCCCGTGTCGCCTTCCTGTAGCGCCGTTTGCCGGTACAAGCGGTTCTCGTCCAGCAAATCTTCCGCGCGCCGCCGCTGCGAAGAAAAATTCACTTGCTTCAATCCCGCTCCGCCCGGTTGCGCATTTGCAATATCCATCAGCACCATTTCCGAACGCCCCAGGTGTTCTCCTACCGCCAGCATCAACACCCGCTCGCGCACCCGCGCCGAGTCAGCCGTAGTCGTAATTCCCCCATCCGCCGGCGTTATGCGCTTGCTCACGCGGCCAGCAAGAAACGCCACCAGCACCAGGACTGCAATCAGCGCACCAGCAGCCAGTCGTTGTGGTGAAAAAAATTCTTGTGGTGCAAGAATCGCCTGCCACCACCGGCCGCGTTTTTCCTGCAGGCGCGGCGCAATCTGTTGCCATACCTGCCGCCCATAATCCTCGCCGGGATCCGGAACCGGCAACGCCTCGAACGCCGTCAGCATTTCCGTCAGCCGCCCCAGTTCCGCTTTGCACTCTGAGCATGCTGCGATGTGTGCGCCGAACGCCTCGCGGCCGGATGTTTCCCCGTCCTGGTAGGCGATCAATTGTTCTTCGCTCAAGTGCTTCATGATTCTGTTCCCATCGCTCTGGCCTGCGCCCGCGGAGCAAACTGCGGCTCCAGCGCGGTTCGCAATTTCTGCACCGCGCGAAATACGGTATTTTTCGCCGCGCTCGAGTTGGACTTCAGCGCCACAGCAATCTCTTCAATCCCGCAGCCATCGCAGTGCCGCATCACAAACGCGATGCGTTCCGCGGGCGTTAAACTCCGCAGCGCCGTTTCCATCTCGCTCTTCAGCTCCACGCTTTGCGTGAGTCGTTCCGGTGTAGGCCCCTTATCCGGAATCTGCCGCAGCGGATCCTGCTCCACGTCATCCGACATTTCCGCGCTGGGCGCTTGCCGCCGCGCATCTTCTTTCTTCTTTTGGCGCATGCGGTCAATGCTGTAGTTCGCCGCGATGCGATACACCCAGGTGGCAAAATTTGCCTGCGACGCGAACTGCTCCAGTTTTTGATAAGCGCGCAAAAATGCCTCCTGCACAATTTCTTCGGCGTCGTGATGATTGCCGCTTAGCCGGTAAGCCAGGCGAAAAATTGTGGCGCTGTGCCGCTCCACCAGTATGCGAAAAGCATCGCGATCGCCCGCAAGCGTGCGCTCAATGGCCATGGCGTCGGCTTCCCGAACGCTCTCGACGCTTTCCTTCATTCCTATCCTTAGACAGGTTTTCAGCTCAGCGGTTAGGTCCCCCGCCAGGCGGCATTTACCGGGCCTGTGTCAACGTAGCGTGGCAAGTCCCTGCTTTAGCCACGTCGGCTACGCTGGTCGCACACGCGTTTGAAATACCGTATCATTACCGTGGTTTCTGACTAGGAGCCAAAGTTGATTCCACGCTATACCCGCGACCAAATGGGCGCTGTCTGGCGCGACGCCAACAAATACGCCAAGTGGCTGGAAGTGGAACTTGCCGCCACCGAAACGCTGGCCGAAGCCGGTGACGTCCCCGAAGAAGCCGCCGCCAAAATCCGTGCCAATGCCAAAATCGATGTAGGGCGCATAAACGAACTTGAATCACGCGTCAAGCACGACGTAGTCGCCTTCACCATGGCCGTCGGCGAATCCATCGGCGACCCCGCAGCCGCGCGCTGGTTCCACTACGGCATGACCTCCAACGATGTAGTGGACACCGCGCAAGCCTTGCAGGTTCGCGAAGCCTCCCGGCTGATCGAAGCCGCGCTCGTCAAATTTGGCGACGCGCTCGCCGCGCGTGCCCAGGAATTTCGCGCCACTCCGCAAATCGGCCGCACCCACGGGGTCCACGCCGAGCCCATCACCTTCGGCCTGAAAGTCGCCAACTGGTACGCCGAAAATGAACGCAACCAGCAGCGTTTCCGCGATGCCTCCGCACAAATGGCTGTCGGCAAAATTTCCGGAGCCGTCGGCAACGCCTCGCATCTCGGCCCCGACATCGAAGTACGCATTTGCCAGCGTCTGGGCTTGAATGTTGCTCCCGTCGCGTCCCAGGTAATTCAACGTGACCGCCACGCGCACTATCTCAGCTCGCTTGCCCTGGTATCGGCCACGCTCGAAAAAATTGCGCTCGAAATTCGTCACCTTCAGCGTACCGAAGTGCGCGAAGCCGAAGAGCCCTTCGGCGGCGAGCAGCGCGGCAGCAGCGCCATGCCGCACAAGCGCAACCCGGTAACCTGTGAGCAAATCTGCGGCCTGGCCCGCATCGTGCGCTCCAATTTACTCGCGTCCTTCGAAAACGTGGCTCTCTGGCACGAACGCGACATTTCCCACAGCTCCGTCGAGCGCGTCATTCTCCCCGATTCCACCATCTTGGTGGACTACATGCTCGCCAAAATGACCACCATCATCGCGGACATGCGCGTGTTCCCCGAGCGCATGCTGCGCAATCTGGAAATGACCCACGGCCTGGTTTTCTCCGGCCAACTCCTCCAGGACCTCGTCGAAAAAGGCATGCCCCGCGACGACGCCTACAAAGCCGTGCAGGAAAATTCCATGGCCGCCTGGGAAAGCGAATCCAGCTTCCGCGACCGCGTAGCCGCGGATCCTCGCGTTACAAAATTTCTCGACGCCGCCGCCCTCGCCCACACCTTCGACCTGCACCGCCAGCTTCGCCACGTAGACGCCATCTTCACCCGCGTCTTCGGCAAACAGAACAAAAAGCAGGCTGTGTAGCCTAACTCTTTGTCCGTCGAGCTGTTTGTCACACCGATCCTTAGCAAAACACCTTGTAAAGAGAAAAATTGTCATTCCGGCCGGCCAGTCTTTTTCCTTGCTTGCGAAGCAAGCACTGGCCGCGCAGCGGAGGAATCTCTCTCCGATTTATCGCGGAGCCAGTACAAGGGGCCTCGTGCGCACCCAAAAACAAAAAAACGCCGACTGAGAAAAACATCAGCCGGCGTTAACAGCCTCTTCTAGATAAAAAACTCTAGCTGCGGAGGCGGAAACTCAAACTCGCAAGTCGCAACTCGATACTAATCCAAAACTACTCCACGCGCTGCACGTAACGCGCTTCGGTGGTGTCCACCTTTACACGGTCGCCTTCGTTCACAAATGGCGGTACCTGAATCACCAGGCCGGTCTCCAGCGTAGCCGGCTTGCCCACCGCGCTGGCCGTGGCTTTCTGCAGCGTCGGCTCCGTCTGCACTACTTTCATTTCCATGGTATCCGGCAAATTTATGCCGATGGCTTTTTCTTCGAAGAATTCCACATGCACAATGGTATTGGGAATCAGGTAGAAAATCGTCTCGCCCAGCTCGTCGCGCGTCATCTGCATCTGCTCGTAATTCTTCGTGTTCATGAAGTGAAATTCGTCCCCTTCGCTGTAGAGATACTCAAATTCCACCTCATCCAGGATGGCGCGATCCACAAATTCTTCCGCGCGAAACCGATAGTCAATCATCGTCCCGGTGCGCAGATTTTTCATGCGCGTCTGCATGGAGCCGCGCTTGTTCCCCGGCGTGCGATGGTCCACGCTGAACACCGTATAAAGCTGCCCTTCGTGCTGGATAACCATGCCCGGGCGAAGTTGTGTGGCTTTCGTGCTGCTCATAATCTCCCAATCAACATGTAGTTTCGGAAATTTCGCCGGGCGCCGTGCATTCCCAAAAGGGCCGCGAAATCACTCGAGGGACGCCGGCAATCTGCTCCGGCATGAATCACCAGTATAAAGGCCCGCGCACCGGACGGTCAATCACCACCCGAACAACTTCGAGTATCTTCTCCCATGCGTTAACCTGTTTAATTTTAGTCATTTATAGGCAATCTAAAATCGCTTCAGTTGCACCAGAATCGGAATTTTTTTGGCGCTACAGTCAGTGATTCTGTTGCGAAGGTGCGCGCTCTTTCGCGGCATCCGCCATGATTTTTTCGATCTCATCAGCATTGCGCGGCAATTTCTCGCTCAGCAACTTGTAGCCGTCCGAAGTGATCAGCACATCATCTTCAATGCGCACCCCCAGATTTTCTTCCGGGATGTAAATTCCCGGCTCCATGGTAACCACCATCCCGGCTTGCAGCGGCTCGCAGTATTGCCCGGGGTCATGCACGTCGAGCCCGATGTCGTGGCCCAGCCCGTGAATGTAATATTGGCCGAGCGATTTGCCGTGGCGGTCTTTTCCGTGCGAATTGATGTACTCGTAGGAAATTTTGTAAGCGCTGTGATCACCCTTTTTGCAAAGATTTATGCCCGGTTTCAACGCCGCCAGCGCGGCGTTCTGCGCTCCCAGCACGATGTCGTAAATTTCACGCTGCCGGGGAGTGAATTTTCCGTTGGCCGGCAAAGTTCGCGTGATGTCCGCCGAATATCCGGCATATTGCGCGCCCACATCCAGCACCACAATGTCGCCATCCTCGATCTTGCGCGAAAGCCTGTCGTAATGCAGCGCCACGGAATTCGGTCCCGCGCCCACAATGGGGGCGTAGCCCTCGGCCTCCGAGCCGCCCATGGCGTGTACTTCCACCATTTTTGCAGCGATCTGATATTCGTACAGCCCGGGCCGCATCATCTTCATCGCTTCCAGATGCGAATCGAGTGAAAGATCGATGGCTTTGGTCAGAAATGCAATTTCACCCGGCGATTTAATTTCGCGTAACGAATAAATTATCTGCCGCGCATCTCTCAGCTTGTCCTGTGGAGCGATCAATTGCAGCCAGTCCACCACGTTTTTCTCGTGCGGGTAGCCGCCCAATTCCTTTTCGTAAGGAAGGATGGTGCCGAGCGTCGGATAAGTTTTAACCAGCTTTTCCACCGTCGCGCGCATTTCCGCAAAAGGTTTCACGCTGGCGAAGCCGCTCCGCGCGATGATGTCCGCATCGGTCGGAGCCATGCGCTCACCATTCCATTTTTCCTTGGCGGGATCCTTGGCCGGCAAAAACAGCATCTCGCGCACGCCGGTTGCGTCGCTCGCAGCGCCGGAGGCGCTGTCACTCGGTTTCGGCGCCGGCAAAATGATCAGCCCGGCGCCCTCTTCGTTGTGCCCGGTCAGGTAGTAAAAGTTATCTTCCTGCGCGAAAACGTACGCCTGTGAAACTTCCTCGCGCCCGGTGAAGCCCCACAGCACCACCGGCCCATCCGTCTGCGCGGCCAGCTTGGCGCGGCGTTCGGCGTAAACACTATTCGGCTCGCGCTCGCGCCGCTGCTGAGCGTTTATCGTTGGCGCTGCCGCCGCGACGAGCAAAAACATCACCGCCATCGCGCCCACCAGGGATGCCAGCGATATATATGACGTCTTTATTCGTGCACGAATTCGTACAGAAAACGTACAAAGCGCGGAAACACGCCGCTGCTCGCCGCTTGGCAGACCACTCACGGATTCACCTCGAAGAAAACACCACAATTTGAAGCGCCCGGGGCAAGCGGGCTCACAAACAGCGTTACAAAGGAGAGACGCTCGGCATCAAACGCACTGCGCGTCCAGTGGCGGCGATTGTATCCGAATTCCGCGGTACCGCCAAAGCGCCCAGAATCCGGGCGTTTCAAACTCGCGTGTTAGTCTGACGTAGACACAACATCGCGCATTATTTCGCTTCACGCGGGGACCATTCGATTGGGTAAGCGACTTGTCGTTTTTCTCACCGTATTCCAAAGTGTCTTGATCGCAGTTCACGGGTTTCTTTTCCTCACCTGGGTTTACTTCTGTTCGTCCCACGGCGATGCAGGCGCGCACCACCATGATTTCGCGCCGCTAAGCCATTGGCGATTGCTGGTGGCCCTCGGCATTTTGTCCATCAGTTTTCTTGCCGCCTCTCTCGTGGGCTTCCAGCTTACAAATATTGTCGTGCGCCTCATTTATCGCATCACCGCGGTATGGCTGGGCTTCGTCAACTACGCGTTCTTTTTTTCCGTGCTCTGCTGGATATTTTATTCAGCATCCCGGCTGGCAGGAATAATTACGGAACGCCGCTATTTCGCCGAAACGTTTCTAGCGCTGGCCGCGGCCGTCACCGCCTACGGTGTCATCAACGCCGGGTGGACGCGCGTCCAACGCATCTCCGTAAAATTACCCGGTCTTCCGGATTTCTGGCGCGGACGCACCGCCGTGCTCATCACCGACGTGCATCTGGGTAATCTGCGCACCTATGGCTTCGTGCGCCGCATCGTGAAAATGGCCGCCAATCTGAACCCCGACGTTGTCTTCATCGGCGGAGACCTTTACGACGGCACGCCCGCAGACCTTGCGCGGCTTGCCGAACCTTTGCGTTCGCTGCAGCCGCCGCTCGGCGCCTTTTTCGTGGAAGGGAATCATGAAGAATTCACCGATCACGCCAAATACCTCAAAGCCGTGTCAGCTGTCGGCGTG
>JALYLI010000034.1 GCA_030774335.1 Acidobacteriota bacterium | reverse complement strand
TTTCCGCGCCCGCCTCAGTTTCCGGAAGCGCTACTTCTTTCTGCTCGACTGGAATATTGCCCTGACCATACATAATTCCTCTGAGTTTGTAGCCCCGCAGCGTATACATCGGAATGTCGTGGCGGGTTTTTATTTTTAGCTGGAAGGCATTCAAGCGGTTCTCCACCGTGAGAGATTCAACCGGGTTGCATTCCTCGCGTAAAACTTCGTAAGAAGGCTTTCTGTCGCCGAATATATCGACGACTCCGTGGACACGCTGCTTTAATGCGCCAGTGCCACGATCCCCGACGTGTGTGCGGTAATCGTTGTAGCAAAAGAAAATTGTGCCGGCCACAAAATCCCTCGAGCGAATCACTGCGTCGTGGGATCGAAGGATTTCAATGCGGTGATCGTCACCTTCGGGCCGGTCCTCAGTACATGCACAATATCCATACTCGGAAATAACGACCGGCTTATCGGGGAACGCCACGTGCACATGGTCCAGGTGCTGGGCCACTGCTTCGGCGGGACCGGGAGCCCAACTTCCAAAATATTCATTTGTCTCAATGAAATCCATCAGTCCGGCGGCGTCCCGCTCGGGACTTTCGTTCAGGGAGTTGGATGCATAGGAACGCAGCCGGTGCGGATCCAGCCGTTTTGCTTCCTCCAACATGTGTTTCGCAAATTGATAAGCCGGTGAGTTTTGCCCTCCGATCTCATTGCAAAGACCCCAGGCGACGACACATGGGTGATTCCGGTCCCGCGTGATCATTTCTCGCAACTGTTCGACGGCATTTTGCAGGATATCGGCATCAGGTTCATGCCCCATCCCTGCAAACGTGTCGTAGCCCCAAGTTGGAATTTCGGACTGCATCAGAATACCGTGCCGGTCGCAATAATCGAGCACCCGTTTGTCTTGCGGCCATCGATGAAGTCCTCATTGGAGAATGGGAAGTCGCGGACGTTACGATTGCGCATGTCGCTGGCGACGATGACCAGCCGGTCGGGATCTTTGTACGGAAGAGGCCGCAACAGCACGGCATTGGTGACACTAAAGATGGCGGTGCTCGCGCCAACGCCCAGGGCAATGGTCAGTGCAGCAGTCAGTGCAAAAATAGGACTCTTCCGCAGTGTACGGCCAGCAAATGCCAGCTCTCGTAGCGCCATCCTTCTACCTCCCACGCGGGCAGCTGCTGCGCAAAGAATAGTACCTCCGATGCCCCCCAATGGGGTTCGAGTCTGTTCCGCAACGGCTGTTATCGGGATGTGGCGACCGCTATCCGGCACAAACGCGTTCTCTTCGTCGCTCACGAAGCGGGCCGGAAGTCCGCTTGGAGGAAATGTTGTGCTACGGAGCGCCACTCGTGCTCCGATCTCCTCGAACCCCGTTTGTGGGCCACGAGTGTCGGGCAGCCTTCCCGGCATGCTACTTCCTATTGACACTCTATATGTGTATCAATACTATTCCTATAGAAAGACGATAGGAGATATGGCTTGCACTCTGGACCAACGACCCTTCTGCAAGGAACTTTGGACTTACTGATATTGAAATCACTGATTGCTGGCGAGATGCACGGATTGGGAATCTCACGCAGAGTCCAGCAGATCACAGGGGGCACGTTTGCCGTAAAGCCGGGCTCGCTCTTTCCCGCTCTACACCGAATGGAAGAAGAGGGTTGGATTTCCTCTTTTTGGGGAGATTCAGAAAACAATCGCCGCGCAAAATACTACCGTTTGACCAGGGCTGGACGGAAGCAACTCGAAGTCGAAACCGAGCGATGGGGCCGGATTTCTTGGGCGATTGCTCAAGCTCTCGAAACATCTTGAGGAGGAAGTAGCCGTGCCGCGCCTTGCAAAACTCCAGAGTTTTCTTCGCAATCTTTTTTTCCCTCGAAGCGTAGAAGTAGACCTCGACCGTGAAGTCCATTCCCACCTCGAGATGCTGACCGAAGAAAACATTCGCGCGGGCATGCAACCGAAGGAAGCGCAACGCGCCGCACGCTTGGAACTTGGCGGCGTTGAACAAGTGAAAGAACAGGTTCGCGAGGAACGGGTCGGCAATTGGTTCCGCTCGGTGATCTCTGATTGCCGCTGCGGCGTTCGCCAACTCCAGAAAAATCCCGGCTTCACTACTGTCACCGTTCTGACCCTGGCCCTTGGCATCGGTGCTAACACGGCCATGTTCAGCATGGTCTATGGCGTCGTCCTGCGACCTCTGCCGTTCAAAGATGCAGGGCACCTTTACACGCTCTGGGAGCGCAACACAAAAATGGGTTACGAACAAAACCCTCCTGCCGCAGGTAATTTTCGCGATTGGCGAGATCGTAACCGCGTGTTTGAAAGAATGGCGGCATTTGACGCCTCCCGAACCTTCAATCTGGCAGGCAACAGCAGCCCGGAGCGCGTGCACGGTGCTGCTATCTCTCCGGAGCTCTTTGAACTGCTCGGTGTATCACCCGGCATCGGCCGGGGATTTTCGCCTCAGGACGATCCATTGGGTCAGAACCGGGTGGTGGTCTTAAGTTACAGACTCTGGCAGCGTCGCTTCAATTCCAATCCTTCGATAGTAGGCACCTCCATCACTCTCGATGGCAGCAATTCAATCGTGATCGGTGTGATGCCTCCGGGGTTCCATTTTCCAGGGGACACCGGAACGGTTCTGAACATTTTCACAGCGCCGCCTGCCCAATTGTGGGTGCCATTGGCGCTGACTCCCAAGGCCTGGAGCGCGCGCTCCTCGCACTACCTCGAAGTCATTGGGCGTCTGAGAAGCGGAGTGACGGCGGATCAGGCCCAGACGGAAATGAATTCCATCGAGGATCAGCTTGTCAAAGAATATCCCCGCGATTACATCGGCTCGGACGTCAATCTTGTTCCGTTGCACACGCAGATCGTCGGTACGTTTCGCTCTGCTCTGCTCGTCCTTTTCGGAGCCGTCGCGTTTGTGCTCCTTATTGTTTGCGCCAACGTGGCCAATCTACTTTTGGCCCGTGCCACTTCCCGGCGACGTGAAATTGCCATCCGTACTGCTCTGGGAGCCAGTCGCTCTCGTCTTGTGCGGCAGTTAGCCACTGAGAGCTTGACCCTGGCGATCGTCGGAGGAGTGCTCGGTGTACTGATAGCCGCTTGGGGTGTCACCATGCTTAAGCTGATTGTCCCCGATAATTTTCCCAGGACCGCAGACATTCACTTGGACGGACCGGCCTTAATCTTCACCGCCATCGCTTCGGTGTCCACAGACTTGATCTTTGGACTGGCGCCAGCGTTCCAAACGTCAAGAACAGACGTCAACGAATCGTTAAAGGAGGGCGAGCGCGGGGTCGAGGGCATCGGCCGCGAGCGCCTGCGCAGCGTCCTGGTGATTTTGGAAGTGGCCTTGGCGCTAATCCTTCTGGTTGGCACTGGCCTGATGCTTCGGAGTTTCCTCCGCTTACAACAGGTGGACCCGGGGTTTAAACCGGACCATCTCTTGACCATGGAGATTTCCCTTCCCCGCTATTCGGCGGCTCAGAAAACTTCCTTCTACAGCCAACTTCTCGAGCGGGTTCGGGCGCTTCCCGAGGTCCAATCCGCTGGCGCCATTGGGCACCTCCCGTTGGGAGGAAATATCGACAGCTACAACTTGGAGGTGCTGGGACGGGCTCCACTGCCAAATGAATACGCCAATCCGTCTTGTCATGTGATCATCTCCGGGTATTTCGAGTCGATGAAGATTCCCCTCCGGGAAGGGCGCTACTTCGACGCGCGCGACAACGCCGATTCCCCACACGTCCTCATCATCAATGACGTTGTAGCGCGCAACGTATTCCCAACCGTAACCCCCATCGGCCAGCTCCTGCAATTGGGTCTGAACGGATTTACCGGCGAGATCGTTGGCGTTGTCGGGCATACAAGCCACCTCACTCTGGATTACGCGCCTGTTGAGGAAGTCTACATGCCGTATCCCCAGGTTCCCTTTTCGGACACTATGGCCCTCACTATTCGCACTGCGTCCGCTCCGCTCGCACTCTCTCGTCCCGTACGAGATCTGATTCGGGCACTGGACAAGGACCGACCAGTGTCAAAGATACGAACCATGGATGACGTAATGGGGACCTCGGCCGCTGCACCGAGATTTCGTACTGTCCTGCTGGGACTGTTCGGATTAGCGGCCCTTTTGCTCGGCGGACTCGGAATCTACGGAGTGATTTCTTACTCCGTGAGCCAGCGTACCCGCGAATTCGGCATCCGCGTCGCACTTGGTGCTGATCTTGGTCAGATACTTCGATCAGTGATCGCTCACGGACTACGACTCACGCTTGCCGGGGTATTGATTGGCGTTGCCGGCGGGCTTGTCCTCACGCGCTTTCTGCGCAGTCTTCTGTTCGGCATCAGCGCTGCAGATCCACTGACATTTGCGAGCGTTGCCCTCTTGCTCACAGTGGTCGCTGTCCTCGCCTGCTACATTCCTGCGCGTCGCGCTATCAAGGTCGATCCCGTGATTGCCCTTCGTTACGAATAGAATCCGTGTTGATTGGCTGTCTAGCGAGGTTAAGCAACCCGTAGACCACCTTGTCTGTAAATGCGCTATTCGTAAGTGCGAATCCAATGAAACGAGACAGAAGTCCGGTTCGTGGACACACGGTGCCAGGGCAGGCTTCTCGGGATCCGATCTCCTCGAAGCCCGTTTCGGGGCAACTTCCGAGTCGTCTAGTACTCGGACAGAGCCTCGGTGATGGCTTGTATTCCGTCAACATCCCCCGGCGGTAGAAGAGCCGCGGTGAGGTGTGCTGTGCCATCGACTCGCACGTTGACCGGACGTTTCTCATTGAAGTATTCTCGATCTCCGCTGCCCAGAGGTTTCTTCGAGCGGTGCATCATGAACAAACTCCGCCGAAATTCAGCTCGAATACTCGCCTCACGAAAGGAATGTTATGCCCAGAAAAATCGATCCGCTCAATAGAAAGCTCTACAGTTCGGTAACGGCAACGCTAACGGTAACCGACGTGAAAGCGGCAGCCGCCTTTTATCAAAAGGCATTCGGCTTTGCCAAACGGGGGATCATGAATGGCCCAGACGGCAAGGCGATCCATGCCGAGCTGACACTCCGCGGCACGACATTAATGTTGGGGCCGGAAATGCCGCAAATGGGTTCCCGCGGCGCGAAAACAATCGGTGCCTCGCCGACGAGTTTGTATCTGCTGACGGAGAACGTAGACAAGGCGGTTGCCAACGCCGTAAAGCTCGGCGCCGCGCCCAAGGGGCCGGTGATGGATATGTTCTGGGGCGACCGCTGTGGAACCGTTGTCGATCCCGAGGGTTACACTTGGATGGTCGCTACCCACATTGCACAACCCACACCTAAGGAAATGCAACAGAAGATGAAGGAACAAATGGCCAGCCAACAGGCAGCCCGCGCTGCGAGTGGCTCCTGAGTAGCATCCTTCAAGCTCCGCTATACTTTCTTATTCTAGACCGTTCCAGTCAGGTCGGCGGGCGCGATCGGGCATAGACGCAATAGACATTTCAGCTTGGCCCAGATGATGTCGGGCCAGTCCGTTTCAGGTATCGACGCAAGCGAACTCGCTATCTGCAAAACTGGTAGCCAACCATAGGAGGCATTTTGGATACGGGAAGAATCGTCGCAGAACTGAAGAGGGAAAGAGACAGACTCAGTCAAGCCATAGCAGCACTGGAAGGCCAGTCACCAAGAGCCACTGTCAGAATGAATGTTGCTCCCAATCGAGCGGCGGGCAGTAAGAAGAGGCGCGATCATCTCACCCCGACAGGTAGAAAGCGGTTGTCAGAACTGATGAAGAAGCGATGGGCGGAGAGAAGAAAGAAAGGTTCCAATAAGCGACAATAAAATCCCAAGTTTGCTCAGAAGTTTTCGCCGAAGTAGCTCCCTATGCCAGGACCAAGCAAAGAAGAATTGATGGCTCGTATCGCTGAATTCGAAAAGAGCGAAAGATGACGAAAGACCAGCGATGGCCACGTGTCCGGTAGCGACTTATCAGGCACTATACGTCGAAGTGAAGATATGCAGAGTCGTGATCTTCCGAATGTAAGAGTGGCAATTCAATCGTGTGCTTGCAGTCGGTGAATCGGCCGTGAAGGTTATCACTTGTCCTTTGGAAAATTTTGATGCCACTGACGTCGTGGCTCTCCGGGCCGTACGTTCCTATGTGGCTTCACTCCCGAGTGGCCGGGACCGGGCGGGTACGGAGTGCGCGGCTGATAAGACTTACGAGATTTGCCAGCATAGGAGTTTTCAGAATTGTTAGTCTTGGACCTAATGGCCATCGTGAGATTTTGCAGTTCTTCTCGAATCAAACGCAATTCGTCGACGATCTCTTTGGCTATCTCGTCTTTCATCTCGCACCCCTCTGTATTCTACATAGCTCAGTGCCTAATTCCTTCTCTTAGTCCGCGTAACTCATTTTGGATCAGAAGAAGTTGTCTTGAATAATCTGGCAACACTACGGGTTCGACAAGCCACCTTCTGACTGGCATTCATTGGTCGGTGGGAGGCTCTCTGGGCAGGTTTTCCATTTGTCCGGTAATGCGACTAAACGACGAAGCCCTCCGTGCCAACATCTCTGAGACCGTTTTAGTACTCTTAATTAATGAGCAGGGCGAGAAAGAATCAGGAACAGATGAACAGTATTTCTCTTGGTGTTCTTCCCTCTGGGGCTTTGGCTGGCGCGGAACGGAGCGAAGGCGAGCGAAGCGAGCCACAGCGCAGTGCAGCGCCAGCCAAAGCGGGCGCCGATCCAGTGCTGGCCTCACGGCCTGATCCCGAAGTGGTCGCCAAAGCAAAGCGGCGTACCTACACCGCGGAATATAAACTTCGCATCCTGCAGGAAGCTGAGGCCGTCGCTGATAAGCGAGGCGGTATCGGAAGTCTTCTTCGCCGGGAAGGTTTGTACTCGTCGCTGCTGGCCACCTGGCGGCGCGAGCGGGCCACCGGCATCCTCGAGGCCCTGGCTCCACAAAAGCGCGGGCCGAAGTCCAGGCGTAATCCGATGGAAGAGGAAGTCCAGAAACTTCGCCGCCAAAATGCCCGTCTTGCCGAAGATCTACGCAAGGCGCATATCATCATCGACGTCCAAAAAAAAGTGGCTGCGCTGTTGGGCCGGCCGATTCTGGAACCGGACCCGGAGGAGAACTCCTGATGGCCGCGGTCACCGAACTGGCTACCGCCGTGGGCACGCGCGCTGCTTGCCGTGCGTTGTTTGCGCCGCGTGCTTCTCACTATCGCCAGAAATATGCGTTGATCAACCCCGCAGTCAGGAGGTCGCGGCCTTCCCCTCCACGCGCTCTTACTCCAGCGGAACGCGAAACAGTCCTGGCACATCTGCATGGCGAACGTTTCCAGGATCGCTCGCCAGCCGCTGTTTATGCGACGTTGCTCGATGAAGGAGAGTATTTCTGCTCCATCCGCTCCATGTATCGCTTGCTGAAACGGAGGGGTGAATCCAGAGAACGCCGTGACCAACTCACTCATCCGCCGTACAAGAAGCCAGAACTTCTAGCCACCGCTCCCAATCAACTCTGGAGCTGGGACATCACCAAACTACTGGGGCCGGCCAAGTGGACCTACTTCTATCTCTACGTGATCCTCGATGTGTTCAGCCGCTACGTCACCGGCTGGATGGTGGCGATGCGCGAAAGCGCAGAGCTGGCCAAGCGGTTGATCGAGGCGAGTTGTGCGAAACAAAACATCCGGCCCGGCCAGCTCACGCTGCATGCCGATCGGGGTACCTCGATGAGTTCCAGGACAGTGGCTTTCTTACTGGCCGACTTGGGTGTCACCAAAACGCACAGTCGACCGCACGTCTCCGACGACAATCCATATTCAGAAAGCCAGTTCCACACCATGAAGTATCGGCCGGAGTTCCCGGATCGCTTCGGTTGCATCCAGGATAGCCGCGCCTTTTCACAAGGATTTTTCCACTGGTACAACCAGGAACACCGCCACTCCGGACTGGGCTTGCTCACCCCGGCTATGGTCCACCACAACCAAACCGCGTTCATTCTTGAACAACGCCAAACCGTTCTCGATGCCGCCTACCGTGTCCATCCCGAACGCTTCGTCCGCCAGGCACCAAAACCAACTGCGGTTCCGACCCAGGTCTGGATCAACAAACCGCTCAACTCAAATGAAAATGCTCACTAAATTCCATGATCACTGGTCTCAAACTCGTTGACACGCGCCGGCAAGCGAATCTACTTCTCTTGGGATGCAGCGTCTTGGCACGTTTCCAAGCTGTTCCTTGCGAGAGTAGAAGCGGGCAACGAGTGCCGCTATAGAAAGCGACACCTTACGCCTGCTGTAAAGCTCGCACCGCTCCCAGCGAGAGCACAGTTCTTAAATGTGATCGAATCAGTTTTCAGTGGAATGGCCACCGCTATAATTCACAACAGCGACTATCAGTCCGTAGACGAAGCCAAAGGGGCAATCGACCGCTATTTTATGGAACGGAATGAGCACTTCCGCCAGCACCCACGGAGAGCCGGAAACAAGATCTGGGGGAGGGAACTTGTTGCTAGTGAGTTCAGGGAAGGACAGAACTGCAAGCATCGAGGATGGCGTTAGCTCATTGAATAGCCTCAAGCGGGACTGGGTCATGCCTGATTGTCGGCCCTGTCAAACACTTTTTGAGCAGACTTCTCCATTTACTTAAAAAGAAGTTTTTCCCTCCGCTTCCTTCGTTGTCCTTCTGATTGGCCTCGGCAAGTACGGCTCGTCCGTAATCTAGCGGTCGGTTTCAGTCCGATCCAAACATCTCTTCGATCAAAACTTCGACCATGATTATTTCTTCGGACTCCCTCTCACGAGGGAGCGGGATGCCCCATCAAGTGCACGGCGCTTTGCTGCACGCCATGTGCGGTACCAAGCTGTCCCGCGTACGAACCGAACTCCGGCTCCTTCGTCCCGAGCCTATCAACCAAAGTCTGCTCGTGTCGAGAGGGGCCGGGCATTGTTATGCAATCAAGTGAAATCCGCTCAAAGGCACTTGCCCGGTTACCCGGCCGGAATTTGGATCGTTTGGGGGATTACTTCCGAGTTGCCTGTGATCCAGGCAGCATGGCCAAGGTGATCAGGTGGACCAC
>JALYLI010000033.1 GCA_030774335.1 Acidobacteriota bacterium | reverse complement strand
TTATTTACGTGAAGCCAAGGCGCCCGCGCACCGCGCATAATCTGGTTTCACCGGGAGAAAATGACTTGCTGGATTTTCTGGGCAATTTGAAGAGGACCCACTACTGCGGGGAATTGCGCGCGAAAGACGCGGGCAGCGATGTAATCGTGATGGGATGGGTGGCGCGGCGGCGCGATTTGGGCAACTTGCTGTTTCTGGACGTGCGCGACCGTTCGGGAATCGTGCAGGTAGTGTTCAACAAAGAGACGCAGCCGGAAGCGCACGCCAAAGCGGAGCAGGCACGCTCGGAATTTGTAATCGCTGTTGAAGGCAAAGTGATTCAGCGGCAGAAATCCAATCCCGAACTGGCCACCGGTGAAGTGGAAATTCTGGCCGGCCGCCTGCACATTTTGAACACCGCCAAGACGCCTCCGTTTCAAATCGAAGAGAACATCAACGCCGCGGAAGAAACGCGCCTGCGCTATCGCTACCTGGATTTGCGGCGGCCCCGCCCGCATCGCAACCTGGAGTTGCGGCACAAAATATTCCTGGAAATTCGCAAAACGATGGACGAGCTGGGATTTATCGAGATCGAGACGCCCATGCTGACGCGCTCCACCCCAGAGGGCGCGCGCGATTACCTGGTGCCCAGCCGCGTGCATCGCGGGCAGTTTTACGCGTTGCCGCAATCGCCGCAGATTTTCAAGCAGATCCTGATGATCGGCGGAATGGATCGCTATTTTCAAATCGTCAAATGCTTCCGCGACGAGGATTTGCGCGCCGACCGGCAGCCGGAATTCACGCAACTGGACCTGGAAATGTCATTTCCCCGGCAGGAAGATATTTTTGGCGTGATCGAAGCGGTGATGGTGCGGGCGTGCGCGGTGGCGGAAGTCAAAGCCGGGGCACCATTTCCGCACATGCTTTATAAGGATGCTGTTCGCAAATACGGCAGCGACAAGCCGGACATGCGCTTTGGCATGGAGCTGCACGAAGTCACGGACGCGTTTCCGGCGGAAGCCAAGGCGAAGCTGCAGATTGCGGGAAATGTATTTGCGTTCGGGGCTCCAGGCGCGGCGGGATATTCGCGCAAACAATTGGATGAGTTGACGGAAAAGGCCAAGAGCGCCGGCGCGCGCGGCGCTTACTTCGTAAAACTTGCCGTAGAAGGTACCACCTCCACGGTAGAGAAACTGATCGGCGCGGAAAATGTAAAGAAGATCGCGGACAGTTGCGGCGCGAAAACTGGCGATCTGGTGGTCGCGGTTTCCGCTCGCGAAGAGATCAAAGGCACCGAGGCGGCGGCCCTGGTGGCGGGACAATTGCGCTTGCAACTTGGGGAAGCTCTGGGCCTGATCGACAAATCTCAATGGAAATTTCTGTGGCTCACGGGATTCCCGCTGTTTGAGTGGAGCAATACGGATAAAACTTGGGTCAGCGCGCAGCACCCGTTCACGGGAATCGTGGATGAGGATCTCGAGAAACTGGAAACCGCGCCGTGGGAAGTGCGTTCGAAGGGCTACGATCTGGTTTTGAATGGAGTGGAGCTGGGTTCGGGGAGCATTCGAATTCACCGGCAGGATGTGCAGCAGCGCTTGTTCAAAGCGTTGGGGCTTTCGGAGGAACAACTACGGCGGCGGTTTGGATTTTTTCTGGATGCTCTCACGTATGGCACGCCGCCACATGGAGGAATTGCGTTGGGACTCGATCGCGTGGTGATGCTGCTGGCGGGAGAAAAATCTATTCGCGAAGTTATTGCGTTTGGCAAGACCGCGGCGGCCGTGGATTTGATGGCGGAATCCCCCAGCGAAGTAGATAAAGAGCAGCTCGATCAATTGGGGATCGGCATCATCGAGCGACCTTCATGACGAATCGCGAATTGGAATTCATCGGGTTTCAATAATTTATGTCGCGCATACGCATATTAGCGGAGGCGGTGGCGAACAAGATCGCCGCGGGCGAGGTGGTGGAGCGGCCTGCCTCGGTGGTTAAGGAGTTGCTGGAAAACGCGCTGGACGCGGGTGCCACCACGATTCGCGTGGAGACGGAGTCGGGCGGACGGCGCATGATTCGCGTAATTGACGATGGTCACGGCATGACGCATGACGATGCGCTACTGGCGTTCGAACGCCATGCCACGAGTAAACTGCGTTCCGCCGATGACCTGCTTTCCATTGCCACGCTGGGATTTCGAGGGGAAGCGCTGCCAACCATTGCGGCGGTATCGCGGCTTGTTCTGGAGACGCGGGATGCTGCGGAAGCTGAAGGGACGAGCGTGGAGTTTTCCGGCGGCAAATTACTAGGCGTCAAGCCCGCGGGTGTGCCGGCGGGAACTACTATAAGCGTGGCGGATCTTTTTCACAGCGTGCCGGCGCGAAGAAAATTCCTGAAATCGGACACTACCGAACTGGGGCACATCGCTTCGCTGGTGACGCACTACGCGCTCGCGAATCCCGGCAAACATTTCGTACTGACCACGCCAACACAGGAAATTATCAACTGCACTCCGGTTGAAAAATTGGGCGATCGCGTTTACCAGCTTTTCGGAAAGCAGGCACTGGAGGAACTGGCGGAGATCTCCACGGCCACGTCGGCGTTTCGATCGGCCATCACAGAACCGGCGCTCGAAATTGAGGAAGAGAAAGCCACGTTGACGGTCGGCGGATTCACGTCGCGCCCGGAAGTGCAGCGAACCAATCGTAACGGGATTTATGTTTTCGTGAACCGGAGACTGGTGCGCGACCGCTTGATCCTGCACGCCATTCACGAAGCCTATCGCAACATTTTGCCTGCCGGAATCTTTCCCGCGACGCTGTTGTTCCTCGATATGCCTTATGACGAAGTGGACGTGAATGTGCATCCCGCGAAGATTGAAGTGCGCTTCCGGCGGCCGCAATTTGTCCATGATTTTACGCGAGACACCATCCGGCAAACGCTGACGGGTTCACGCGCGATTGCGAGTTTTGCGACGGCGGCCGGGGGCGGAGCGCAACCCATGCGCATGCCCGGTAACGGCGCTGGTAGCTCGATGGCTGCCACGACGGCGGAGTTTGCCTCCAAGCATGAAGCTGGCAGCTCCGGCCTGGGGTCGTCGGGAATTCCGCGCGCAATCATTCCGCCGATGGAAGAAATCGGATTGGGATCTGGTGTCGGCTCCGACGCAGGATTCGATCTGTCTTCAGCGCCGCTACGGCCCGTGGAGCAGCGATTGGCATTCGAAGTGGGCGGATTTACCGCCGAACCCGGCTCCGCGGCGAGATTGTCAGTAGGGAACTGGGCGGCGAATCTGGCGGGCCCGAGCGGCGATGCGCCGGCGACTTTGCCGCGTGTGGATCAAATCGCAGATTTGAAACCGCTGGGGCAGGTGAGTTCCAGTTTCATCGTGGCCGTAAATGGCAGCGGCCTGTGGCTGGTGGACCAGCATGTGGCGCACGAGCGCGTGCTTTTCGAGCAGCATCTTTTGGCGCGTCGCGCGGGGAAAATTGAGGCGCAGCGCATGCTGATGCCCATGGTGATCGAGCTAGCTCCACGGCAAATTGTAATTTTCGAGAAGATCGCAGAAGAGTTGGCCGCCAACGGATTTGAAGTCGAGCCCATGGGGCCGAGAAGCGTAGCGATTCAGGCGGTTCCCGCGGGAATCGCCGCGGGTGACGCCGACAAATTGCTGACGGAAATTCTCGACGGCATCGAGCGCGAGAACGCGGCGATTTCCATTGAGACATTGCAAGCGAAAATCGCGGCTTCCACGGCGTGTCACGCGGCCATAAAGGTAAACATGCCACTGGATCAAACGAAGATGGAATGGCTGCTGGCGGAGCTGGCGAAAACGGACTGCCCCATGAGTTGCCCGCACGGCCGTCCAGTTGTGCTGCGCTATTCGGTGAAAGAAATCGAACGGGCGTTTCAGCGGATCTGATTTTTCAGAGGTGAGAGCGAAGCATGAGCGAGGCGCAGAAAACCGCGGTGGTGTTCGGAGTTGCCAACAAACGGAGTATCGCGTGGGCTATTGCCCAAAAGCTGAGTCAGGCGGGATGGCGCCTAGCGATCACCTATCAGAACGAGCGGCTGGAGCAGGAGGCCAAGGGCCTGATCGAAGAGCTACCGGGGGCCGCGGGATTGATGTGCGATGTGTCGCACGACGACCAGATCGCGAAATTATTCGAAGAATTGAAGGAGCGTTACGGAACGCTGCAAGGCGTGGTACACAGCGTGGCCTTTGCCCCCGCCGCAGAGTTGAGCGGTGAATTCCTTAACACCACCAGGGAAGGATTCCGCATCGCCCATGACGTGAGCGTGTATTCGCTGATCGCGGTATCGCGCGCGGCGGCTCCGCTGATGACCGGAGGAGGCGGGATCGTCACGCTGACATACTACGGCGCGGAAAAAGTGGTACCGAAATATAACGTGATGGGCGTGGCCAAGGCTGCGCTGGAAGCCAGCGTTCGCTATCTTGCAAGTGATCTGGGCGTGAAAAATATTCGCGTAAACGCGATTTCGGCGGGGCCGATAAAGACACTGGCGGCGCGCGGCATTTCCGGTTTGGGCGAAATGCTGAAGTCGCACGCGGAGCGAGCGCCGCTGAAACGGAACGTCGATCCCGGAGAAGTAGGCAGTACGGCGGAGTTTCTGTTATCGGGAGCCGGCTCCGGAATTACGGGTGAGACAATTTATGTGGATTGCGGTTATAACATCATGGGTTTTTGAGGATTCAGCCTGTTTATTGTCGCCGCGCGTCGGATAGCGGCGCGAATCACCGTATAGAAGTAATTGATGAGACGGAATCAAGACGGCCGGGCAGATTCACCTCCTGCACATGCAAAAACTGACGATTGCCATCGACGGACCGGCGGGCTCCGGCAAGAGCAGTGTGGCGCGCCGCGTGGCGAGCATGCTGGGCTACCTGTATATGGACAGCGGGGCCATGTATCGCGCCGTGGCGCTGAAATCCCTGCGAAGAAATTTATCGCTCGACGATGTGAAGACGCTGAGTGCAATCGTTCGCGAGACGCACATAGAGTTGCGGCGGCCGAGCGCGCAACAGGAAGCGGCGGGCGCTAAGAATTGCGTATTCCTGGACGGCGTGGAAGTTACCGAGGAAATCCGCACCGAAGAGGTGGCGCAAGCAGCTTCGCGGATGGCGACCATTCACGAGGTCCGTGAGGTATTGGTGGAAGAGCAACAGCGCGCCGGAGCGGGCGGCGGAATCGTGATGGAGGGACGCGACATTGGGACCGTGGTATTCCCAGCGGCGGAACTAAAGATTTTCCTGGAAGCCTCGCCGGAAGTACGCGCGGAGAGACGCTGGAAGGAACATCAGGAAAAGGGCGACAGAATTCCGCTCGAGGAAGTGGTGAAAGAAGTTTACGAACGCGACCGGCGTGATCGCGAAAGGAAAGTTTCTCCGCTGGTACGAGCGGCGGACGCCGTGCTGGTGGACAACACCGCGATGAGCATTGAAGAGACGGCTCGAATTATTGCCATGCTGGTGGAAGAACGAAAGGCGCAATCTGCAAAGGCGGAGAGACTGGGATGATGAAGATGATTATCGCGATCGCACTTGGTGTGGCGAGCGGATTGCTGTTTGTGCCGATGATGGCTTTCGCGCAGACGGTATCGCACACGACGGGCGCCGGCAAAAACAACGGCAATAGCATAGTGAGAAAATTTCGGGCATTTCTTGAAGACGACTGGAAGCGTTGGATGAGGGAATATCCCGAGATGGCGACCGGCGTGGGATTTCCGGGCCAAAACCGGCGCTGGAGCGATGATTCACCGGTGGGGCTTGCGGCGCGGTCCAATCATCTGCATGAAAGCGCAGCGGAACTAAAGAAAATTTCGCGAGCGGCGCTGCCGAAGGCGGAGCGCATTAACTACGATTTATATACGGATTTATTGGCCACTGCGGAAGAAGGTTTGCAATACGGGGACGACCCGCTACCCTTCCGCAGCGTGGTGCCGCAAAACAACTGGATGCCGATAAACCAGATGACGGGCATCCAGCAGGGCGCGGCGGAGTCCATCGCCAGCATGCCGAGCAGGTCGGTGGCGGACTTTGAAGACATTGTGGCGCGCCTGGAAGCGCTGCCGGCGGCGGTTGAGCAGCAGCAAGCTCTCTTGCAGGAGGGCTTGAAACGAGGTTATACACCGCCAAAGCTGATGCTGCGGGATGTTCCGAAGCAAATCGCCGACCTGATTCCTGCCGATCCGATGGCTAGCGCGCTGCTTGAGCCGTTCAAACAAATTCCCGCGGAGATTCCGGAGCAGGAACGCATCCGCCTGACCCTGCGCGCGAAAGACATTTACAGCCACCGGGTGGCGCCTGCATTTCAAAAACTTCACGATTACCTCGTGTCAACGTACCTTCCGGCGTGCCGCGATTCCATTGCGGCCACGGCGCTACCTAGGGGAGCGGAATCGTACGCGTTTCACGTGCGCTGGCAGACGACTACCGATCTGACGCCGGAGCAGATTCACGAAATTGGAGTAGCGGAAGTGAAACGCATTCGCGCGGAGATGGACAAGGTCATCGCGTCCACTGGATTCAAGGGGAGTTTTCACGAGTTCACGGAATTTCTGCGAAACGATCCGCGATTCTATTTTGACCAGGCCGAAGACCTGGTGAACGGCTATCGCATCATCGCCAAGAAGATCGATCCGGAACTGGCGCACCTGTTTGGCAAACTGCCGCGCCTTCCTTATGGTGTGACCCCCATACCGGATTTCAAGGCGCCTTCCCAGACGACCGCTTATTACCAACCTGGCGCGCCGAGTGTGGGCCGGCCGGGCTACTACTTCGTGAATACATACAATCTGCACGCGCGCCCGAAATGGGAGATGGAGGCGCTGTCGCTTCACGAATCGGTGCCGGGGCATCATTTGCAAATTTCATTGGCGCAGGAACTGGAAGGCGCGCCGGAATTTCGCAGGCACGTGGGGTACTCCGCATTTGTGGAAGGCTGGGCGCTGTACTGTGAGGGTCTGGGTGAAGAATTGGGATTGTACAAAGATCCGTACTCAAAATTCGGGCAGTTGAGTTACGAGATGTGGCGCGCGGTGCGACTGGTCGTGGACACCGGAATGCATTCGCAGGGGTGGACACGCGATCAGGCCATTCAATTTTTCAAAGATAACACCGGCAAAACGGATCAGGACATAACCGTGGAAGTGGACCGGTACGTCGTGTGGCCCGCTCAGGCGCTGGCGTACAAGGTGGGACAACTGAAAATTCTCGAACTACGCATGCAGGCGCAGAAACGGCATGGCGCGAAGTTCGAGATACGCGCTTTTCACGACGCGTTACTGGAGAACGGTGCTATTCCGTTGAACGTGCTAGCCACGCATATGGTTGAATGGATGGGTACGACTCGATAAATTGGCGCGGCCTAATTCCTGAAAAACCGCTAGAGCGTGGCATTCTCGTGCAGACCGTTCCTCAACACATTGCTGGCAGTATTGCTAATTATTCTAAATATAACGAACCCAGGCCACGCAACAATTAAAGCCCTGCCTGGGTTACGATAGCACGCATGCTTTCCCCTCCCCCTCATGAGCAATTGAAGGAAATCCGTGACCGCTTAGGAATCACTACCCGCGACGTCGCGGAATCGAGCCACAAAATCGCTGAAGCGGAAGGGAATTCCGAGTACCAGATCTCCAATGCCTGGCTGACGCAGGTGGAGAATTCGGACTCGGTTCCCAGCATTTTCAAACTGTACAGCTTGAGTTCCATTTACAGGATCAAGTTCACGGACCTGCTGCGGATCTACGGCGTGGATTTGCAGAATCTGAACCTTCATCAGCTATCTGATCCGCTGCCGCAGACACATCTGACCACGCTCGAAGTTTACGATTCCGAACGCACCGTTACGTTTCCGGTGCGCTTCGATCGGGCCTTCGATATCGACAACACCAGCCTAGTGTCGCGCATCGTCGAATTGTGGGGCGAAGTGCCGATTGCTTTGATTCAGCACCTGGATATCCGGCACAGCCAGTATGGCTATATCGGATTGCAGGACCTGACGCTCTATCCCCTGTTACGCCCGGGATCATTTGTGCAGATTGATTCGCGAGTGCGGAAAATGCAGCCGCAGCGATGGCGAACGGAGTTCGACCGCGCTATTTATTTTGTGGAACTGCGCGACGGATATGCGTGTTCGTGGTGCGATGTGCAGGACGGTCACTTGTTGCTGCTGCCGCACCCGCTTTCGCCCCGCAGCGTGCGCCGGCTGAGCTATGGCACGGAAGCCGAGATAATTGGGCAGGTTACCGGGGTGGCTATGAGACTGACGGATGGGGCAGATCCGGCATCGGAAGGCGCGGCAAAATTACCAAGGCGAGTTTGACGTTGGATATGAATAAGGATGCCACAATATTGTTCACATTCATGGGGATCGCGACGCGATAAGGTTCCAGGCGTCGCCAGGCGCGAAGTACTTCGGCCTGATCTTCGCGGGACGAACGCAAGTAAATCACCATTTGTTTCGCCAACTCGATAAGCGGTAACGCCGCCACCTTAAAAAAAATGTCGCGGTGAGCCATTTCCAGAGCGGCCATGGCTACTGCCGGACTGAAGCTGACCGCCAATCCATCGTGGTGATACTTGCCAGTGTTGTAGTCGCGCATGGAAGCAAGATAGATCAGGCGGCCCAGATCGCAGGGAATTTTGGCGAGGGTGCGGCGCAAAAGATCGTCGTACGCTTGCTGCACCGGAACGATGGTGAATACCGTTTTCATTCCCGCCACAGATCCCTCGCTACCTTAAGACCTTCGAGCACCCTAGATTTCCTGCAATTTTCTGATCGGATTGGCCGCCTCTAAAGCTGAATGAGCTTCACGAATGCGTTCCGACATCCGGTAAACGCGGTGCGATAGACTCCCCAAACGCACCGGACCTAGCAGTTCAATGGATAACTGAAGAAAGATGCAGGCGGCGCGCAGCACGACATAGTGCGAATAAATACGCACCTCGGTGCCGATTTCAAGGTCGCTGCTGCGACGACTGGTGAGCACATGCTCACGCATGATACGGCGACTGAAGGTGGCCGTTTGTCGCACCCACGCAATTGCCAGAGACTTACGTTCCGAGAGAAACAATGCCGCTAACGGCGCTGAATCGAGTTGCGCTACAAATTCCCAATCTTCGTGACCGAATAATGCGGCCACAAATTCGCCGGGGCATCTCTGTGATTCTTCCTCGGCTATTTGGGCGTCAGAGCGGAGTTCAAAGTCACGGTGAGACGTGCTCTTCCAGACGCGCCACAAAAATGTGGCGACCAGTACGGCGGATAGCAGTGAAAGGGTCACTGGCATCATGGATCTATAACCTTGCCGAGATAACCGCGCGCTTGCTGCAGGCGCTGCCGGGTGCGCGCGGCCACGTGCTGGTATTGTTCTTCCAGTCGGGGATTGGAAGCAAGATTCTGTTGTGCCTGAGGGGACCACAAGTAAACCGTCCAAACGCCCAAGGCCAGGTCATACGTGGCTGGACCCAGATAGGACCACAGATGCCGGTATTCGTATCCCTCAGCAGGCAGGAACGTGAACCAGATGACACTGACGCCGATAAAGAGACCGTACCCCAGGAGAATGCCTTTCAAGTTGCGCCCGAAAGGAATGGCGTAAACAAGAAATACCGCGGCCAGGGCAATAATCGCGAAAGCCTGAACCGTCCTCATCGTGCGTTCGATATCGATGGTCGTAGCTTCGGCCCACCAACGGGGATCAGTTGAAGAATCGGCGATGGCCTTGGCGAGGGCCATCGCAAAAACAACAGTTAACAGCCGACGGGCCATCCGCGCCGTGCCCGGAAATGCCTCCAACCCGAGACGGTAAATCTCGAAGACAATTCCGCAGCCAATCGCTACACCCACAAACTCGGTGCTCCAGTAGGTGTAGGGATAGAGAGCAGGCCGATAATGGTAAACGGCCAGTCTTACGAAGGACTGGAGCAGGACAAATAGGATGTAGAGATGAAAAATGGGAAAGCGGAACTGCAATTTTGTTCGATACGCGCGAACGAGGATCAGAAGTTCGAGGACGATACCGCCCCACCAGATCGAATAAACGAAAATCTCCATGCGCGGCGAACTCCGAAGTTTGCTCCAGCACAGCCTAACACGTCGAGGGAGAGATGCCGCCCTCTCTCCCCCGCCTTAACTTAACTCTATGCGGCGATCGACTTCCAGGGGCGAGGCAGTGGATCACTGCCATCAGCAATCAGAATATTTGAAGCCTGTGACTGCGATTTGAGACCTGCCGCTGCCGATGAATTGACTGAAACACGAGGTGAAGCAACCGAGAAAGTAAACAAAACAGCTGTAAAAACGCCAATCACCAACTTGGATATGCGCATGTGGCCTCCAAAATGTTAAGGGTCAATAGACGATCCTGCTCGTGATGCCCAAGTTCAATCGAGCGTAGGCTAGGCTACCGCGGAGCTAAAAAACGGGAATAAAGAAATTGCTTTGCTTGGGATTACAACCAGGATCAGGGACTGCAGTCATAGATGATGGGATGAGGTGCGGAGAACCGCCCAAGATTCGATCCGTAAGCGAGAGCAGAAGTTACGGGGCGAGCAGTAATAGCCGCGCCATTTTCACGGCGCGACCAAAGTCGAGCCACATGCGAAAGCCATTCTGACCCCTGAGGTTCGAAGAGAACCGCTGGTAAAAGGGGTTTTGCGGATCATTCCCGCAAGCTCCTGCGATGCAACAAAAAGATCGACCGTCACCGTTAACGCTGACAACGAAACCACCACTCGATCGGCACTCTTTCTGCCGCAGGTAAGACTGCAAGAGAGCGCACTAAAGTTTGCAAAATAGTTTTCGCGGTTGCCATGACGAGCAAACCTCGAAATTGTGGCATTCCGCCAACCTTGCCCGTTGAAACTCATGAGGGACTTGCTATGGGTTAATGAGGCCTCAGTGTTCACATCGCAGCAAGGAGATCGATGGATTTGCCAGAACTTCAGGTGCCGGTGCGAATTTGTAGTCGTTAAGCCGTGCGTGGTCAAGACCGGTAGCAATGCGCGCTGCTGCTGCGGAAGCGAAATGACCAGGCATTACGTTGCACCCAGCGTTAGAAGGATGGATGCCGAGGAGGCGGAAATATTTCTGCAAGACACGAAAGTCTCCCAGGAGCCAGACGTAGACCGATCGAAATAATTCCGAACTTTTAGCCGGGCGGCATCATGGATGCTGTGGTCAAACGTGAACATCGCACCAGGCTTTTGCGGGCCAGCGGGGGAGTTCTGACTTTGGCAGTCGCCGCAATGGGTGCAACTCTCATGTATGACACAGTAATTCGCGGTCCTGAATTTTCCGGGGGAGACTTCCTGCTCGGTGCACTGCTGTGCTCTTCGGCGCTAGTGATATTTTTTCTTATCGTGCGGCCGAGCGCGAAATAAGTGAAGAAGAATCGCGCTAGTGCCGACTCGATCGCCAGAAATTGGCGTGCCCCTTACAAAGGGGCGCGGGATTGCGGGTCAGTCGTAAATACTAAGTGGGCGCGGACATGGAGCCGAGAAATTCGGAGTTGGACTTGGTTTTAGTGAGGCGGCTCAGCAGTAATTCCATGGCTTCCACGGTAGAGAGCGGGCTGAGAACTTTGCGCAGCACCCAGATACGGCTGAGCTCGTCTGGTGGAAGCAGGATTTCGTCTTTGCGGGTGCCGGAGCGCTGAATGTCGATAGCAGGGAAAACCCGTTTGTCCGAGAGGCGCCGGTCCAGGTTAATTTCCATGTTACCGGTGCCCTTGAATTCCTCGAAGATGACGTCATCCATGCGGCTGCCGGTGTCGATCAACGCGGTAGCAATAATGGTAAGCGAGCCGCCCTCTTCCACGTGGCGAGCGGCGGCGAAGAAACGGCGCGGACGCTGCAGCGCGTTGGCGTCGATACCGCCAGAGAGCACTTTACCCGACGGCGGAGTTACGGCGTTGTAAGCGCGAGCGAGGCGCGTGACGCTGTCGAGAAGAACGACTACATCGCGCTTGTGTTCCACAAGGCGCTTGGCTTTTTCCAAAACCATTTCCGCTACCTGAATATGACGCTGCGGAGCTTCGTCGAAGGTGGAGCTGATGACTTCGCCCTTCACGGTACGCTGCATGTCGGTGACTTCTTCCGGGCGCTCGTCGATCAGCAGGACGATCAGCGCAACCTCCGGATGGTTGACAGTGATGGAGTTGGCCATGGACTGCAGCATCATGGTTTTTCCGGTGCGAGGAGGAGCTACGATCAGACCACGCTGGCCTTTACCGACAGGGCAAAGCAGGTCCAGCACACGGCCAGTCATGTTCTCTTTGGTGGTTTCCATTTTGAGGCGGCCCTGCGGATAGAGCGGCGTCAAGTTATCGAAGAAAATCTTGTTGCGTGCGACCTCGGGATCTTCGAAATTTACAGCTTCCACTTTAATCAACGCGAAATAGCGCTCGCCGTCCTTGGGGGGACGAACCTGGCCGGAAACGGTGTCTCCCGTGCGTAGATCGAACTTGCGAATCTGCGAAGGTGAAACGTAAATATCGTCGGGCCCGGGGAGGTAGTTGTATTCCGGGGCGCGGAGAAAACCGAAGCCGTCGGGTAGGCATTCGAGGACGCCTTCGGAGAAAATCAGGCCATTCTTTTCCGTTTGCGCGCGGAGGATCTGGAAGATCAACTCCTGTTTACGCATGCCGCTGGCGCCGGGAATGTTGAGTTCCTTGGCGATCTTGGCGAGGTCGGTGATATTTTTTTCTTTGAGCTCGGCAAGGCTGATGCTCATCTGGTTGCTTCCTTCAACGCTTGTTTCTTTCATATGTCCTTAACTTTTATGGGTGAAGATTGACCTAGAAAATCCGGATTGTTTACGAGGTGGCGCGCAAACTGGCTAGAAATTGAAATCTGCCAGGGAGGCAAACCAGACTATCTTCAACCGGAAGCGCCATTTATCCGCAAGCTTCAGAAACGAAACTCAAAATCGACCGCGGGCCCTGGTGCTTTCAGTTGGTCAAACTTGTGTCTGTCTCGGCGCCGGCTACGAACGGTTCAGCAACGGGCGCAACAGCGGGATGCTCAATCGGCACAATCGGCCGTTCAAGAGCGACTTGCAAAACTTCATCCATAGTTTCAACAAATCGGGTCGTCAAACTGGAGAGGATCTCCTGCGGGATTTCCGCCAGGTCTTTCTCATTGTCCTTCGGAAGCAGTATGGTACGCAAGCCCATTCGATGGGCAGCCAGAAGTTTTTCTTTGACACCGCCGATAGGCAGTACCTTGCCACGTAAGGTGATTTCGCCGGTCATGGTCACATCGCGGCGCACCGGGATGCGCGTTAGGGCACTCACAATGGAGTTGCAAATAGTAATGCCGGCGGAAGGGCCGTCTTTGGGTATGGCCCCTTCTGGTACGTGCACGTGAATATCGATGTTGCGGTAAAAATCCTTGGGCAGGCCGAACGAGGCCGATCGCGAACGGATATAGCTCATGGCCGCTTGGGCGGACTCCTGCATCACATCGCCGAGCTTGCCAGTAAGAGTGAGACGGCCTTTGCCTTCCATTAATGTTGCTTCGGTGGTCAGCACCGTGCCGCCGACTTCCGTCCACGCCAGGCCCGTGGTGAGGCCGATCTCGTTCTGTTTTTCCAGCCAGAATTCGCGGTACTTCAGAACGCCGAGATAATCGTTGACGTTGGCGGGAACGATTTCCGCTTTCACTTCGGCCTTGGGGCCGTCGGTGACTACCTTACGCGCCATTTTTCGGGAAATGTTTTGAATCTCGCGCTCGAGATTACGCACGCCGGCTTCCTGCGTGTAGTGACGAATGATGTGCAGCAAGCCCTCGTCAGTGAATGACAAGTTCTTTTCCTGCAGGCCGGTGGCTTCGCGCTGGCGCTTCACCAGGAAGCGCTTGGCAATCTGGAGCTTTTCCTGCTCGGTGTAGCCAGGGATACGCAGAATTTCCATGCGATCCTGCAACGGCTGAGGAATGGTGTGCAAAACGTTGGCAGTGCAAACAAACATTACTTTCGAAAGATCGTACTCGACGTCGAGATAATGGTCCGTGAAGGCGTGATTCAATTCCGGGTCGAGGACTTCCATAAGCGCGGCGGAAGGATCGCCGCGGAAATCCGTGGACATCTTGTCCACCTCGTCGAGGACGAAAATGGGATTAACGGTGCCGGCTTTCTTCATCATCTGGATTATCTGGCCAGGCAGCGCGCCGATATAGGTGCGGCGATGGCCACGGATTTCCGCCTCATCGCGAACGCCACCCAGCGAAACGCGAACAAATTTGCGGCCGGTGGCATGGCCGATGGACATGGCCAGCGACGTTTTACCCACGCCTGGAGGCCCGACGAAGCAGAGAATAGAGCCTTTGGGATTCTTAACCAGTTGGCGAACGGCAAGAAATTCGAGGATGCGGTCTTTGATCTTGTCTAGGCCGTAGTGTTCTTCATTCAGTATTTTCTCGGCGGCCAGGATATCGCGAATTTCTTTGGATTTCTTTTTCCAGGGAACGGCCAGCAGCCAGTCCAGATAATTGCGGCTTACCGTCGATTCCGCGGACATGGGCGGCATCAATTCCAGGCGCTTCAGCTCCTGAATAGCTTTTTCGTGAACTTCCTTGGACATGCCTGCTGAATCGATCTTCTTTTTCAGCTCGTCGATTTCGCTCTTTTCGCCGCGCCCCAGTTCCTTTTGAATGGCCTTGAGCTTTTCATTGAGGTAATACTCTTTTTGCGCGCGTTCCATCTGGCGCTTGACGCGGGTATTGATGTTGCGGTCGACGTTAAGTTTTTCCAGCTCGATTTCGAGAATATCGCCGATGCGATTCAGGCGCTCCACGGGGTCAACCGTCTCGAGCAAATCCTGCTTTTCGTCCACGGGGAGTTGCAGATTGGCGGCGATGGTGTCGGACAAGCGCGACGGATCGTCGACCCGCGCCGCTGCGATCATGGTGTCGTAATTCAGGCTCTGCGAAAGCTTGATGAACTGCTCGTACAGCCCGGTAATTTTCTGGACGGTCTGCTCGACCTGCGGGGAAGGCTCAACGCGGGCATTCAAAAGGCGGACGGTCGCGCGGAAAAATCCCTCTTCCGCGGTAATTGTGAGTGCACGCGCGCGTTCCACGCCTTCCACCAGCACCTTTATATTTCCATCAGGGAGCTTCACGCTCTGGACGATATTTGCGAGGGTTCCGACGGCGTAAATTTCTTCCGGCTTGGGATCGTCAACCGAAGCGTCATGCTGAGTAGACAGGAAAATTTTCTTGTCGCCGGTGAGCGCTTCTTCAAGCGCGCGAACGCTGGCTTCGCGCCCGACGATGAACGGGGTCATCTGCTGCGGGAAGATAACCATATCCCGCACCGGCATCATGGGCACGCGCTTCATTTCCTGTTTTTCCCGAGTGAACATGGAGCCCCTGAACTACACCGCGAGAATGGTAATCGCGATTCAAATCTGCTGCTGGCTAACGATTCCGCGCGGTGCTAAAGAGCTACCCAGCCTTTTCCAGCAAACTCCAATTAATTTCACGCGTGCGGACCATCTCCGCGGTGACTACGAAATCGCGCACTTTGCGCTGCATGGGTAAGTGGTACATCAACTCCAGCATTAAATCTTCCAGGATCATCCGCAGGCCGCGCGCGCCAACTTTGCGTTGCATGGCGAGTTCCGCTACGGTTTCGAGCGCGTCGTCGGTAAAGCGCAAGCGAACGTTTTCAAACTCAAACAGGCGCTGATATTGTTTTAGGAGCGCATTCTTCGGCTCGGTCAAAATTTTGACCAATGCGGATTTATCCAGATCGTTCATGACACCGGCAACCGGCAGGCGGCCGACAAATTCGGGAATCAAACCATAGCGAATCAGATCGCCGGGCTGAACATGTTCCAGCAGTTCCGTGTTGCGGCGCTGCGGAGCAGCCGTGGAAGCATCGGTATGAAAGCCGAGCGCACGGCGACCGGCGCGCTTCTCAATCACTTTTTCTAGTCCGACGAACGCGCCGCCGCAGATGAAGAGAATGTTGGTGGTGTCGACAGGGGTAAATTCCTGATGCGGATGCTTGCGTCCGCCTTGCGGCGGAACGTTAGCAACCGTGCCTTCCAGAATCTTCAGCAAAGCTTGCTGCACGCCTTCGCCGCTGACATCGCGGGTAATGGACGGGTTTTCGTCCTTCTTGGCGATCTTGTCTATCTCATCTATATAGATGATGCCCTGCTGCGCTTTCTGCACGTCACCGTCGGCGGCCTGCAAAAGCTTCAAAATGATATTTTCGACGTCTTCGCCGACGTAGCCCGCTTCCGTGAGGGTGGTGGCGTCCACGATGGCAAAAGGCACGTCGAGCATGCGCGAAAGTGTCTGCGCCAGCAGCGTTTTGCCGGTGCCGGTCGGGCCGATCAACAAAATATTCGACTTGCTGAGCTCCACATCGCCGGGCTGCTTGTTCAGGAAAATGCGTTTGTAATGGTTATACACGGCCACAGCCAGCTTCTTCTTAGTGCGGTCCTGCCCGATAACGTAGCCATCGAGGAATTGCTTGATTTCGGGAGGGCGGGGAAGACGCTTGGCGGGCGCAGTAGCCTGCTCGCGCTTTTCGTCTTCCAGAATGGTCTGGCAGACTCCAACGCACTCATTGCAGATGTAGGCGCGGGGATAGTCGGAAGGCGAACTGATCAGCTTTTCGACCTGTTCCTGAGTCTTATGGCAAAAGGAACAGCGCAGTGGCTCTTCTGGATTGAATTTTTTCACTGGCGTGACGGCCTCGTCTCCGGTGAGCTTCGACGGAGTCCCCTAAACACATTCTAGGCCGAATACTCCCCGAAGCAAAATACAAAGGTAGAAACTTTGCTAACTTTTTGGAACAAGGCAGGCACCAAGAGGCGCGGCGGAATACAGGCACGTCGCGGACTAGCGATGCTTATAAATAATTTCGTCAATCATCCCGTATTCCTTGGCCTGTTCAGGATTCATGATGAAGTCGCGCTCCACATCCTTTTCGATGCGCGAAACGTTCTGTCCGCTATGTTGCGCAAGAAGCTTGTTGATGACCATGCGCATCCGCAAAATTTCCTTGGCATGCAGGTCAATGTCGGTAGCTTGACCGCCGAGGCCCGACATCCATGGTTGGTGGATGAGAATGCGCGCATTGGGTAGAGCGAAACGCTTTTTCGGCGCCCCGCCGGCAAGTAGAACAGCCGCGATAGAAGCAGCCTGGCCCACGCAGGTGGTGACGACATCGGGTTTCACGAACTGCATAGTGTCGTAAATGGCGAAACCCGCGGTGATGGAGCCGCCCGGGGAGTTGATATAAATCTGAATGTCTTTTTCCGGGTCTTCAGCCTGGAGAAAAAGCATCTGCGCGGTAGCCAGGTTGGCGACGTGATCGTCTATGGGCGTGCCAATAAAGATAATGTGCTCTTTGAGGAGCCGTGAATAAATATCGTAGGCGCGTTCGCCACGGCTGGTCTGCTCCACCACCATGGGAATAAGCGTGGTAGCGCGATAATCCGCTTCAGGTTCTTCGTAGTTTTTCATTGGTTGGTTGACCGTTTAAGGTCGCGAGCTGTGCGGATGAGTTCAATCAACTGTCGCGCTAATCACCAGTTGGAACCGCGGATTATCAGGCTTCCGCAGCTGCCGCTGTGGTGCTAACCCGAGCGTTTTGCGCGAGCCAGTCGAGAGTTTTATCGCTCCGCAACTTCGCTTTTATCCTATCGAGCGTACCTTGCTTTGTCAAACGAGCGCGAATTGCTTCCGCGGATTCGTTACTATGTCCGGCCAAATGCTGAAGCTCGTGTTCCACTTCTTCTTCGGTGACGTCGATAGTTTCCGCGGTGGCGATGCGGTCTACGATAAGCTCGGCCTTCACGTCATCCTTGGCGCGGTCGGCATTTCGTTGCCGTAACGAAACCCAGTCGATATTTACCGCTCGCGGGTCCACGCCCTGCTGTGCCAGGGAGCGAACGACACGCTCCAGGCGCACATCCATCTGATGCTCCACCAGCGATTGCGGTACCGGGAAGTCATGGAGCTTCACAATTTCGTTCAAGACTTTTTCGCGCAGCAGATCTTTTTGCTTGTGATCGCGCTGATGCTCCAGCCCTTCGCGAATTTTCTTCCTTAATTCTTCAAGGGTAGTCGCGTCGCTGACGTCCTTGGCAAAATCGTCATTCACTTCCGGCAGCTTTTTCGTTTTGATGCCCAAAACGTCCACCGAATAGTGGTAGGTCTTGCCCGCCAGCTTGGCGTCCGGGTAATCGGCGGGATAGTCCACGTCGAAATCCTTGTGATCGCCGATATTTACGCCGCGGAGATTTGCGTTGAATGGCGCCATGGTTTCTTCCGCGCCGATGTGGCAGAGCACGCTGTCGGCCTGCAGCGGTTCGCCGCCGCCCTCCGGAGTTCCCGCAAGTTTCAGTTGAACGTAGTCGCCGTCTTCTACCGGCCGGCCCTCGGCAGGAGCAAAAGCGGCAGCGCGCTCACGCATTTCTTCGAGAGTCTTGGTGACGTCTTCGTCGCCCACTTCCATCGCGGGCATCTCAAATTGCAGATCCTTGTAATTGCCCAGCTCGAATTCCGGCAGCACTTCGAAGACCGCCTTGAACTTCAGCGGCTGGCCCTCGTTGAAATCCAGGGTTTGAACCTGTGGCTGGGAAACGGGCGTCAACTTTTGCTCCGTCATGGCTTTTTCGATGTGCTCTGGTACCAGCGACTGCAATACTTCGCCCTTGATGTCGTCAGCGAAACGGCGGCGGATCAGCGTAATGGGCGCTTTACCGGGCCGAAAGCCGGGGACGCGCGCAACTTTGGCGAAGTCCTTGGCAACGCGCTCGACGGCTTTGGTGACTTCGTCAGCAGGGATTTCAAGGTCGAGTTCGCGGCGGCAGGTGGCTTCGGCAACTGCGCTGGTCGCCGGCGCGGTTTCAGAGGTGCTTTCGGCGGTATTTTCAGTTGTGCCTTCGGTCATACAAGCGCCTTTCAGAACTTAAAGATCGGAGATCCGTGTAGAGCGCACCAAATTGCTATCGGCGAGCACAAGCGTTCTGTGGAAGTGAACCACGATCCAGGCTTTCAGTTGGAGCTTGGAGAAGCAAGGACAGACTCGCGATCAACAATCAGTATAAGCGGAGCTTTCTGTATCGTCAATTCTCTGCCTTGGCCAACGCAATTGCGCACATGCGGCGCTGAACGACGAACGCATTTGGGAGCAACTCAGCTAAGATATTTTATCGTTCGAGGAAAACTTTTGAGGAAAAGCGCGATTTTGCTGGTGCAGTGTCCGGACCAAAAGGGCTTGGATGCTGCCATTGCCGATTTTATTTTCCGCCACAACGGAAATATCCTGCATTTCGAACAGCACCAGGCCGGCGAAGAGCGGTTCTACCTCGCCCGTGTGGAATGGGAACTCACCGATTTTCAGCTGCCACTGGAAAGCTTCGCTGCGAAATTTGATGTCATAGCCGACAAATTTTCAATGCACTGGAAGCTGGCAGTCTCCACGCACCGGCCGCGAGTAGCCATCCTGGTTTCAAAGTTTGATCATTGCCTGGTTGACCTGCTTTACCGGCAGCGCAACGGAGAGTTGGCCTGCGAAATTAATCTGGTAATCAGCAATCATCTCGACGCGAAGCAGCATGCTGATTTCTACGGTATTCCTTTTCACCACATTCCGGTGGGCAAGGAAAACAAGAAGGAAGCGGAAGCAAAAGAACTGGCGCTGCTGAGGCAGAACGACATCGATCTAGTGGTTCTCGCCCGCTATATGCAGATTCTTTCCGGCGAATTTATCGCGCGCTACCCGCAGCGGATCATCAATATTCACCATTCTTTTCTACCGGCGTTTATTGGCGGTAAACCACACCAACAGGCCTACGATTCAGGGGTGAAACTCATCGGCGCGACCGCACACTATGTGACGGAAATTCTGGACGAAGGACCCATCATCGAGCAGGGCGTTACGCGCATCACTCATCGCGACAGCCTCGAAGACCTGGTGGAAAAAGGGCGGGATCTCGAAAAAGTGGTGCTTTCACGAGCGGTGCGCTGGCACATCGAGAATCGAATCCTCTTGTATGCCAACAAGACCGTGATTTTCGAATAGCGCTAAAATTTATTCGTTATTTTTACATGCTCTGAGCACAAATTAGTCCGCCGCAGCTTCGGATTGAGCGGCGGCGCCCGTTAAATCGGCGTGCAGCAAACGGTGAAAGAGGTGTTCGCCGGCTTCGCGACGCACGGAGAGGCGGCCGGCAAGATACGCGCGAGAGCCCAGGCCGCGCTGCACCGCGTCACAGATGCCCACGTCTTCATCCTGAACTTTTTCGCTGACAGCGATGCTCTCGCGATTGCGCGCTTCCGCGGCGGCGGAAATATCCGCAAAATAATAATCGAAAATCACGGCGCACTTGTCCACCGCCAGGGGCACGACCAGGTTGGTGTCCATCACACCTTCATAGGCGTTGAGCATGAAATTCGGATAAACCCACAGATAGAACGCGCGGCCCTGGCGAGTGGAAGCCACGCCGGCTTCGGAAGACGAGTCGGACGAAAGTGGGCTCGACTGCAGGCAGGCGCGTTCGAAATTTTCGATGGCGTACTTGGTGTACTCGATGACGCTGCTCAGTCCTTTGTGAGCGTGGGGAACGTGATAGCCACCGTCGAGATAATTGTCCACGTAAACTTTCCAGTTGCACTGCAAGGTGTAAATGCGGCGATCGGAAAAGCGCAACTTTTTTGACATTTCGAGTGGAGCAACAATGGGAGGAATGCTTCCAAGAAAATCGGGCAGGGAACCGGCGTTCGGATCGAGGTTCACAAACACGAAATTTTCCCAGATATCCACGCGCACGGCCACCAATCCGTTGGTGGCGCGATCGAAATTGCAGACGCCGTCAAACTCCACCATGCCCTTTAGCGCGCCGTCGATACCGTAGGTCCAGCCATGATAGGGACAGCGAAATTGTTTCGCGCAGCCTTGCGGTTCGGTGACGACGGCAGCAGCGTGATGGCGGCATACATTATAAAAAGCCCGCAATTGGGAATCGTCACCGCGCACGACCACGATGGGTTCGCCGGCAATGTCGGCGGTGAGGAACTGCCCTAAGCCTTGAACCTGATCGGCGCGGCCCACAACCTGCCACGTTTTTCCAAACACGGCGGAGTTTTCCAGCTCGGCAATATTTTCATCGAAATACCATGGCGATGGAATGGTAGAGGCGTGGTCAAGAGGATTCTCTGGATTGTACAAACTCAATAGTGTTCGGACATTACGCTGCATTGACGGCTCCAGGTTGGCTACCGGCGGAAATGGCCTCGCGAACCTTCCCTAGTTCATATCGCGAAATCGCGCAGCAGGGAAGGAAAAAACGTGTGCTTGGCGCAGCCTGGGTCTATCCGTCCCCCAGCGATTTGCAGCGCGTCAGCACGGTGAAAATAAAAATGAAACCGTGTATGCATGATTCGCCGCCATGTTAAACTTTCATTTGCAGCACTGCGGGAATGGCGGAACTGGCAGACGCAGCAGGCTTAGGACCTGCCGGGCGCAAGCTCTTGGGGGTTCAAATCCCTCTTCCCGCACCATTACTCGCAGCATCATCAGGCGCACCACGCACAACCGCAACCTTCCACCAGCGCGATGATTCTCCACCAACAAGACAACGAGATTCAGATTATCCGGCAGACGGATCACGCGCTACTTTCAGGTTTTTTTGCGCGCGAATGGGGGAACGAAGAGTTTTCCAAGCCGCAACCATTCGAATCGTTTCGTTTGGCCGCGGCGGAACACGATAACGGATGGCGCGAGTGGGAAGTTTTACCAGCAGTGGACCCGGCAACGTTTTTGCCTTACAGCTTCATGTCCATTCCGACACAGCAGCACATTGCGCTTTACCAGCAGGGCCTGGATCGCATCCTGAAAGTGGACCATTACGCCGCGCTGCTGGTGAGTATGCACTGCGCGGGACTTTACGATCGTGCTCGCGCTACTATGCCGGGTTATTCGGCGAAATATGTTCGCTCCAACGAATCTCACCTGGTGAACGATTTTGTCCAACGCCTGCGGCTACAGCAGTTGCGGTTGAGAGTGGATTTGCGGGCGAATCCGGCGACCAACCCTTTCACGGAAGAAAAAGTTCTGCAGGCCAACCTGCAAAGGCTGGAAGCGCTGGATCGCTTGTCACTCTATTTTTGCCTGCCCGCATTGGGCGATTCCGCGATCGAAAGCGTGCCGATGAATGATCAGGGCCTGGAAGCCGACTGGGAATTGCGGCGAGAATCACACGACACCATGACGCTGGCGCCGTATCCGTTTCGGCGTGAGCCACTGTCTATCAGCATTTTGGCGCGGCGGGTGCCGAAACGGCATTACGCGGACGACGTTGATTTTCAAAATACCTTGGCTCGTGCGCCGTACGTTCCGATACGTTTCGCTTTGCGCAGAGGTAACGCATCCATCCAGTCCTTGCTCGCCGAAGCCTGATTCAACGGTCAGGTCAGCGCGCGGCCCGAAGTTTCTGGAAGCAGTAGCGCGAGCAACGCCGCGACGAAGAACGCGGCAGCCTGCAGGAAAAAAGCCGGGCCGATTCCATAGTGCAAAGCCAGGGCGCCAACCGCAAAGGGTGCCGCAGCCGAAAGGCCGCGGCCAATGTTGTAGCTGAGTCCCATGGCTGCGGCGCGAATTTCGCCGGGGAAAATTTCGCTGGCGATAGCGGCGTATCCGGAAAAGAATCCGGTTCCGAAAAAAGCCACCAAGGGACCGAGCAAGAGGAGCCAGAATGCGCTCTTGGCGCTGCCGTACAACGGAACCAGGAGTGCGGCCATCAGCAAATAAATAAAATACGGCTTACGCCGGCCGAAGGCGTCCGCGAAAAATCCGAAGAGCGCGTAACCTAGCCACTTGCCCAGGCAAAGTACCAGAAAAAAAGTAGTTGTTTTGACCAGGCTTAAGCCGCGCCCGCCCTGTGATACCGGGAGCGAGAGGTAAGCTGGAATCCACGTGAACAATCCCCAGTAGCCAAACATCGCGCAGGCATTCATGGCCGTTGCGAGTGTGCCGACCTGAAAGACATCTTTTCTCAAGAGATGCTTAAGAAAGCCGGAGCGATTGGTCTGTGATCGCGCGCTCCAGACGGGCGGCTCGGGGACGCGTCTTCGGATCCAAAACACCAGAAGAGCAGGAAGCACGCCAACAAAAAATACAGCGCGCCATCCGAAATGGGGTAACACCAGCGCTACAACCAGCGCCGCGATTGCTTCGCCGATCGCATAAGCTGACTGCATCAGGCCCAACGCTTTGCCGCGGTGGGCTGGGCGCCAGGTTTCGGCGATCAGGGCGGCACCGGCGGTCCATTCACCGCCCATGCCAAGTCCCAGCAAAAAGCGGAAGGTCGCGAGTTGCGGGATCGAGTGCGACAATCCGCAAGCGGCGCTGGTGATGGAGTACAGAATGATCGAAGCCATCAGCGCGCGCGTGCGGCCGACGCGGTCGGCGATCCATCCGAACAAAAGCCCACCGATCGCGGAAGCGAGCAACGTGAGTGAGTTCAGGAAGCCGGCGGTGCGCGTGTCCATGGCGAATTCGCGGATCAAAAACGCGAGGACGAGCGAGTACAGCATGACGTCCATGGCATCGAGCATCCAGCCGAGGCCTCCGGCAAGGAGGGTTCGGCGCTCGGGCGATGTGGTGTCGCTTGGCCAGCCAAAGATAGAAGGTGATTTTTGAGGACTCATCAATGAGAAAGGGGTAACAGCGGCGCGGTAGGCGGTCGCAAGTTCAAACGATACCTATAAAACATTGCGCTGGAGGTCATGTTTTGTTACGCTCCGCGCATTATATCCCTCGGAGGTTTCCATGGCCTTTTGTAAAGCGTGTGGTTCAGAGCTCGGCGGAGCAGCATTTTGCCCGAAGTGCGGAGCCAGCCAGAGCGCATCTGCCGTTCCCACCGCGGTGGTAGCTCCGGCGGCTAGCAGTGAAGGTCTCGCCGAAAATGTGGCCGGGTTGTTATGCTACGTGCTCGGATGGCTGACTGGAATTATTTTCATCCTGATAGACAAGCGACCCTTCGTGAGATTCCACGCGGCACAATCCATTGTAGTGTTCGGGGCGCTCACAATAATCAAAATTGGCTTCGGCATAGTAATGGGCATCGGTGGATTCGTGGGATGGGGCATCTGGGCTTTAGTTTCCATGGTGCTGGGCCTGGTGGGGCTGGTCTTGTGGATTCTGTTAATGGTCAAAGCCTACCAGCATGAGCTTTTTCGCGTACCTATCGCTGCTGGCGTCGCCGACGGTATTGCAGGAAAATAAGCGAACAAAATAGTTTTGATATAGGGAGCCGCAGAATTACCTGCTGGCTCCTTTCCCTTTTAGCTGACAGATTGTTGTGCTTGACTTTAGCTGTGGCTCCCACCATTGTAAAAAGCTTCATTTCGCATCGCGGTTGAGCTTCGGAAAGGCATCCGCACGTCGGCTATGACTAAAGTACGTCTCTGCTTCCATGATCGCTGCTTTGATGGCACCGCTTCAGCCGCACTGTTCTACCGCTTTTACCGCGAACGCTTCGACGCCGCAGCGGAGTTTGAACTGACGGGGATGACCCATCGCGCGGTCCAGCCCTGGACCGACGGCCTGTTCGATGGCGACGAAAACGTGATCGTGGATTTTAAGTATTCGAACTCGCCAAAAGTGACCTGGTGGTTTGACCATCATCAAAGCGCATTCCTTACTCCTGCCGATGCCGAAAATTTCCGCAAGCATCCCGGCCCGAAAATGTTTTACGAACCGGAATACAAGTCCTGCACCAAATTGATCGCCACGGTGTCCAAAGATAAATTTGGATTCGACACCACACCGATGGACGATTTGATCCATTGGGGAGACATCATCGATGGGGCGCAATACGCCACGCCCGAGTCCGCTGTAGAACTCGTCGAGCCTGCCACACAGTTGGCGCTGGTAATCGAAGCGGCGCCGGAAGAAGGACTGCCGGCCAAGATCATTCTCGAACTGGCGTACAAACCGCTCTCAGAAATGGTCAAACTTCCCATCGTGATCAAACATCTGGAACCGCTGCTGGCCAGGCATCGCAAATCCATTGACATCCTTCGCGAGCGCGCGGAAGCCAGCAAGGGCGTGGTTTTTTTTGACGTAAGTGATCTTGACCTGGAAGGCTACAACAAATTTATTCCCTACCTGTTGCACCCGGAATGCGTTTATTCGGTCAGTGTCATCGCTTCAAAAGTACGCTCCAAAGTTTCGCTGGGCACAAATCCATGGAATCTCGCGAATGCCGACGCCAATCTCGCTTCGCTGGCGGAGAAATTTGGCGGCGGCGGACATGCCCGGGTGTCGGCAATTTCGTTTCATCCCCATGACCTTCCCCGTGCGCGCGAAGTTGCGCGTCAAGTCGCCGCTGATTTACGCAGCCGCTGGCGTGCCTGAGAGTCGCGACGATTTGGTTTTAATTGTCAGCTTCAAATCAGGGATAGCAAAATCCGATGAATATATTCGAACTGACGCGCGCGCTGATTGACATCGCATCCGTCACGAACGCTGAGAAACACGTGGGCGAGTTTTTATTTCAGCATCTTTCCGCGCTCGCGCGGAAATCTGGCGGTCGTGTAGAGAAAATGGAAGTTGAGCCTGAACGTTTCAACGTTTTGGCGCGTTGGGACGACCCGCTGGTGACGCTATCCACGCACATGGATACGGTGCCTCCGTTTTTCCCCTCTCGAGAGGATGCCGAGACCATCTGGGGTAGGGGAGCTTGCGACGCCAAAGGAATCATCGCGGCCATGATTGCGGCTGCCGAAAAGCTGTTGGCCGCCGGAACGAAGAATTTTGCTCTGCTTTTCGTGGTGGGGGAAGAACGCAACGGCGCCGGTGCACTGGTGGCCGCGAAGCACCCGGTAGGATCTCGCTACCTTATTAATGGTGAGCCCACCGAGAACAAAATCGCACTGGGCTCGAAGGGTGCACTGCGCTACGAAATTGTGGCCCAAGGACTGGCCGCGCACTCCGCGTATCCAGAATTGGGAAATTCGGCGATTAATACATTGTTGGATGTGCTGCAAGACGTTCGCGCCGTCAGGTTGCCGCACGATGAGTTGCTGGGCCGAAGCACCCTGAATATCGGGACGATCAGCGGCGGCCGCGCACCGAATGTCGTTGCAGATCACGCGCAAGCGGAAATCATGATTCGCCTGGTCGGTGATGCAGCGCCTATCCGTGCGGCGATGCTGGAAGCCGTTGGCAATCGTGCGGAAGCTCGAGAAATATTCAGTATCGCCGCACAAAGGTTAAAAGGTTTTCGGGAATTGAAAGAAACGGTAGTGTCGTTTTCCACGGACATCCCGTGTTTCAATGGATCGTGGGGCAAGGCATTTCTGATTGGCCCAGGAAGCATTCACGTGGCACATACCGCCGCGGAAAGCATTCCCAAAAAAGATTTATTGGATGCGGTGGAGATTTACGCCCGGATGGTCACGAAATTGTCGGCTGAAAAAACTTAACAAGTGGTGAACCGGGCAGGACTCGAACCTGCAACCCGCTGATTAAGAGTTCTTTTTTGCCATTTTGCATGGACGCGGACGCAATCGCATTTGTTGGTATCGCACAACTTAGTTAAGACTTCGCACTAACCCCTACTCGCCCATCCGTGCAGGTACCCACTACAGTTTCCGCTACACCCCGATTGTCCGGTAATACAAAGATCGGTGCGTGACCTGGGCCTTTGCTATCCGTCAACTTCGCGAAAGCCCTCTCGATACTATCTGCTTGAGGATGGCAATATCTCTGCGTAATGGTGATAGTCGAATGACCCGCGATTTTTGCGAGTGTGAAAGCGTCGCAACCGGCTGCTGCGAGATTCGTGAGAGCCGTGTGCCGGAGGCAGTACGGCGGGAACCGGGTTACTTCAGATTCCTTCAACGCGGTTGCATGGTAGTTCTTCGCGCTTCCACCTTCTAAATGACCTGACTTCGTATTCGCCGGGAAAATCCAGCCAGTCTCAGGCTTGCCTTGCTCATTCTTACGAGCTGAAAGAGCGTCTAGGGCAACAGGCACGAGCGGAAGCATCCTTTTTGAGGCGCGTGACTTTCCGTCGGTGATTTGTAGCAACCCTTTGTTGTCACTTAGGAGAACATTCTCCCATCGAAGCGCGAATACCTCGCTCGGTCGCATTGCAGTTCCCAGCATAATAGCGGCGACATCTTTCCAAGGTCTTGGACAGGCGTTTAGGTAATCATTCGCCTCCTTATCTGTTAGCACCCGCTCTCGTTGCCTTTCACCTTTGGCCATAGAGATTTTTGGCACGCGGTCAATCCTGCCCCACTCATTGGCCAAAGAAAGAGCGCGCCGAAGGGTCCTCAGACCGCAGTTGATAGTGGAGGGAGACAATTTTGCTCGTTTGGCTGCGTACTGACCTGAGTGCTGGTCCGTAATCTCGGACAAATCCGCAGTCCCGAATCCGGAATCTTGAAGTGTCTTAGCGCCGTACTGGTAGTAGCGCAAGGTATTGGGTTTTGCGGCCTCGAATCTGGATTCGACGAACGGCAGAAAGTCGTCCTTTAGAAAATCTGCTAAAGTGATTCTCCGCCGGTCCCGAATGCCGACTTCGCCCTTCGCCAACGAAGTCTTATGGGCTGCCTCCATTTGGCGCGCTACTCGCGGGCTACCCTGCTTAGTGGACTCTTGGATGTGCTTGCCATTGAACACAAAGCTGTACCAATAGACTCGCAGACCTCGCTTGTATATTGACATCACTTTCCTCCCAATTGTTCGCTTAGGATTGCCAACAGCTTTTTGGTTTGGACAATAG
>JALYLI010000032.1 GCA_030774335.1 Acidobacteriota bacterium | reverse complement strand
TCTAAAAGTTTCCTGGTGATCATACCGCGAGGGTCACACCCGTTCCCATCCCGAACACGGAAGTTAAGCCTCGCCGGGCCGATGATACTGCACGGGCAACTGTGTGGGAACGTAGGTCGTCGCCGGGATTAATATTCAAACGGCCGCTCTGAGCAATCAGCGCGGCCTTTTCGTTTTTGTTGTCGCCGCTACTAAAATTCTTCTTTAAGTGCCGAAATCGTGGGCGTGGTTCTTGTTGGCGAGGAAAGTATTTTCATCAATTCTGGAGTGCGCGTCACAGCGTCCTCTTATCGAATGATAATCGCGCCTCGTTTTCGCTCATGCTATTTTCTTTCTGGGCTTGTATTCGTCGGTCTGGCCGTTCAAATCTTGGGGATTTCATTGACGGATGAGAGTCTTCATCCCATCCTCGTGCCCACGCCGCGGCCGTTGCAAATCATTGCTTTCGTCGGCTTCGTTCTATCGATGTTTGCTCCGTTGTTCGCTGTTTGGGCTTTCGTCAGGTCTCGGAGCGACATCAAAGGCGCCACCAGTCCAACGGAGCGAAAGTTGATCCAAATTTTGCCGCTCGTCGCGGTATTGCTGTCACTGCCAGAGTGGCTTTGGAATTGTGGAGGCCACCCAACTTGGTCCATGGGCTTCAGTGGCTGACTGCGCCAGTTCAGCAAGGCAAAGAATTGGCGAAACCCTGCACTGTGTAAAACAGCACACCGTACTATTGACCTGACATTTTGCCGGGACTAACGTTCTTATTGCGGTTACCCCGTAGCTCAGATTCGAGGTGGCGCCATGGCCCTCAGTAACCTCATCGTAGACGAATCCGTAAAGAAGAGCCTTCTGGAACGCTGGACCAACATGCGCGGCAGCCAGCGCGTCACCACCAAAGTAAAATTGATGGTGGAGTGGGACGAAGGTCAGACCCAACAGCAGGTAAATGCCGTAACGGTGGACGTCAGCAATTCCGGTTGCAAAGCGGTGGTGGCTGGCGATCTGCATCTGCACCAGCGCGTGAAGTTGATCCACGCTGCCAGCGGCCGCCAGGCCGATGCGCAGGTGGTATGGCGCGGCCATGAAGCCTGGGACGCCGGCTTTGCTCTGGCGCAGCCCGATCCCACCTTCTGGAAATAGTGTTCTCGTTGATTTTCCTGGAAACGCCAATTTCCCGATTGGCGGTTTTTCCAGGTCCGAAAATCTCTACTCAAAGATTGTCCCCGCACAATAAAAAATGCGTGGATGCGGACAGCAGTCGCGCATCCACGCATTTGGTGTGGCGGGCTGTTAGAAGGTGATCTTCAATCCCAATTGCACGTTGAAGGCTTCTCCAGGACCAATGCCTGGAGCGCCGTTGTAATCGCCGATGGTATCCGCGGTGATGCCAAATCCGCCGCCCAGGCCGCCGCTTGGCGGCGCAAGATTCACTCGGTTAAACAGGTTATAGAGCTCAATGCGGAATTGTGCATTGATGCGCTCGGTTATTTTCGTATTTTTGATGACGGAGAAATCCACGTCCGCGAATCCCGGTCCATACAGGAAATTGCGCGGCAGGTTGCCGTAGGTTCCCGGCGCGGGCTGTGCGAATGCCGCGGGATTTACCCACTGCACTCCGTCCTTGCTGAATTTGTGGGAAACGCCGGCGTAGGGATCGCCGATCAGGTCGGGACGCTGCACGCCCTCGTCTGTTCCGGTGTTATCCGTGGAAGTGGTGGCGTTAAAAGGCTGCCCGGTATGGAAAGACAAGAGGCTGCTGACCTGCCAGCCATTCAGCAACGGCCGGAAGCGGTCGGCGTGCGGCAAATCATAGTTGAGCAGCGCCGTGAAATTGTGCCGCGTGTCGAAATCGCTGTTTCCGTAATCGCCTTGCACGTTGAAGCTATTCTGGGGAGTGGTCCCGCGATACGCGGTAATGTCATCGAAGGCATGCGCCCAGGTGTACGTGAACTGAGAAGTGAAGCGGTGCCACTCGCGCACTTTAAGCACGGCCTGGAGAGAGTTGTAGTTGGAATTTCCGTAGCTTCCAATTTCGTTGATGATGCCGAAATCAGGAAACTGCGAGAAGTAAGGACGGCTGGCTTGTTGCGCGGCTGCGGCCGCGGCAATTTCGGCGGGAGTAACCGCCAACGCTTCCGCAGCTGACGGGGCGGCCTGGTTGATGTCGGTGGTGACCAGCAAGCGATGCGCCGCGCTGCCCACGTACCCTACCTGCAGCAGCAGCGATCTGCCGATCCCTTTTTCGACGTTGAGATTGTAGTTGTAATTGTAAGCATTGCGGAAATTCTGGCTTACGGAAAACAGGTTATAGATCTGTCCGCAACCGTTGCCCGTTGGGCAGAAACCGCCAGCCGCGGGAAAAATAGGCTGATCGGCCACGATCGGGCTGCTGCCCGCCACCGGCGGAACGGTGTTCACCGGATTGCTTCCCGCAGGATTGCCTTCGATGCCGTTCGGTGCGCCGTTGGCGGGGCGGTTGTCTAGAAAGGGATTCAAGTTCGGCGTGTCGAAATAAATTCCGAACCCGCCACGAACGACGAGATCGCCACTTTCCTTTGGCTTGTAGGCGAAACCCAGTCGCGGCGCAAAATTTTTGAAGTTTTTCGGATAGACGGTTGCAATTCCGGCGCCCTGGAAGACCAGACCGCCCTTGGCGGGATCAAAAACTGACAGATCCTTCTTGTCGTTACCCAGCGGTCCTTCATAATCCCAGCGCAATCCGTAATTTACGGTCAGCTTGCGATTGACTTGCCAGGCATCCTGCGCGAACAGCGCAAATGTTTTTACGAATACCAGCCGCGTGGGGTCGCCCAGAGCGATGCTGGTCCGTTCCGGATTGAAATAGCCGCCCAGAAAAGCCGCCAGGCTCAAGATGTTGGAGTCGGTAACCGTCGGATCGTTGGCCCACGGTCCTTGCGAGCCGTCGAAGCGCAGCGTGCCCAGGCCGTGGCGATGATAGAACTCCTCAAGTTGTGAGCGGCGGAATTCTCCACCGAAGCGGAATTGGTGTTTGCCCACGGTGTAAGAAACCACGTCGGTCAGATGGCCGGTGATGTCTTCGCGGCCCTCCGGAGGCGTCTGGCCGACGCCGTCAAATCCCGCTATCTGAATGTTCGGAGCGCCGGTCAATCCCGCGGCGTCGAAGTTTGGAGACAAATTCAAGCCATACGACGAAACTACGAATCCGCTGTTTTGGTCGTTAAAAATTTGGCGGAAATAATTGACGCCGGCGAGTACCTGGTTAGTCAGCCGCGGCGACAAAACCGAGTTCCACGAAACCGCATAATTGGATACGTGAATCGGCGCGACCTCGTAGTAAAACTTCAACTCAGAAGCGGCTTCTGACAGTGCGGAACCGCCGACAGGAGCTACCTGATTGCCCTGTCCGATGAAGTAATGGCCGGAGATCGTATTCTTGTCGTTGATTTTGTAATCGATCTTGGCCAAACCGTTGTAGCTGTAGCCAAATTCGGGATCAGGGCTGGTGTAGTTATTGGTAGTCGCGGGCCCCGTCAACGCGTAAGCGGGCCACAGATTGGCGAGCAGCGCGGTGGCAACGGGATTCACCGGTACTCCGTAAGTGGCCAACACCGCTTCCGCCTCAGCCTGATAGTCGGCGGAGGGTTCGGTGGCGCGGCCTGGCAGACCGATGGTGAAGCGCTGCTTTTCAAAGGTGGCGAAATAAAATAGGCGGTCTTTGATGAACGGCCCGCCGACGGAAAAACCGTATTGATAGTTGCGATTTTCCTTTTTCGAATCCACAAAGGGAGAGGCCGCGGCGAGGGCTTCGTTGCGATTGAAATAATAGACCGAGCCGTGAATGCCGTTGCCGCCGGATTTCAGCGCGAGATCCACGGTGCCTCCGGGATTGCGCCCGGCTTCGGGAGCGGATTGCGTTTGCACGGTAAATTGATCGACCGCATCGATGGGCAATACGATGCCGGCGATGCCGGAGACGCCGCCCTGGTTGACGGCCGGAATGTTGTGCCACAAATCGTTGTTGTCCACGCCGTCGATCTGCCAGTTCACCTGGTTGGCGCGCGTGCCATTCAGCGAACCGTAGCCGCCGGCGGAGTAGCCGCCGAACCCCGGAGTCACGGAAATCAGCTGCGTGAAATCACGTCCGTTCAGCGGCATGTCCTGCAACTGGCCGCCCGTGACGGTCGTAGTTTGCGTTTCCGTCGTGGTGTCCAGGGAAAGCGAAGCTGCGGAGACTTCCACGGTGGTGGCTTGTTGTGACAGGGATAATTTAACCGGTAAGGTATAGATCGAACCTTGCGTAACCATCACATTATCGACCGCCATTTCCGGGAAGCCCGACGCTATGACGGTGACCACGTAGGTGCCCACGGGAAGATCCTGGAAAGCGAATTGCCCATCACTGGTGCTGGTTGTGGAGGCAGTAATCTCTGTAGCTTTATTTCTAGCTTTGACCTCCGCGTCGGGAACAACCGCGCCCGACGGATCCGCCACCGTGCCGTTAATGGCGCCGCGATAGGTTTGCGCCTTGGCCGTAAATCCCAGGGATGCCAGCGTCACCACCACTAGTAAAAAACGAAAAATCTTCATTTTCCTTTCACCTCGTTATGATTTTTTAGACACCCATGAGCCGAACGCTATACAGCAGCATTTTTCAAAAACATTTATTTGCGGTCAGCCGTCCTCGACGGGGCTCACCGGCGCAGAAATTAGGAAGAGCTTAGGTAGGCAGACAACAGCGCATTGGTAATTTCAACGATCGATCCTTTGCCAGCACCATTGCGACAATTCCCAGCCGGTAAAAGTAAGGGGGTGACTTCATGTTAGGCGCATGCTGACGCCAATTTGGCAGGTAGTCAAAGGCAATGAACTAATCAATTGAAGCAATAATTTGATTTCAAATGGGAATTTAACGCCGCGGTGAGAATATCTTCGATAATCGAGGTCAGCAGGTGGCGCTTACGCGCATAGCAGGAGGCGGAAACATGGGCGAGGAGAAATTTAAAACAGTACTGATTACCGGGGCTACCGACGGCCTGGGCAAAGCCGCTGCGCTTTTACTGGCGCAACGCGGGTATCGCGTCTTTGCTGCCGGGCGCTCCGCGGCAAAACGCGCGCAACTCGACACCTGGGCGCGCGAAAAAAAGCTGCCACTTGAATCCGTGGACCTGGATGTGTGCGACGACCAGTCGGTAAAAACTGCCGTCGCCGCGGTGATAGAAAAATCCCGTGGGCTGGATGTGCTGATCAACAACGCCGGCATCGTCTACGCTTCCACCGTGGAAGATACGCTCATGGAAGATTGGCGGCGGCAGTTTGAAACCAATTTTTTTGGCGTGGTGCGGGTCACCCAGGCAGTTTTACCGCACATGCGCACGCGTCGCCGGGGGCGCATTTTGATGATGAGTTCAGTTTCGGGGCTGGTGACTCCGCCAACTCACGGGCCCTACAGCAGCAGTAAACACGCGCTGGAAGGCTTAAGCAATGCTCTGCGCATGGAGATGTATCCGTTCGGAGTTGACGTGGTGCTCATCGAGCCCGGGTATATCGTCACTAACATTCAAAACGTGGCCGAGCAGCTGATGGCGCCATACGCGGAAAAGATTACGGCCGGTCCTTACGCCAAAATTTATGCCGGAGCATTCAGTGGCGCGACCAGCGCCAGGAAAAAATCCGCTACCACTGCGGAAGATTGCGCGCGCGTCATGCTGCAAGCCATCGAGGCGGCGCGCCCCAAACCCCGTTACGGTGTAACTTCACTCGCGCGCCTGGTGAAATGGTCCAAGCGTCTGCTCCCCGACAGCGTTGTTGATTCTCTGATTCGCCGCAGGTATGGGATTGTTCGCGAAAACAGTTGATAATTCGCTCGAGCGCATCAAGTCAACGATGGCGTTGGGATTTATGGGTTAGAAATTTGAAACGACAAGCTGTTTTCTCGCAGGCTCTCCCACTGCTTGGCCCAGGCCTCGTGCGCCGGGCTTTCCGCGTAGTCCGCGGCCGTCTCTTCGGAAGTAAATTCGATGGCGTACACGCCGCTGAAATCCCTGATCTGGTTGCGATTGGTCTTTAGCCAGATATTTTTCACCCCTGGAATTTGCCGCGCCAGGTCTTTGATGCCGTCCAGCGCTTTCTGACGATCATTCTCTGATGTCGCATCCTTAAATTTGTAAACCACCACGTGCAGCACTGTCTTCGGCTGTCCGAATTTATTCTGCGCGGAAACATTTACCGTACGCAGCGACCCCACCGCTATCCCGGCGCCAAACAGCAAAGCGCACAATGCCAGTTGCCATCCAATTTGTTTGACAGATACCACCAAATCCTCCTTTTGCGACGCGCCATCAGTTTAAGTGGGGTGCCGCGACAGAAGCAATTCTCGAAGCACCTACGCGCTTAGCGAATGCTCGCGATGAGCTGGAAATTATCGTGAATGCTGGTTCACGCGTCACGGTTGCTGCGTCGTGTCTCACCGCAGGATTCCGCTCGCTTCAGCAATAATTCGCGCTCCCGGGTGTTGCGCGTGAGTGAAGCCGCGCGCTCGAACTCCGCGCGCGCCTCTTCGTTGCGCCCCAACTTGGCCAGCAGGTCGCCGCGCACACTGGGTAGCAGGTGATAATTGTTCAGCGAAGGCTCGCCGGCGAGTGCGTCCACGATCTCCAGTCCTGCCGCCGGACCGGACGCCATCGCCACCGCGACGCCCCGATTCAACTCCACCACTGGAGAAGGCACTTGTTCAACCAGTGCCCCATAAAGCATGGCAATGCGCGCCCAGTCCGTTTCCGCCGCGGTGGCGGCCCGCGCGTGGCACACCGCGATGGCAGCCTGCAGCGCATATGCGCCGCGCAGGTGGCCGATTTTTTGCGCACGCTCCAATGCAGCCAGGCCACGCGAAATTAGCAGTCGATCCCAGTGAGCCCGGTCCTGATCGAGTAACAAAATTGGTTCTCCCTTTTGGCCGACGCGCGCTTTCGATCGCGACGCCTGAATTTCCATCAGCGCAACGAGTCCGTGAACCTCAGCTTCTTTGGGAGCCAACTCCGCAAGTATTCGCCCAAGCCGCAAAGCGTCCTCGCATAGCGACGGCCGCATCAGATCATCGCCGGCGGTCGCGGAATATCCTTCATTAAAAATCAGGTAGATAACTTCCAGGACGGAAGCCAGGCGCGCGGGAAGTTCGGCAGCGCGCGGAACTTCGAAAGGCACGCGCTTTTCCGCCAGCGTGCGCTTGGCTCGCACGATGCGCTGCGCGATGGTCGGCTCCGGAACGAGAAACGCGCGCGCAATTTCGTCGGTGGTCAGCCCGCCCACCAGCCGCAAGGTGAGCGCCACGCGCGCTTCGGGAGTCAGCACCGGGTGACACGCCACGAATACGAGTCGCAGCAGGTCATCTCCGACGTCATCGTCGATGGCGTTTTCCAATTCAGCCACGGCCGCCTCCTGCCGGGCATCGATTTCACGGCCGAGTTCTTCGTGTTTGCGTTCGAGGAGTTTGTTGCGACGAAAGGTATCGATGGCGCGATGTTTGGCGGCAGCCATCAGCCAGGCGCCCGGACTATCCGGGATGCCCGACTCTGGCCAACGCTCCATGGCGGCTACGAGCGCATCCTGAGCCAGATCTTCGGCCAGACTTACGTCACGCACCATGCGCGCCAGGCCTGCGATCAGCCTCGGTGACTCCATGCGCCACACGGCGTCAATCGCGCGATGTATGTCGGTGGCGGTCATTCCCACCACCGATAAAAGCATCTTTAGTTCGCAGGCGCAACCGCGGGGCCGCCGCTGGCATTTCTGTCAGCGCACGGCCGCGGTCCGTTCTTTCGACGAGTCGGATTTTAGCGAGGGGGAAACTCTTCCGGCCCAAACATCTGCCTAACTTCCGTTTCGCCTTCCCACCCCGGCCAATGTTCCCGGTGCAGCTCCATGAATTTCCTGGCACCCTCCAGCGCTTCCTCTTTCGACTTGAGCTCGAAGATTGCGAATCCCCCGACGACTTCCTTGGCCTCGGCGAACGGTCCGTCAATGACGGAAACCTTTCCGCCCGAAAGGCGCACGGTATTGCTTTGCGACAGAGGCATCAACCCGCCGCCCAGCACCATAGTTTTGTTTTTGACCGCTTCTTCCGTAATTTTGTCGATGGCGTCCATCAACCCTTTGGGCGGCGGCCCGGAATTCTCACCATGTTTCACCAGCATCATGAATCGCATTTTCATTTCTCCTTTAAGCTTTAATCGCGAGCTGATTTCCTTCACGGACTTCACCGAGTAAGAAAACTGGCTTCACTGATATGTCGAACAACGACCTGCAAAATCGACAACAACTGGAAAGTTTTCAGCAATATTTGTGCCGATGGAACGCAAACTACTTTTTGTTTTGCGCCGCCTGCGCGCGCACGCGTTCCTCCTGCGCCTGCAGCTCGGGTGTGAACTCCTCGCCAAAGTCCGCGGTTTCAAACACCGGCCGGATTTCGACCTCGGTGCCGCCGTCGAAGGGTGCGCGCTTCAGCCATTCCACCGCTTCTTCTATGGACTTGACCTGCCACATCCAATAACCGGCGATCAATTCCTTGGTTTCCGTGAAGGGGCCGTCGATCACCGTACGTTGCTGCCCTGAAAATCGGATGCGCTTGCCCTTTGAGGTCGGATGCAAGCCATCCCCCGCGAGCATCACGCCGGCCTTCACAAGTTCCTCGTTGAATTTCCCCATGTCGGTAAGAATCTGCTTGCCAGGCATGACGCCCGCTTCAGAGTTCTTGTCGGCTTTCACAATCACCATAACTCGCATGGCGCTTCTCCTTCGTGGTTGAAGTGCTCTCTACTGTTACGTCGAACGTAGAGCGCAAAAATCGACATCGGCGCAATATTCTCTTTGAGGCTTCTAAGTCGCTTGTAAATAATGACTTTAGCCTCGCCACGAGCCAGTCAAGCCGCCCCGGCTATCAGGCGCAACACACTCCATAACGTCACCAGCGTCTCGACGCAAGCGAAGAATCGCAGATGATCGAGCGCATAGCTTCCAAGCGTCTGGCCAACGGCCACAATAATAGACGGCAAATACTTTAAAAGCTCGCTCGCCAGCGTACAAAACGGGTGGTCGAAACGAAGCGACGCATGTTCCATGGCACCTGGGCAGAGAAAGGGCAAAACATAGCTCTGTAAAGCTGGCGTGAGCGCCTTGGGGCTTCGGGACAGCGTGAGGTGAGCGGCCATGCCTGACTCCTTGCCGACGCTTTTCGTGCTTCACCAACACGTCGAACAGGCGGCAAAGAAATCGACAACGAATTGGCGAGGCCAAAAACTTTTTGAAGGTGTGCTGCTTACGGAGAGATATGTGCGGCAGTCCAGGACTTGACTGTGCCCGATAATTCGCTAAGCACCTCGGCGTCGGTCCGGCCCGAGCGCTTCAGCACATGAAACGAATGATCCGCTCCTTCAACAATGTGCAGCGTGGCCAACGAACCAAGGCTCTCGCAAATGGGCCGCAGTAACGTCAGGTCGGCGAGGTCGTCGCGCGTGCCTTGCAGGAAAAGCATCGGCACGCGCACAAGTTTCAGATGATCGCCGCGCTTCGTAGATGGCCGCCTGGGCGGGTGCAGCGGAAATCCGAAAAATATGAGCCCTTGTACATTTTCAAGCGGCTGTTCCGCGGCTGCCAGGGAAGTCATGCGCCCGCCCATGGATTTTCCGCCGGCGAACAACGGCAACTCGGGCGCGCATTTTCCCGCCATTTTCACTGCCGCGGACACCGTAGCCGTGAGCACCCGCTGCGGATCGGGAACACCGCGATGTTCCTCCATGTAGGGAAATTGATAACGAAATGTGCCAACGCCGGCGCCGCCCAGTTCGTTTGCGATGGCCGTCATGGATGGGTGATTCATTCCCGCGCCGGCTCCGTGGCCTAAGACCAAGAGCGAGGTAGCGCTCATCGGCAGCAGGAGCAGCGCGGAAACTTCATATTTATCGAGAACGGAGAATTTCAAATCGCGCGGGAGGTTCATTGCGAAATTTCAGATGACAAAAATATTTGAAGAATTTGGTGCCCGAAAGAGGACTCGAACCTCCACTCCCTTGCGAGAACCAGGTCCTGAACCTGGCGCGTCTTCCAATTCCGCCATTCGGGCACAAGCGCGGCGCGTGCACACTTGAAATTGCACGCGTGCTGAGGCTTTTTCATTCTGCCCGCCGCCCCAACCTTTGTCAACGAACTGGCTCGTCCCCGCCGCGCGCTCAAATTGCTCGCCTATTGCATCCGCTCGTGGCTGTGGCACTATGGCGGCATGGGAAACAAGGACTCGCACCGGCGCGAAAAGAAGAAGCCCAAGAAGCAGATTCCAAAAGCATCCATGCGGCGTGACGAACATCCCGTCCCGGCCGATACCCGCATCAACAAGCCGCCGGCCCCTGACCGCCCCTGACCGGCTTTCGGCCCAGGCTCTATCAAACGGCGGCCGTTTCTCAACCCGCGCTCGGCGGGGAGCGTTTTAGACCCCCCGACCACCACATCCCAGGCATTCGTATTGCAGATACTAAGCAATAGATATTCAAATTTATGAGGGGTATACTCCGCCGTATACGGTGCTAATCCGTTCGGGA
>JALYLI010000031.1 GCA_030774335.1 Acidobacteriota bacterium | reverse complement strand
CTCACCAGCGAAGCCATCCGCCTCTCGCAAGGGGGCGCGGAATGGGCTGAAATGGTCCTCGCCGGCAAGCCCGGCGCAAAAGATTTCGCCGAAAAAGTGCTTAACACCCGGGAGTTTTAAGATTAGGCCACTACGGCGCTATTCTCTGCCCGACGCAGCCGCTCCGCACACATTCTGCTGAGTTCACGGCCGCCTTGGTGTATAACAGTGCCCGTCCGTTGGGACCAATTCAAAATCGAGTTTAAGAATTTGTGGAGGAAACATGAAAAAATCACTGATCGTGTGGGGAACCGCGGCCATATTGGTAGTCGGGTCATTTGGCGTTGCGCAGACCCACAAAGCATCAACCAAGAAAGTTATTTACGTATCCGCCGACAAAGCCGAATTCAAGGCCATGGCCCGCGCAAACGGCGGCGTTACCACCGCGCCAATCTGGGGCGACGCGGACAAGGGCGCATACGGCGGGTTCACGAAATTCGCCCCCGGATATGACGCCGGGATGCATACGCACACCAACGACACCAGCATCGTAGTCATCAAAGGCGCTTATCTCTATAAGGACGATGATGGCGAAAAGCGTGTTGGGCCGGGCGATTTCCTGAAAGTCCCCGGCGGCCACAAGCACTGGAGCGGCGGTGATAAGACCGAAGGCGCTTTGTTTTATACGACAGGTCCCGCGAAGTTTGACTTGATTCCCGCCAAGTAATCATCGACAAAAGAAGACGGAGCCGCATCTTTCGCAGTATTGCGAAGGATGCGGTTCTTTTGATTTCAACCGCTCCCTACATGAGTTTTTTTAAAGATGCGAGCCTGGGCTTCCAAATCGTGTGCCTCCCGGACCGATTTTTGTCATACTCCTTCATCGGTCGAGGGTCCCACATGAAATCATTTCTACTAAAGCTCACCGCCCTTCTCACATTTGACGCCGCGCTGACCGCTAGCCTGCTCCACGCGCAGGATCCCCCCGCCGCGTTCGTGATTGTCAATGCGCAAGTCTCCGACGGCACCGACGCAGCGTTGCGCAAAGTCAACGTGCGCGTCACCGGGGATCGCATCAGCAAGATCGGCATCTTCAAGCCCGCGGCCGGCGATCAAATCATCGACGCGCAAGGATTGGTCCTCGCTCCGGGCTTTATCGATATTCACAATCACTCCACCGAGGGACTCGACGCCGACCCGCTTGCCGAAACGCAAATTTCCCAAGGCATCACCACGGTAGTGCTTGGCCCCGACGGCGATTCCCCTTGGCCCATCGGCACGTGGCTCGATACGCGCCGTAAGAATCCCGCTTCATTGAACGTCGCTACGCTTTTTGGACATGCCACGGTCCGATCGCTGGTAATGGGCAAAGACTTCCGTCGCGTGGCTACGCCGGAAGAGATTCAGAAAATGGCCGCGCTCGCCGAAGACGCCATGAACGAAGGCGCCCTCGGCGTTTCCAGCGGCCTGGAATATGACGTGGCCAGCTACAGCACTACCGAGGAGGTCGTCGCGCTCGCGGAAGTGGCCGCCAAACATGGCGGCTTCTACGAAACGCACATTCGCGATGAGGGCAACAAAAGCTTCTCCGCGCTCGATGAAGAAATCGCCATCGGCCAGCGCGCGCACATCCCCGTCGAGCATTCGCACATAAAAGTGAGCACCGTCGCCGTCTGGGGCAAAGCGCCGGAATACATCAACGTGATCGAAGCCGCGCGCAAGCGCGGGCTGGATATTCTGGCCGACTGCTATCCCTATGAGGCCTGGAATTCCAATATCAAAGTACTCATGCCCGACAAGCAATACACCAACCCGCAAAGCGTCGAGAAAGCCTTGACCGACACCGGCGGGCCGGACACCGTCACCATTACCGAATTCTCGCCGCATCCCGAATACGTCGGCCGCAACATCGCCGAACTCGCGAAAGAACACAAGATTTCCACCACCGAAATGTATATCCAGATTATTAAAGAAGGCGACGCCGCCAACACGGAAGCCAGCATCATTGGCAAGTCCATGATTGACCGCGATATTCAGGCCTTCTATCAACAACCCTGGGTGATGGTCTCGAGCGACGGCGGCATTGGCGCGCACCATCCCCGGGGAGCTGGCACATTTCCCCGCGTCCTCGGCCTTTACGTCCGCGAAAAACACTGGATCACTTTGCCCGAAGCCCTTCACAAAATGACCGGCCTGCCCGCGCAGCGCCTCGGCTGGAAAGATCGCGGCGCCATTCGCGAAGGCGCCGTCGCTGACCTCGTCCTTTTCAATCCCGCTACGGTCATCGACCGCTCTACTTTTGCGAAGCCTTTCGAAATTGCCACCGGCATCGACAAGGTCTTCGTCTCCGGAACTCTCGTTTGGGACGGAGCCAAGGCCACCGGCGCCAAACCCGGCCGCGTCATCTCCGCGGATTCCCCTGCAAAACGCGACGACCACCCCACCCGTAAACCTGACGCCGCGCCCGCCAATCCCTCCCGCTAAGCACCTCATTGCAAAAGTAGTCACTACACAGCCCCGCCCAAATCGCGTATTATTCTCGCCCTGTCCTTAGGGACAGGTTCTGACTTTTCAGCGAGCTTATTCACAGCCATGAGTACCGTAACCACCACCGAAACCGCCCTCACCGACAGTCTTGCCGCCAAGCTTCGCAAAACTGTGATCGGCGCCGGCTTCGCCGTGGTTCTGATCGTCCCCAAGGTTCTCAACTTGCGCCGTAAGGAAAGCTCCTGGATTGCCTTCAGGACCGTGCTGGGCCTGTTTGGAGCGGCTCTCGTGGTCCTGCCCATCGGCTTTTACAGCAGCTATTTCCTGTCCGTCATCGGACTTGGAATTTTCATCGCCGCGATCATGCTGCCGCCCGCTAAGGCTACTTCCGGCACCGACGATAAAGCCCGCGAACTTGGCGCCCTTGTGGTCGTCAACGGTGGCCTGCTCCACTCTGGAAGCGACTCATCCGCCGTGCAGCTTTTCGTGGGCTCAGAACACATCTGGGCCCTTTCGGGTGACTTTCATCCACTGCTGGTCATTTCCGTTTCTGAATTGATTTCGGCGCGCGCGGAAGAAACCCGTGACCGCTGGACATTGCGACTGCGCTGGGCCGATCGCAGCGCCATTTTTGAATATTCTGGCGTTTTTGCCGAGCATCTGGCTCGCGTCGCTGAAAGCACGATTCAAAGCGTGATGCGTCCCTCTCTACCCGTTTTGCCACAAAAACGCGCCGCCAGCGCCTGAGCCCTCTTCAACAAAAAATGCTCCAGCGGCACAAGTTGTGTCAAAATATCTATATGGCGAGAGGCTGGGAAAGCAAGGACGTAGAATCGCAAGTCGAACTTCTGGAAGCCAAGCAAGAGAAGTCCCATTCAGCGGCCAAGACGGCTGAGCAGCTTCGGAAAGACCAGGAACGTAAAGACCTCCAGCTTTCTCGTATCAGAATCGCCAACGACCTCGAATCCGCCACCCACCCGCAGCACCGCAAATCCCTCGAAGCCGCCCTGGCCCACCTGGACAAAAAAATCAGCGAAGTCGGCTAATCAGCGAATAAAATCCCCAGCCAAGCTCCAAAAATCATTCACGTAGTAGTGCGACAGGACATTTCCAAACAAATAGCACACCCCTTGGCAAGGCGGGATATCGCCATGGATCTTCTTCCCACGCGCGAAAATCTTCCGCAGCGATCCATCTCGCAACAAATTGCCCGCGACCTTCCGCAGTGGTTCGCAGGGATAGAACACATCCCCGTTGGGATAAACGCGCGGAAACATCGTTGGGAAACATTGAAACTCCTTGAAGCGCAGCAAGGTTTCAATAGTCCGTGGCGTCCCGTTAATGGGCTGCGAACCTTCGCGCCTACGCGCGATAATCTTGTCCACCAGCGCCTGATAGGCTGGATTTTTCAGCAGCGCCAGGTTGGGCATCTTGTCCATCTGCGCGGACTGAGCCGCGAATACAAATCCCTGCTCGCCGCACCAGTCCAGCAGATTCGAAACCTGCCCGACATTCCACTCTTCGATCACCGTGCTGATGGTGATGCGCCGCGAGCTGCCCAAGCGCCCCTTGGCGAACTGCAAATTTTCCATCACCTTCGGCAATGCCGCCGGTTTGGAGAGAGGGTTCGTCGGGTCGGGCGCCAGCGCGTCGAGGCTCACGACCAACCCGGTCACCGCGCGCAGAATCCGCGGCTTGCGGTCCAGCAGCGTGCCATTGGTAATCAGCAGCAGTGACCTGAATTTGCATTCAAATCTCGCGAAGTCCACCAGGTCCTCAAGATCAGGACGCAGCGTCGGCTCGCCACCGGTAATGACGATCGAATCTGTTTCTTTGCGAATCCGCCGCAACACCCGCATCGTTTCCGCGGTGGACAATTCCTGGCTGAAGACGTCCGGCTCTTTCTGCGTGCAATAGCTGCAATCCAGGTTGCACTTGTGGGTCACGTAAAAAGTCACCGCGTACGGCGCTATCACATTGGTGCGCAAAATCTTGGTCCGCCAGGCGTTTTGAAAGTAGAGCTGAAAATTTTTGGCCACGAAGGGCGCTTGCCGCACCAGCCCGCGCAAGAGTTCCTTCTTCGTCGGTGTTCGCTTGTCCAGCGCTCGGACCGGCACAAAATTACCTTGCCGCTGCGTGGCCTCGTTCTTCATGGAGAGTGCCTCCAGCGTACAGCAGAGCGCGCAACCGTGCCAGAGAACGAAAAAGCGCGGCAATCGCGCCGCGCCGGTGATTAGTTCATAAGTTTGTATGAAAACTAGTCCGTAAAAACCACCCCAACGGCGCTGTGTCCCTTTTCCGTCCCGGCGTCGATGCGCACCACGTACCCGCGCAGCTTCATAATCTGCAAACCGTCGGGCCCGGGCGTCTCCATGGTCACTTGCAACTCCGATTGCAATCGCGGCAGGTGTTGCAGCGAAATCGACGCGCCTTGCAGCGAAATATCGCGCACTACCGTCTCTTCTTCAAAAGGTTTGCCGCCTTCGGTCACACCGCAAATGCGCGCGCGAAACTGCGCCTCACGCCGCAACGCCGTGCGTGTTCCGGGCATGTGCCCCTGCACGTTGTCGCCGGAACCGATCCCGCCGAGCGTGATCACCATCCCCTCACTGGCCGCAAACACGGAATCAAACTCTTCCCGCGCCTGGCGCAGGATCGTATCCACGGTGCGGTCGGTGGAATCGGGATCGTGGTGGAAAAGCACCAGCGTGGTCGCGCTGCCTTCTCGCGCCACCTTTACGCCTTCTTTCCAGGACGAATGCCCCCAGCCCTTTTTCGTGGTGGCCAACTGTTCGGGAGTGAACTGCGCGTCATTGACAAAAATGTCGGCGCCCGCCGCCAGCTCCGCGAGACTCTTGTCCAGTTTCGGGTCGCCCGGCTCGTTGTCGGTGGCGTAAACCACCGTGCCAGCCGAAGTCTCGATACGAAATCCCAGGCAGCCCTGCGGATGATTCAGCCACCGGGCCGTCACTTTATTTTCCCCGATGCGAAACGTGTCGTCACCATCCACTTCCTGAAATTTGCGCCTGGCATTCATGGCCGACATGTCCACCGGGAAATATGGCAATGCCATCTGCGTTTCGAACACCTGCTTCAGGCTGTCACGTCCGAGAAATTTCGAGCGGAAGCTGTAAAAGTGAAAGTGATTATTTTCCGCGTAGAGCGGCGCGAAAAATGGAATGCCCTGAATGTGGTCCCAGTGGTAATGCGTTACCAGGATGTGCGTCTCCGCAACCTTATCGCCGTTGGGCGCGGCCCAGCGGCTGCCCAGCATACGCAGTCCCGTGCCGCAATCCAGAATGATTTGTATTCCATCCGGCGTGATGAGCTCCAGGCAAGGCGTGTTGCCGCCATAGCGCCACGTTCCCGGGTCCACGGTTGGCGTCGAGCCACGCACACCCCAAAAACTCAATTTAGCAACGGGCGCAGTCATTTATATAAGCGGTCAGCGTCTCGCGAACGGCGCTCCCTTATTCCCCGGTACCACTCAAAACTACGTGACCATTTAGCATTCTGGAAGCTGATAGTTATCGTGGCAGCCACTGAGCGCACCGTCAATCAATTCGCGGCACGCACGTGTCAAACTGCCCAATAAGCCTTTAACAAGCCGCAGCCCGTGGTGCACTCCCTCATTCGACACGCGTAGAATGGGAACGATGGGTCACAATCACGACCACGGCCACGGCGCGCACAGCCACGCTCACGTCGACCGCCGTCACGGAAGCCACGCCGGACACTCGCATCCGCCGCTGGAGCCTTCCGTTCTTGGTTGGGCGATGGCTGCCACGCTGGGCCTGGTGGTAGCGGAAATCTTTGGTGGAATACTTGGCCACAGCGTCGCCCTTTTGAACGACGCCGTACATAATCTTTCCGACGTTCCCGCTCTCGGTATTTCCTACTTGGCGATGCGTTGGGCGCAGCGCCCCGCCGACAAGGAAAAAACCTATGGATATCACCGCGCCGGAGTTCTGGCGGCGTTCACCAATGCGACTGTTCTGGTGTTGCTGTCACTTTGGCTGGGCTACGAAGCCATAGAGCGCTTTCGCTCACCCGTTGCGGTGGTGGAAAGCTGGATGATCTGGACTTCCGTTGCCGCCTTGGCCGTCAACGGCGGTATTACTCTCGCGCTGGTGCGCGGGCGGAACGATCTGAATCTGCGCAGCATCCTGGTACACAACTTTGGCGACGCGCTTTCCAATATCGCCATTATCGTCGGCGCGGTAGTCATTCACTTTACCGGGCTGCCCTGGATTGACCCGTTGCTGGGCATCGCCATCGGCATTCTTGTTCTCTGGTCCAGCATCGGCATTTTGCGGCAGTCGTCGCACATCTTGCTGGAGGGCCGCCCCCAGGGCATCAGCGTGGAAGACGTGGCGCGCGCCGTGCTCACGGTTCCCGGTGTGCAGGAAGTTCACGACGTGCATATATGGTCGCTCGGTGAAGCGCATAACGCGCTCAGCCTGCACGCCCGCGTCCCCGACATGCACCTAGACGAATGCGAGCGCATCCTCACCGACATTCAGGGAAAGGTAGCCGAAAAATTTGGCATCGGCCACACCACCGTGCAGCTCGAACGCGCCGGCCTGCCCGCCCACTCCGGCTACGTCATGCCCGAACCCCTCAACAAAGTGGAGTCAACCTAGTATTTTCGAACGCGGGAACGCCAATCTCCCGATTGGCGGCTTTGAAGTCACAGCGAGCACGCCCCGAATACTTTTCTCATCATTCAAGTCAAGCGGCCGGGGCCTTAAGCCGGCGCCCGAAATATCACTCCACGTTGCTCGTTGAATTGCTGCGTGGCATCCAGATCCAGCGTCTCGCGCTCAACGCTGCGCCGCAACCCTTCACTCGAAACGTATCGCAGCGATCCGTGCTCCCACGAATAAGCCACCGCAAAAAACACCGTGCCATCCCGTCGCACAAAAACATATTCCGGCACATCCTGTTGAGGTGCCGGAGGTCCGAGTACTGGCAAGCGATCCACGCTGCGCACACGCGCAGAACGATTGGCCGGTATAGCCTCCCCTTCATCTTCCGCGTCCTCTGCTGCCGATCCCTGGCCCTGAGCGCTCTCAACACCTAGGTCCGTCGGCAGAAAATATCCACCGCCAGAAAACGGAAAAAGCATCGCGCCACTATTACCAAAATCATTGCCATGATGGTGACGGCCGTTCACACCATTGGGATGAGTCGCTGCGACGTGCGCGTAATCAAAACCAAGCCCAGGAGTCGAGTCGAACTCTGAGGAAACTTCGGAGATGCCGTTACGGCGCTGCGAAGCAGTTAATTGTCGGTTGCGAGTGGCCGTTACCATGCGTCCGCGATTGACGCCACGCGCGCCGGCAGGGACGGCCCGCCGCACGATGCCCTGTCCGCTCGGCGTGCGAGAAATTATCAGCTGGCTTCCCGGCGAACTTGCGATACGCGCTCCCACGGTCGCCGATGCGCCGGCATTCCTGCGAGGAGCCGCAGCGGAAATAGCTTGGCCAGACGCTGCCGGGATAACGCCGGCGGATTGCGCACCCGCGGCACCGTGCCCCTGTGCCATTAAACTTCCTGGAATAACTAGAAAAGCTGCGAAACAGAAAACTCGGCGCATGTTGATCACCTGCCGCCCAACCGCAACTCAGCGGCTCCCAAGCCCTGCTCTTACTGATATAGATGCCCGAAGCCGGGGAGGGGTTTCAGCACGCCCGTTTTATCGCCAATTCAGAACATTTACCAGTACAGCGGCCTCCGCCTGAGTCTGACGCGCCCGCGCTTCCCCGTTTCTGGGGGATGTGCTATAAACATCGAGCCGTGGAATCTTCGACGAAGCAGGCGCCACCGCACCAGGCTCTCGAGCCTGGTCATTCGCTGCAGAAAACGAATGATGCCAGCCCGGCAGCTGCGCCGCTTGAAGACCCTTCGCGCTATTGTCCGGTCTGTTCGCAACGGCTCGCATCGCGCCGCTGCAAATTGATTTGCGCCGTTTGCGGTTATTACATGTCCTGCTCAGACTATTACTGATAAGCTTTGCGGCTCCGGCCGAGCAAGGTCCGGAGCCTTTTCCGACGAGGAGGAAAATAACGTGGCATTGAAATTTACGAATCGCGAAGTGGACGGCGTTGCCGTCGTAGCTCTGGATGGCCGCATCGTGCTCGGTGAAGAAAGCAACGCACTGCGCGAAAAAGTGAAAGGCCTGGTCGCCGAAGGCAAAAAGAAAATCGTGCTGAACATGGACAATGTCACGTTCATTGACAGCGCCGGCCTCGGCACGCTGGTGGCCTCCCATCACAGCGCCAAATCGCAAGGCGCGGCGCTAAAACTTTGCCACTTGGGCAGCAAGTTTCAGGAAGTCCTGCAGATCACCAAGCTCCTCACCGTCTTCGATGTATACAACACCGAAGCCGAAGCAGTAGCCAGCTTCAAGTAAGAGCCCCAAGGAAGAGAATGTCTCGGCCGTAAACTTTTGCAATCGGGCACGCTTCGGCGTGCCTTTTTGTTTTGACGGCTGCGAATCGGCTTACGCTCAGGACCGCTCGGGGTCCGCGCTGTACATCGTGATACCGCTCATCAGCTTGGGATAAAAATCCGTGGATTTCTGCGGCATCACTTCTCCAGCAGTCGCAATCTTCACCACCTGCTCCACGTGGCAGGCGTTCAGTAAAAATGCGATCTGCGCCGAGCCGTTGTCCAGCGCATCCAACGCCGCTTCGGCTTCGCGTTCGTACGTAATATTCGACTCCGCGGTAACCGATTGCGGGGTAATACCAAGCCCAGGCTCCAGGATTCCGTCGTGCAGCAGCACCACATCCAACTCCCGCTGTAGCGGCGAAACACTCGGCAGTAATCGAGCCAGGTCCACGCCCTCCCGCAGCGTCAGCACGTAAAACGCGCGTTGCCCATTTTCCGCCGCGGGATATACGCCGATCGCCCGCTGGGCGCGCGCCGCGGAAAGCTTCCGCAGAAATTTTTCTCGCGCCACCGCTTTCACGCCGTCATCGGAAAACGGAATGCATTCCGCCGCAAACCAGGGCTCCAGATGTCTCCGCAGCTCAGCCCAATTGAACTGTCGCAACTTCGCCACCACACGGTGCGTCGGCAAAATCGTCAGCCCGGCGCCTTGCGTGTTGATGAAGGTCATCATGGCGCGCTCGTAAGGCGCGCCCGCGATATTTTTTCCTGCCGCAGCTCGCCGCTCATTTCGGTAATTAAGCGCCGTCTCATAGCGGTGATGCCCATCCGCAATCACCAGTTTCTGGTCGGCCATCGCGTCTTGAATCGCTTTCACGCGCCCCGGCTCCGAAATCACCCACAACCGGTGCACGACGCCATACTCATCCGTCATTTCCGTCGCGGGAACCGCCGAAGCTTCCGCTTCTTTCAACACCGCGTCCACGCGTTTTTGCGCGTCGGAATAAATCAGGAAAAGCTGCCCGGCAGAAATCTGCGTATGCCGCAGCAATTCCAACCGGTCGGCTTTTGGCCCAGACAGCGTGTGTTCATGCCGGTAAATCACTCCGGCGGAATATTCTTCCAGTTGCCCCGCGCCGATGAATCCGCGCCGCATCGCCCGTTCGTTCGTCCCCGGCACCGTGTATTCCTGCGTGTAGCCATAAAAGGAAGCCTGCGAGTCCTGCACTACAATTCCGCTGCGAATCCATTCCTGTATCGCCGCCGCCGCGCGGGTGTACACGTTGTTGCCCGCGGCATCGCTCGGATGCACGCGTCCTTTTTCCACGGTAATCAGATTGTGCGGGTTGGCAGCGTAATATTTATCCTGCATCGCCGGCGAAATCTTGTCGTACGGCTGCGTCAGCACCTGCTCAAACGGAGCGTGCGCGGGGTTGTAGCGAAACGCGCGAAACGGAAAAACCTGGGCCATGTTGTCTCCAAAATATTTCGTAATTTATCGCGTTCTAGTCTACGCGAACTCCGCGTGGAGCGCGCCGCTGTAACTGGAAGCGCTTGCCGCGGCAAAATCCAGCTCTTTCCTGCGCTGTTTTTCCTTCCATGCTTTAAAATGTCTCCACCATATGATCGACCAACGTTTCTCTTCCGTTCGTGCTTTAATTTTTGACCTGGACGGCACGCTCATCGATTCCAAACTCGATCTCGTGCATTCCGTTAACGCCACCCTGCGCGAATTGCACCGCCCCGAATTGCCCGAGGACACCATTTCTAGTTACATCGGAAATGGTGCTCCTGTTCTCGTCGCCAAATCTCTCGGCCAGGACGTCAATCCCGACGAACTCGCGCGCGCCCTCAAATTTTTCCTTTCCCATTACGAAACCCACAAAATGGATAACACCTGCGCCTATCCCGGCGTGCCCGAAGCGCTCAAGCATCTTTCGGCCATGCCTATGGCCGTGCTCACCAATAAACCCGTGCGCATTAGCGTAAAAATCCTCGAAGCCCTCGGCCTCGCTAGATATTTTCGCGTCATTTATGGCGGCAACAGTTTCGATACAAAAAAGCCCGACCCGCTCGGCGCGAACACCATTCTCCGTGAATTCAGCACACGCCCATCAGAAGCCGTAGTGATTGGCGACTCCGAAGTTGACGTGCAAACCGCGCGCAATGCGGGAATGCTGGCCGTCGCCGTAAATTACGGCTTCGGCATGCACGACCGCACTGCTTATCCTGCCGACCTTTATCTCGACCGCCTCATGGACATCGTTCCCGCCCTGGGTGGCGCGCGTTCTTAACCAGAAAGCTCGCGCGCTTGCGTTCCATCGCCGCGCTTGGCAGACTCAGCCAGTGCTCATCGGCATATTTTCTGAACTCGACGCTCCCGGCGGCATTCAACGCGCCGGCCGTCACATCGCCGCGGTCCTCACGGAATTTGCGGACAGCCGCGCGATGGAGTGCCGCCTGTTCAGTCTCAACGATTCACCCGAACTTCATCGCATGTCCGTCGGCGGCCGCGAATTTGTTTTCACCGGCTGTGAACGTGCCAAGGGCCGCTTTGCCGCCACGGCTTTGCGCAGCGCGCGCCGTCACGCCAAACTGGTCATCGCGGTACACCCAAATTTAGCGCCCGTAACTCAAACGATGCGCTTGGCCGCGCCGCGCATGAGAACTATCATCTGCACTCATGGCGTCGAAGTCTGGGAACCACTCTCCCCTGTGCGCCGCCGCTCCCTGCGTCGCGCCAATCTGGTGCTCGCGCCCAGCCTAAGCACCGCGGAACACGTCGCCACTGATCAAAAAGTGAAACCTGAGCGCATTCGTGTTCTTCCCTGGGCGCTCGACCCCGAATTCGAAACACTGCTTCCTGCCGCCTCAATAACCCCGCCGCCCTCCAGCTTTCCCGGCGGCCGCGTGATTCTTACCGTCGGCCGCTGGCTGAAGAGTGAGCGTTATAAAGGTATGGACACGCTCATCACCGCGCTACCACGGCTATTACCGCGTTGGCCCGAAGCGCAACTCGCCATGGTCGGCGAAGGCGACGACCGCCATTGGCTCGAAGAGCTCGCCGAACAAAATGGGGTGCGCTCCCACGTCCATTTCCTCAGCGGACTTTCATACCCGCAGCTGGCCTCGTGCTACTCTGCTTGCGAAATTTTCGCGTTGCCCAGTCTCGCGGAAGGCTTTGGCCTCGTGTACCTTGAAGCCATGGCCTGCGGCAAGCCCGTCATCGGCGGCGCTCACGGCGGCGCGCCCGAAGTCATTATTGATGGAGTGACCGGATACCTGGTGCCACACGGCGATACCGAGCAGCTTTCCACTGCAATTGAAACGCTGCTCGCTGACCCAACACTCGCGCGAGACATGGGCGCGCGTGGATGCCAGCGCGTGCAGCACGAATTTCGCTTCAGCGTGTTTGCCAAAGCCCTGAAGAAAATTCTTCGCGAACAATGCGAATCCTGAACGTCACCGAAACCTACGCTCCATTTCTGGAATTTGGCGGGCCTCCCGTGAAAGTCCGCGCTCTGGCCGAAGGCCTCGCCCGGCGCGGACACACGGTCAACGTTTTAACTGCCGACTGGGGTCTCGAAAAGCGTCTCCACGACCGCAGCGAAACAGATCTTCAAACGCAGGGCTGGGATCGTTCCCCTTTCGGATGGCGGCACAATGGCGGCGGTGTGCAATCCATCTATCTCCCCAGTTGGTTTCGCTATCGCACGCTGAGCTGGAATCCCGCGGTGAAGCGTTATTGCCGCGCGCGCCTCCAGAATTTTGAGCTCGTCCATATCTTTGGCATGTACGACCTGCTCGGCCCTCCCGTAGCTGCCGCGGCTCGCGCCGGTGGCATTCCTTACGTGATCGAGCCCATCGGGATGTTCGTGCCGATTGTCCGGAACGTGTGGCTGAAACGGTTGTATCATTCGTTTATGGGCAGGCGGTTGTTCGCCGGCGCCAGCGCCGTCGTTGCCACCTCAGAGCTGGAAGCCGGGGAATTGGCCACGGCAGGAGTGGCGCGCCACAAAATCGTTTTGCGCCGTAACGGCGTCGAGCCTCCGGAGGCGCTGCCGATTCGCGGGAATTTCCGCTCCACCCTGGGTATTCCCGAGCAGGCCAGAGTTATTTTGTTCCTGGGCCGCCTTTCGATGAAAAAAAACCCGGAACTTTTGCTCCAGGCCTTTTCACACCTTCCGGAGCGCATGGGAGAGAACACCTTGACGCTGGTTTTCGCCGGCCCGGATGATGGTGGGATGCGACAAAAGCTTGCGCTTGAAGCTTCTCGTCTGGGTTTATCGGCGCGTGTGAAATTTTCCGGACCCCTATTCGCCCAGGACAAATGGGCTGCCTATCGAGACGCCGACGTATTTGTTCTGCCCTCGCAAAATGAAAATTTCGGTAATACCGCCGCGGAAGCAATTGCCGCCGGCACTCCAGTAGTGGTCACCGAGCAATGCGGCATCGCGCCACTGCTCAAAGACATCGCTGGCTTGGTGGTCGCTCACGATGCCGCATCGCTTACAGATGCGTTGCAGCGCTTACTTGCTGACTCGCGCCTTCACGCTCAATTCGCGGCCGCCTGCGCGGAACTCACTGCACGTCTTGGCTGGGAGCAACCCGTAAACGAAATGGAAAGTTTGTACTCGCGGCTGATTACAGCGCCGCATTCGGGCGCTGAACCGCGGTCCGTGGAGTAGGCCTTGGCAGCCCCTTCTTTCCAACGAACGGCGATCTTTCGCGTGATCTGGCGCACCGTGAATGCCCTGCTGATCGCCTCCATACTTTTTCTGGGCTACGCCGCTGCCTGGGAATATTCCGTTCGCCGCTATCTCAAGGGATTCTCTGACGCTGTGGTTCCCAGCGGTTCAACTGACGAGGCTAAAGTCGACGCTATCCTCGCGTGGATCCGCACCGGACCTGCGCGCCCGCTGGCCGCTCACCCAGATCAGTTGGATTTGCGTAATCCCGAAAACACTCTGAATTATCGTCAACTCCTGGCCATTTGCGGCACCGCCACCAACGCTTTCCTCAATCTTTCGCGCAGCGCCGGCCTCGACGCACGCCGCCTGTTGCTGCTTACTCCCGAACACACCACCAAGCATGTGGTCGCCGAAGTTCTTATCGATGGCCGCTGGATCATCGTTGACCCCACGTATCGCGTCATTTTGCGCGACGCTTACGGCCGTACGGTCACCCGGAAGGATTTGCAAAATCCCACGATCTTCGCCCAAGCCACCGGCAAACTTCCGAACTATCTCACCATTTACGATTATCAGAACTTTGCGCACGTGCGCATCGCGCGCCTTCCCCTTGGCGCCTTCGGCCTGCACAGCCTGCTGCGAAAACTTTATCCCTCGTGGGATGAAGATCTCGACTGGAGCCTGCTCCTCGAGCGCGAATCTTTCTTTGCCCTCTTCGCCTCCTTGATCGCTCTCCTTTTCTTGTTCCTGTTGCGCTTGCTGCTGGCCTGGTACGCCGATAATCGCTTGCGTTTTCCTCGCTATCATTTCCGGCGCCACATCCTGCGTGCGGGCGCTACCTTTTTCCATACGCCGGAGATTGAAAAGTAGCGTGTGCGGCATCTGTGGGGTGGCATTCACTTCGGATAACACCCAGGCCCAATCCTGCGTGCGCGCCATGACCGCGGCGATGATTCACCGCGGCCCCGACGGCGAAGGTTTTCTTTTCGACGAACCGCGCGTCCCCAACCTCGCCCTCGGGATGCGCCGCCTGAGCATCATTGATCTTCCCGGCGGCCACCAACCGATCTGGAATGAAACTCACGACGTGGCCGTAATTTTCAACGGCGAACTCTACAACTATCGGCAGTTGCGTGAATCCCTCATTCTTTGCGGCCATCGTTTCACCACGCAATCCGACACTGAAATTCTTGTGCATGCCTGGGAAGAGTGGGGCGAAGAATGCCTCACCGAATTGCGCGGAATGTTTGCCTTCGCGGTCCTTGATTTGCGCCACCGTCACGCCGCCGTGCCGGTTCTTTTTCTTGCGCGTGACCCTTTCGGAATCAAGCCGCTGTACTACACGCAAACGCCTGACGGTTTCGCCTTCGCTTCGGAAGTGCGCGCTTTGCTGGCTGCCGGCATCTGCTCCCGGCAACTTTCCCAGGACGCGCTCACCGCCTACTTGCTATTTGGTAGCGTCTCCGAACCGGTGACTCTTATTGACGGAGTTTTCTCTCTCCCACCCGGCCATAAAATGTTGCTGTACATTCCGGAACGCCGCCGCGTTCCTCGCGCCCGGCCCTGGTATGACGCCGCACGCAGCCCCGCCGCGAACGATCCCAAACGCCCGAAGAAGTTTGCTGCCGCTGCGCAACGTCTGCGCCTGCTGTTACAGGACGCCGTAGATGCGCATCTCATCGCCGACGTCCCGGTCGGCCTTTTTCTTTCGAGCGGCGTCGATTCCAGCGCCATCGCCCTGCTCGCTGGTCGCGCCCATCCCGGGATCCAGAGTTTCACGCTTACTTTTCCCGGGACGGATTTCGACGAAGCGCCACTCGCGCGCATCGTCGCCGGCCGTTGCGGCTCCCAACACACCGAAGTGCCCTTCGATGGCGCTGCGATTTTGTCGCGCCTGGACGAATCTCTAGACGCGCTCGATCAGCCCACCATGGACGGCATCAATACTTATTTCGTTTCTTGGGCCGCCCGCGAAGTCGGTTTAAAAGTCGCCCTGTCCGGCGTGGGCGGCGATGAACTTTTCGCGGGCTATTCCACATTTTCCGATGTCCCTCGCCTCCAGAAATTAGCGCAACTCGCAAAGTTTTTGCCCACGTCTTTGCGTCGCGCTTCTTCGCCGCTGTTGCTAAGTTTTCTTGCGGGTACAGGAACAAACGACGTCGCGCACAAAGCCACCGCGGCCTGGACCAATTCCGCCGCGCTTCCGCATCCCTTTTTTTTTGCGCGTGCACTTTTTCCTCCTGGCAGCCGCCTGGAAAAATTGATTAACCCAAGCTTCCGTCCCAGCACCGTGGGCGCCGACGGTGTCACGCTGGAGCCCACCTGGCTTGGCTGGCTCCAGCGCATCGCCGACGAAGCCGAAAAGTTGCCGCCCATCGCTGGAATTTCCTGGCTGGAGATGCGCACTTACATGGTCAGCACGCTCCTGCGCGACGCCGACTCTGTCAGCATGTCGCGCTCTCTCGAAGTGCGCGTCCCCCTTCTCGACACGCCGCTGGTGGAATTTGTCAGCGCGCTGCCGGATGCCGCGCGCCGCCGCAACGGCTCGCCGAAAGCTTTACTCGTCGAATCCTTGCGCGATCTGCTTCCGCCGGAAATTCTGGCGCAACGCAAGCGCACTTTCACGCTGCCCTGGGAAGAGTGGCTGCGCGGTCCGTTGCGCCCCCGCCTTGAAGCCAGCTTCGCTTCACTCGCTCCTGCCCTCGCGGAACACTTGCACTCCGACGGCGTCAACGCCGTCTGGAACGAATTTCTCACCCGAAAAACTTCCTGGTCCCGCCCCTGGTCGCTCTTTGTGCTGAACGAATGGTGCCACCGCCACCTCTCCACGTAACTCCTGGGACGCCAATTTTCCGATTGGGGAATTTGAAGTAGCAATTTTGAAGTAGCAATTTTGAAGTAGCGATTTGAAGTAGAAATCTCGCAGCCCTTGCAGCTCCAAAAAGTTTTGCCAGTATCAGCCCTCACAAAGCGAACTCTCCGCAACACCCAACGCCTAAGGTAAACTGAATCTCTTTAATGAACATTCTTGGAATCAATGCCTACCACGGCAACGCTTCCGCCGCGATCGTTTGCGACGGCCAACTCATTGCCGCCGTTGAGGAAGAGCGCTTCAATCGCGTAAAATACGCCGCCGGCTTTCCGGTGCAGGCCATCCGCTATTGCCTGAAGGAAGCCGGTCTCACGCTCGCCGACATCGATCACGTCGCCGTTCCGCGCAATCCCTACGCGCGCCTCTTTACCAAGCTGATTTATTCCCTGCGCATGCCTTCGTTCGCCCGCCAGCGCGCCAAAGTTCTGGTCAAGTTCACCGGCATCCCCGAAGCGCTTGCCGCCGCCTTCGACTCTGACCCAAAAAAGCTCAAAGCCAAATTTCATCGCATCGAGCATCACCAGGCGCACCTGGCCAGCAGTTTTTTTGTTTCGCCGTTCGAACGCGCCGCGCTCCTTTCCGCCGACGGCCTCGGCGACTTTGCCAGCACCATGTGGGGAGTCGGCGACGGCCACCACATGAACATTCATGGCTCCGTGGCCTTCCCCCACTCGCTCGGACTTTTCTACAGCGCCGTCACCCAATTCCTCGGCTTCCTGAAATTTGGCGACGAATACAAAGTCATGGGCCTCGGTGCGTACGGCCAGCCTGAACAACTCGAATCTTTTCGCGATGTCGTGCACTTCGATGAACAATCCCGTGCCAACGGCTTCCGCCTCGGCCTCGACTATTTCACTCATCATCGCATTGGCCCCGAAATGAGCTGGGCCGAAGCCGACAAAACTCCCACGATGAGCAAAATGTTTTCGCCAGAAATGGCGCAGCTACTCGGCCCGGTGCGCGGCCCCGATGAACCACTCGAGCAGCGACATCGTAATCTCGCCTCTTCGCTTCAGGCGCGCCTTGAAGAGGTTTATCTGGGGATGTTGCGCAAGCTCGCTAAAAAAACCGGCATAAAGTCCGTCTGCCTGGCCGGCGGCGTGGCGTTCAATTGCGTTGCCAACGGGAAAATTTTAGATTCCACCGGTTTCGAGCAGGTTTACGTGCACCCCGCGGCCGGCGATGGCGGCCTATCGGTTGGCGGCGCGTTTTACGTGTGGCATCAGATTTTGCGCCAGCCCCGCGCCTTCGTTATGAATCACGCTTACTGGGGACCGCGCTATTCACGCGATGAAATTCGCCAGGCCATCGACGCCAGCGCCCTCGCGCGCGAACATTATTCCATCTCCGAATTTCCTGAGCCCGAGCTTACGCTCCAAAGCGCGCAAATCATCGCCGACGGAAAAATCCTCGGATGGTTTCAGGGCCGCGCCGAATGGGGACCACGCGCGCTTGGTAATCGCAGTATCGTCGCCGACCCGCGCCGCCCTGAAATGAAAGATATCCTCAATCGCCGCATCAAGCACCGCGAAATTTTCCGGCCCTTCGCGCCTTCCATCCTTGCGGAATCCACCGGCGATTATTTTGAACAATCACACCCTTCGCCATTCATGACGCTCGCGTATTCGGTGCGCCCCGACAAACGCGACAAAATTCCCGCACCCACGCACGTGGACGGCACCGGCCGCCTGCAAACCGTTACGCGCGACGCCAATCCGCGCTACTGGCAGCTCATCAAAGCCTTCGAAAATCTCACCGGCGTCCCCGTGGTCCTCAACACTTCCTTCAACGACAACGAGCCCATCGTCTGCCGTCCCGAAGAAGCCATCGACTGCTTCCTGCGCACGCAGATGGACGCTCTCGTCCTCGGCGACTTTCTGATCACCCGCCCGTAATCCGTTTTTCCTGGGAACGCCAATCTTCCCGATTGGCGTTCTGGAATTCCTCGAGGTGTCCCACGTGCCGTTCTTGCACGCGTGAATTTTAACTTTTATTGGCTGCAGTCCGGCGTTGAAGCGTGCGATGTTTTCTTTTCCTTGATGCCAACTTCGCAACGACCGCCTGCGCACTGCATGTACAATCTGCCATGCGCATTTTGCTGTTGAATCTGTATTTCCCGCCCGACACCTCCGCCACCGCTAAATCCGCGGAATCCGTCACGCGCGCCCTCGCGCGAGCGCATGAAGTTACCGTGGTATGCGGTCGCCCATCCTACGATCCCACCGAGCGCCGACCCTGGAAACTTTGGCAAACAGAGCATTTCATTGAAAATAATTCCGCCTGCGGAGCATTCACTGTGATTCGCGTCGGTTCCACAGACTATCCGCGCATGCAAATGAAGCGCCGCATTGTCAATTACCTCACCTACATGAAACTGGCGGCCCTGCGCGCTCTATTTCTTCCTTGCGATGTTGTTTTCGCGATGACCGACCCGCCTTTCAACGGCATTACCGCCGCGCTTATCGCCGCTCTCAAAGGCAAGCCCCTCATTTACGACATCCAGGATTTATATCCCGACATGGCTGTTGCCGGATCCATCGTGCGCCCCGGGCGGATGACACGCATATGGGAACGTCTCCACCGTTGGGCGTTACGACGCGCCACGCAAATCATCGTCCTGGGCGACGACATGCGCGCGCGCATCGCCGCTAAAGGCGTCGATCCCGCCAAAATTTCCATCGTGCGCAGCGGCGCGGAAATCTCATCCGCCAGTTCGCGCACGCCGCCTCTCAACTCCGAGGTCCTCTGCGCTATCCGCGGAAATTTTCGCTTCGTACTTCTTCACGCCGGTAATCTGGGTTTTTACGGCGCTTGGGACACGCTTATCGCCGCCGCGCGCCAGCTTGAAAGCGACAACATTGGGTTTGTTTTTGTTGGCGACGGCGCGGAGCGCGCCCGCCTGGAATCTCTGGCTGCCGGAGCATCCAATATTAGATTTCTGCCTTTTTTCCCCAGCGGTGAAATTCCCTCGGTCCTCGCCGCGCCTGACGCTCACATCGTCACGATAAAACGGGGGCTGGAAGGCGTCGTCGTGCCCAGCAAAATGTTCGGCATTCTGGCCGCCGGCAAACCCATCATCGTCGTGGCCGCGTCTGAAACCGACCTCGCCATGCTCGGTGCCAAACACGGCTTCGCCATTAGCACGGACCCTTCAGAACCCAATGAATTGGCAGTCGCCATCCGCCGCTTGGCCTCCGATCCCGCCCTCATCACCGCGATGGGCCAGGCCGCCTCCGCAGCCGCCATCCACTACTCCCGCAGTGCCGAACTCGCTAATCTGGTTTCCATAGTGTCAAAGCCAGATTCAGGTTGAAGTATCAAAAATCAGCTAAGCGCCAGGACTCGCAAAAATTTATCTATCTGGCCATGACGCCACCCGTACTATCCAACTTTCCTTGTTGAAGCCCGCGCATTTCCCCAGTATCGTACTTACGCTGCGTGGGGCAGCCATTTTTACCTTGGGAGCCGGACACCCAATCCGGCAAATTATGTGAGTTCGGTCTCCGTCCTCAGGGCCGCGTTCGCTTCCACCTCATGAGGTTGCATGGCCGCAGGCCTGCTCGCGTTTTTTGTTGCGCTTGTCGCATCGCTAGTCTTGGTCGTCCCCGTCCGCGCGCTTGCGCTGCGCGTCGGCATGGTGGACCTGCCTGGCCCGCGCAAAGTTCATCTGACACCCATTCCGCTACTTGGCGGCCTTGCCATTTACGGCGCCGTCATGATCGCCGTCATTTCCGCTTTTGACGGTCTCGCGCGCGCGCAGATTGAAGGCATTCTGGCGGGCGCCTCGCTAGTAGCGGCCATCGGCATCCTCGACGACCGCGGTTTGCTCCACCATCAAATAAAACTTTTTATCGGCATGCCCGTAGCCGCAATGATCCTGTTGTTTACTGGCATTCACGCCCAGGTTTTCAGCGTTCTTGTAGGTGGCGGCTCCGGCTACGTCCTTGACGCCCTTCTCACGGTCGTCTGGGTGGTCGGCATCACCGCTTCCTTCAGCATCCTCGACCACATGGACGGCCTCTGCGCCGGAATCGCCGCGGTAGCCTCCGCGTCCTTCGCGCTGATCGCGTACCTGAATGGTCAGACGCTCGTGGCCACCTTGGCCGCCGCGGTCCTGGGAGCCGCAACCGGGTTTCTGCGGTGGAATTTCAAGCCTGCGAAAATCTTCATGGGCGATGGCGGCGCCATGTTCCTCGGATTCCTGATGGCCACCCTGGGCCTGAAACTACGCCTCGAGCGCACCGACCATCTGGCCGGCTGGCTCGTCCCGCTCCTGATCCTGGGCGCAACGATTTTTGACACCACGCTTGTCACCATTTCCCGCTCGCGCCGCGGCTTGCTGCCTTTCGCGACTCCCGGGAAAGATCATGCCGCGCACCGCCTCGCCAACCTCGGCTTGGGCCATCGTGGATCCGTCCTGTCCTTGTATCTTCTGGGAGCATTCAGCGGCGGTGCAGCAATCCTGGTCAGCTACCTACGCTCCCATGGCGCCGCCGTTATCGGCGTCATCGCCCTCGCGCTAATTTTTGCCGGCGTAGCCTTCCTCGAAGAGGCCCCCTACGAACGCCAGCACAAATCCACCCACACCTCCGCCTAACAAGTGAACAGACTTATCTATCGCATAAGTTTTTGGGAGATTTTCGATCCGGCCGTTCTCTTTGTTCCTCAACCCGGATTCGCTATACTTTGTCGGGCGTCTTATCAAATCAGCTCTTAGTTCCCCATAGGCGGACCGGATTAATTACACATATCTAACGCAGCGATTAAGGTCGGAAGCGTACAGGCACCCGCGTCGTTAGGGCATCCAAACGGTGGCAAACATAAAAAATACCTCTCGGCCACGCCGGGAAAACGGCGAGGTAGTTGTGGTCGGAGCGTCTGCCGCCGGCTTGTACACGGCTGCCACGGTCGCGCGCGGCGGTCGTCGCGTCCGCGTCCTCGAATCCAAATCGGCCTTTGATCCCCCCGCGCGCACGCTGATTGTCACCAACCATTTCCGCAACCAGCTTGGAGGGGCGGCGCGCGAAAGCATCGTCAACGAAATTCGCCGTTTTGAACTTTTTACCGACGGACGTTCCGCGCAAATCGCCCTCGCCAATCCGGACTTGATCATTGAACGCTCCCGCCTCATCCCCGCACTCGCTAGAGATGCGCAAGCGGCAGGCGCCAAGCTGTCTTTCGACACCCGCTTCCTGGGCCTCGCGCCAAATTCCAGCGGCCTGGGTCTTGAAACTGAAATGGCCGGGAAGCGGGAGGAATTGCACGCCGCCAGTGTTGTCGGCGCCGACGGCGCCACCAGCCGCGTAGCCCGCGCCGCCGGTTGGCCGGCCATCGAAACTGTTCCGCTGATGCAGGCCATCGTGCGCCTGCCCAGGGATTGCCCGGCCGATACCACCCGGGTATGGTTTGTTCCCGACGACACGCCGTATTTTTACTGGCTCGTTCCCGAAAACGCTGAACGCGGAGCTTTAGGCGTCATCGGGGAACAAGGTGGCGACACCAAGCGCCGCTTCGAGCGCTTCCTCGATAAGAAAAATCTTGAGCCCCTCGAATGGCAGGGCGCACGCATCCCTGTTTACCGTAAATGGATTCCGGTTCGCCGCCGCATCGGCAATGGCGACGTTTACCTCGTCGGCGATGCCGCGGCCCATGTCAAAGTCTCCACCGTCGGGGGCATCGTAACCGGATTTCGCGGAGCGTTGGGCGTCGCCCAATCCATTTTGCACAATGGTCGCAGCAAGGAATTGACCGCGCTGCGGCGCGAACTGAGCACGCACTGGCTGATTCGCCGCACCATGCATCACTTTCAGCAAAAAGATTATTCGCAGCTCGTCGATCTTCTCGACGCCACCACCCGCGCTTCATTGGGCGAAATCAATCGCGATGAATCCACGCGCCTGCTCTGGAACGTCATTCGCCACCAGCCGCAATTGGTCCTTCTGGGCTTGCGCGGTTTGCTCATGGGCAAACGGAATTCGTAGTCGCAAAATCCGCGCGATTTCTCTACACCACATAACTGACTTTCTTGCTGCGCATCTGCGATGATGTATACGAGGGATTACGCGCGCCGCTACACGCTGGGTGATCCGCTTCGAGGAGAATTTCCATTGAATCTTTCCGTCATCGGCTGCGGGTATGTCGGACTCGTGACGGCCGCCTGCCTAGCAGAAGCCGGGCACCACGTCATCTGCACCGATGTTGATACCGAGCGTATCCGTGCTTTGAATTCCGGCATGGTCCCCATCTACGAGCGCCATCTGGATATTATTCTCGCCTCTGCAAAGAAGGCCGGGCGCATCTCGTACACTACGGACTCCGCTGAAGCCATCCGCGGCGGCGACGCCATCTTCATTTGCGTAGGCACGCCCCCAAAAGACAATGGTGATGCTGATCTTTCCGCTATAGATCACGTGGCGCGTCAAATCGCCGAGGAAGCGCAATCTTCAAAATTGGTAATCGAAAAAAGCACCGTACCCGCGCGTACCGGACTTGAATTGCAACGCGCTCTGGGCGCCTACTCGCGTAACGGCGAAATTAAATTCCAGGTGGCTTCCAATCCGGAATTTTTGCGCGAAGGCACCGCCGTTTCCGATTTTTTCCATCCCGACCGCATCGTCGTCGGCGTGGAAGACAACGCCGCCGCCGCACAATTGCGTGAAATCTACAGCCCCATACTCGAGCGCCGCTTTCACTGCCCCGTGCATGAAGGTCCCTGCCCCGCCGGGCACGCCATTCCTTTCCTGGTTACCAGCATCAATAGCGCTGAACTCATCAAGCACGCGTCCAACTCATTCCTTGCGCTGAAAATCAGTTACGCCAACGTGATTGCGGACCTGTGCGAAAAAATCGGTGCCGACGTGGATGAAGTAACTCACGCCATGGGACTCGATCCGCGCATCGGCGGCCAATTCCTAAAGGCAGGCCTGGGTTTTGGCGGGTTTTGCTTTCCCAAAGACGTGCAGGCCTTCATTTACCTTTCCGCATCCGTGGGTGTGGACTTCACGATTCTGAAAGCTGCCGAGCAAGTGAATAGGCAGCGCATCGATCGCTATTTGGAAAAAGTCCGCAAGGCCTTGTGGATTCTAAAGGGCAAGCAGATCGCTGTGCTGGGTCTCGCCTTCAAGGCCAACACCGATGACATTCGCTTCGCGCCCGCGCTGGAAGTAGTCAGGCGCTTGCTCGAGGACGGCGCTAACGTGCGCGCCTGCGATCCCGAGGCCATGGACCGCGCCAAACATTTATTTCCGCAGGTGCAATACTTCGAGGACC
>JALYLI010000030.1 GCA_030774335.1 Acidobacteriota bacterium | reverse complement strand
CGTCGAAGGCGCGTGTGCCTTCGTCAACTCTCAGCTTGCTTCAGTGGACCATATTGTGGCCGTTTCATTTTCCAACGATGACGAGGCCAAAAACCTAGCTGAAAGTTACGGTGCTGCCGCATTGCTGGATAAAATGAATCTTTATAGCGATATGATTCCCGCAATTATGCAGAGCGCAGATCGCAGAATGCCGAAACGGCACACTGCCTCAGCGTAGTTAAGATCGCTCTCCCAAGCCTTAGCAGGTTGCTGAAAAAGTCAGGAATTTTGTAACGAGTTGGCGCGCAGTGCGTCTCATTGGGCATGCGAGGAAGCGATCAGCAGCAAGGACATGTTTTTAGCTACATTTGAGGGTGTCCGGATAACAGTTGAAGGTTGATGCGGCGGTTCGTTTTGCATCTTACGCGAACTTCTCCTCGAGAGTAACGGACTTTTTCGATCGACCTAGCACCGCAGCCAGTGTCCAAAGATTTTCGTGTCCCATGATCTTGCGGAAGTTTTTCTCCGTGATCAGGTAGGCCCCGGCGACCCAGCGCATCACCATGTTTGCTTCGCGCCAGCGGCAGACGTTTCCCGTTCGTTTCCGCACCCCCGATTGTGGACTCTCGATGAGGTTGGTGGTTCCCAGGCAGCGATGCAGACTCGGTGGCAGGTCCAGCCGGTTGATGGTGAACGTCTCCTCCAGACCTTCACGCAAGCTCCGTGCTGCTTCCGGATATTCCCGCTCCAACCACTCCGCCATCTTTTCCATCTTGGCGATTCCTTCTTTGGCCTTCGGTAGTTTGTACGCCGCCCGCATCAGCGAACGCACTTGGGCGTGCTGCTCGGTCGGTAGCTGCTCCAGCACGTTGCGAATTTTGTGCGTTCGGCAACGCTGCACGGGCTGGTTGGAGCCGAATACTTCCTCGATCCCCGCACGCAGCGCTTTGGCACCATCGACCACGAACAGATAGCGCTTCTCACTGCTCACTCCCTGCTCTCGCAACCGCACTAGCAACGCTTTCACGGCCGCCGTGTTCTCCGTGGCCCCCTGCTGGATCCCCAGCACATGTTTGATGCCTTTCCCATCCACGCCCACCGCGCTGATCACGTGGTGCGTTCCGAATTGCATCCCATCGATGTAAATCACCAGCAGCTCGGTTTCCTCCCATCTCCTACCCAGCAGTTCTTCCAGCTGTGCCGTGCTCGCTTCGATCGCTTTTTCGCTGATCGAAGATTTCGATACCCCCACCGTTTCTGCCATCCTTGGCAATACCTCCCGGTACTGGCGTGTGGATACTCCTCGCAGCAGCGCTGCAAACATCCGCGCACCCATCGCCGGATTCTTTTGCAGCGCTTGGTAGGCCGGCACTCCGACCTCGCCGCCGCGACCCTTTTCTCTGCGCCGCAGACGCGGCTTCCGTACACTCAACTGCCGGTCGGCAAGGCTCACCCGCCCAGCCTGACTCCCGTACCAGCGAATCTCACCGCGGCTGCGTCCCGGTGTTCGCGGCCCGGCGATCTGTTCCGCACTCAGTTGCAGGATCGTTTCGATGGTCTGTTGACTGACTTGTTCCACCACGGTGTCTAATGCCAGGCGGGCTTGCTCCACCAACTCCACCAACGGCAAAAGTATCTGCCCGTTGGCCCTACAAAAGGCAGCCAAGGTTCGTTCGGCTCCCTTTCCCTTGCCATCGATGACGTGATAGTTTCCTTTCACGGCGGTTCTCCTTTAAACAGGATTGGCGGGCTCGATTCTAACCAATCGGGCCTGAACCGCCGCATCAACCTTCAACTGTTATCCGGACACCCTCCATCGGTCATTCAAAAGCTTCAAGAGGTTAAAAGCTTACTCGCCATATTTGGATCGTTGTCTATTTGCTGAGTGTGCCTAAAATTGTGCCCATCCAGCGTCTCCATGGCTGACAACACTGCATCATGTGATGGGTGAACATACCGTGATGAAATGCCAACTGAACTGTGCCCGGCGAAGCGATGGCACGGTGTGGCCGTTCTTCACTCGGGAAATGTAGCAGCGGTTGAGGTCGGTGCGTTTTTCGATATCGCCTTGCGACAGTTTCTTTGCTTCACGGATGACGCGTATGCAGGTCGCCGATGAGCACGACGAATTCTAACTTCTCCTGCTCAGACGCAGGCCCTCGAAAGCTAAGTACGCTGCGATAGGAAGAGCAAGGGCGCTTACCGACATCGGAACCACCCAGCCGTTCAGAACCGCTTCCCACTTAAAGACATGCCTCAAAACATGCATGACTGCGATCAGGAGAAAGATCATGCCGACGACAAGCGAAAATGTTTTTTGATTCATCGTATTCGCTCCTCGAATGGGCGCGACGGATCCCGGCTATCGCTCTATGTCAAAATAGATGCGGGTTGTCGCGCGGTACTCGGCGATCTTCTTGTCATCAAGTAGCATTTCGAAGTCGGCCACGTGAGCCACTTCATACCGCGGACGTGATCAGGGTCGGTATACATTTCCTCTACTGTTAGTGTCCGACGATGGTCTCGCAATTCATCGGAATCGATTTGCGCCGAATGAGACTGATGCGGTCTTCCGCCCACTGTTGGCAATCGATTGGGGCAACGTACCGAATTACTTCTTCCCAGTCGATGTGGATTCAGAGTTGTGGGAACTCGCGGAACTAGTGATACCGAAGGTCCTCGAACTGATGGGTATGGGGGAAGCCCGTATCTTGCAACGTGACTTGGAGGAGACGATACATTGCTGGAATGTGTTGTCCCGTGATTACCAGGGGCGGCTGCGAACCAGGTTGTGCGACACCCTTGATAGAGCGTGTCAAAGGCAGTTTGAGCCCTACATTCGTAGGAATCGAGATCATGGGGCACATGGACGCCTCGGCCGCCATTGGGACATCATTGACAACCCAATCGCAGGCTCTTCAGACAGGCGAGCGAAGGAATGGAAGAAGCTGGGCTCACTCTACAAGCAATTTGTGGAATTTCTAAGAACCGGAAGAAACGTCCCGGAACAGCAGGAATTGAACCTAGGAGGCGATAGGTAGTTCCGCTTTGTTTGCAATTTGAGCGCGCTATCGTCTGGGCTTGTATCGCTCGATATATTCTTTCACAGCTTGACGAATCAGCCATGATGCAGATCGATCGAGGTCAGTACCGATTTTTTGCAGACGTTTGTAGTCGTCTTGGTCGAGCCTAATAGCTGACATCTTATCCAATCGTGATTTGGCGGGTTTGTTCGTGCTTGCCATCGTATCCTTCAAAATAACACCGTATTACCGTCAATATCTTCTGTCAAGCCTTGCACTACGCTTATTACCCTGCGCCAGTGTTAGGCGAATGTCCATTTACACTACACATCGCTAAGTCGTTTATTTCAATTGAGCGGCACTCATTGTAGGCAAGTTAGCTGCCATCACGATGTCCGTTTCTGCTGTATTTATGGACATCAGCAGCGGTTGTCGGCGTATTTGTAATGCTAATATATGTGATACAATGTATATGACGTCAGGAGCTGCTCGCACAGAGCGCTTCAATCCATTAGTTCAGAAAGTTATCCCGTGCACAGTGAAAGTCAGATTTCTGATCTAGCCAACCGGACGAATCATCTGTCGTACGATGAGCTGGTCGACATGCTGCGCTGCGCGCGGCGTACGTTCACACGTGATTGGGCGATTCTCGCCGTGGGCTACTGGCATGGCCTGCGCAACCAAGAGATCGCCAAGCTACGTTTGAATGATATCAACTGGCCTTCACAGACCATTACTG
>JALYLI010000029.1 GCA_030774335.1 Acidobacteriota bacterium | reverse complement strand
GGCGTGTATGGCGTGTTGCACTGCGGCAAGATTTATACCGCGTTTTTGCAAATGCCCGGCAAGGCCTGGACGCTACAATTCTGTCAATCGGGCGAGGGATCAAAAGCGGGCACGCAGGCGAATTCCGCTGTAGTGCACATGGAACAAGGAATCACGCCGCCGGATGCCGAGGACCGATTTGACTTCAAGCGGTTGCCTCTGCCTGAGGATAAAGTGCATAAGCTGATAGTGCTGAAGGGTTTGTTGCGCGAAGACGGCACCCTCGAAGGTCTTCAGGTGCAGCAAGGTTTGTTGCCGCTGATGGACGAAGCTGCCAGGCTGGCGTTCAGCAAGTGGAAATTTAAACCAGCCACACGTGGCGGCAAGGCGATACCGGTCGATGTCCTGGTGGGCATACCGTCCGACCCGCCACCAGCGCGGCCCGCCACCTAGCTTGCATGGCGAGCGTTAGTTTCGTAAACGGCGGAAGATTACTTCCCTTATCTTGGAGAAGTTTGCCGGTGCGACCTGCTACTAGTACGCCCTTACCGGTATTTATCAGATTCTTATCAGTTTATACTTCTCATCGCGAGCCAGTTATGGTAGGTTAAGTGCCCGCTAAGGTACCATCAGGGTTCCGAAGAAATACACCCAGTCCTATTTAGGATCTCGGGAAGGTCTAAGAGCCAGTTGCCAGTATCTGAGTTGCCACCGGGAACAGTAAAGCCTTGATCCTTGAAAGAGCGTTTTGCTCGGAGAATCATGCCGGATAGTCAGGCAATAAAGCTTTGTTTCATAACCAGGGACATTGGCTTGGCCGACGCCGTGGCGCGCGCATTGGGAGAGGGTTTCGAAACTTCGGCAAGCAGCGAACTGCGATTCGACCGGTTCAAAGAAAATCTTGCATGGGCCAACGTGTTGCTGGTCGATCTGCGAACCAACGTCGCCGAGGATTTCGACGAAGCCGCGTTGCGCCTGATGGGCCAAATCAACGAGCTACAATCCCACCCGCCCATGGTGGCGCTTTGCGACGCCGAGCAGCGTGGCCCATTTTTGCGCGCCGTGGAATACGGAGCCGATGACAGCATCACAAACCCGCCAAATATCAATGAAGTCCGCGTAATTCTTCGCCGGGTATACAAACTCTACGCGTCGGAGCAGGAACTTCAAAAGTTGCGGGGCACGGAATCCGCGGGCAGGTTGCACGAGCTGATCGGCACGTCCGGGCCGATGCAGGAACTTTTTGCCATGGCGCGCAAGATCGCTACGTGCGACGTGAGCGTGCTCATTACCGGTGAAACTGGAACCGGCAAGGAACTGCTGGCGCGCGCGATCCATCACTTGAGCGGCCGGAATAGTGGCCCGCTGGTGGCTTTTTCCTGCGCCAACCTCCCTGAAACGCTTGTTGAAGATGAATTATTCGGGCATGAAAAAGGCGCGTTCACCGGGGCCATCGCGAGCCGATGCGGCCGAGTAGAAGCCGCCGATCACGGCACTCTATTTTTGGATGAGATCGGCGATTTAGGAATCGGACTGCAGCCTAAATTGCTGCGTGTGCTTCAGGAGCGGCGGTTTGAGCGGCTGGGCGGGAACAAGACCATCAATGTGGATTTGCGCCTGGTGTGCGCAACGAATCGCAATCTGGGCGAAATGGTGCAGCAAGGCAAGTTCCGCGAGGACCTGTACTACCGGTTGAACGTGGTGCAGATGCATTTGCCGCCGCTGCGGGAGCGGCGCGATGATATTTCGCTGTTGGCGCAACAATTTTTGACCAAGGCGTCGCATCAGTTTCAAAAGGAAGCCAAAAGTTTTTCACCGGCAGCATTGCAGACTCTGGAAGAATATAACTGGCCGGGAAATGTTCGCGAACTGGAAAACGTAGTACAGCGCGGCGTGGCGCTTTCGGATGGCGCGGCGGTGGAGTTGAGCAATCTCCCCACTTCCATGCGTACGATTCGCGAGGAGTCCCCCGAGAGCGCAAGCGCCGCCGCGGTTTCGGAGGGCGCAGGAGCGACCAGCCAATCGTATGAAGAGGAAGTGCGCCGCTTTAAGCGGGCGCTGATACTCCGCACCTTGCGGCAATGCGACTGGCGCAAAGCGGAATGCGCGCGCACGCTCGGAGTAG
>JALYLI010000028.1 GCA_030774335.1 Acidobacteriota bacterium | reverse complement strand
GCGCAGGACGCGCCAGATAAGGCTGCTAAAACTTTGGCGGAGCGGCTTGGGTATCCTGCCAGTTCGCGGCTGCTGATTATTCATGCTGACGATTTTGGGATGATGCATTCGGTGAATACGGCGATTGAGGAAGCGTTTGAGAAGCACTGGATCACTTCCGCGAGCATTCTGGTGCCATGTCCGTGGTTTCCGGAAGTGGCACAGTGGGCCAAGACGCATCCGGAGGCCGACCTGGGGATACACCTGGCGCTGAATGCGGATTGGAGCAGTTATCGATGGTCTTCCATTTCGCCGCAGTCCAAAGTGCCGAGTCTGCTGGATGCCGATGGCTATCTGCCGCTTACGACCGAGTATGTCGCGGCGCACGCCAAGATGCCGGATGTAGAAACGGAAACGCACGCGCAAGTTGATAAAGCCAAGGCGGCCGGAATTCACATCTCGCATGTGGACACGCACATGGGAACCATCGTCAGCACCGAGGATCTTATTAAGGTTTATCTGAGCACCGCGCAAGCCTACAAAGTGCCAGCCATGCTCATTCAGTCCAAGGTTGAACCAGGCCCTTTCCTAGCACATTTTCATTTGGCTCCAGAGACCATCATGCTCGACAATCTGGTTCAAATCATGCCGGGCGTTTCCAAGGTGGAGTGGTTGAACGCCTACAAAAAAATGCTGCAGCCGCTTCCACCCGGCACGCATCAGCTGATTGTGCATCTGGCGCATAACGATGCGGAGATGCAGGGCGCAACATTTGATCATCCAGACTGGGGCGCGGAATGGCGGCAGAATGATTTCGACCTGGTGCGCAGCGCGGAATTTCAGCAGTTCCTCAAGGACCAGGGATTTATTCTTATCTCGTGGCAAGATTTGTCGAAAGTATTACCCGCGCAGTGAAGCAGTGAAGTGGATTTCTGGCGCCTTGACTTGCACGGAACCGGGACCTAGTATTTTGAGTCTCAGCCGTTCCCTCCTGTGCAGAGATCTGCAAAACACCGGTGGCGCGTTTTCTTCGGGCTGGCGCTCGCGGCGGGGCTTCTTGCGCCGGTGGCGTTGGCACAGAAGCCGCCGAGTCCGCCTCCACAACCACCTTCCGGACAACCGGGTTCCGGAGCACCTGCAGGCCGTCCTGGGAATTTGGATCCCTTCGCTTCGCAACCAAACGTATCGCGAGCAGATCTGATTATGTTTCTGCGGGGGCGGGTGACGGCGGCCGATGGCGCGCCGGTTCCAAACGACGCGCTGGTCGAGCGAGTCTGCAACGCGCAAGTGCGGCAACAGGTACATATAAGTCCCTCCGGCGAGTTCAGCATGCAATTGGGATCGAGGGTGGATTCCATGACGGACGCCAGCGGCAATGGGCCGTCGCAGAGAGAACTGGCCAGCAGGAAAACGGACATGGGAATTCCGCGACAGGAGTTGACGGGTTGTGAACTGCGGGCCTCGGTGGCCGGGTTCAGCTCAAGTGTAATCAACCTGGTGGACCTTTCCGGATCCTTAAGCAACGTTGAAGTAGGCGCGATCGTGGTGCGAAGGCGCGGGAAGATTGACAATTCGACGATAAGCGCTTCGGCGTACAAGGCGCCGAAAGAGGCCATCAGCGCGTATGAGAAAGGTGTGGACGCTCAAAGAAAGGGCAAGCCTGCCAACGCGCGCAAATATTTCGAGAAGGCCGTGGAAATTTACCCCGCTTACACCAATGCGTGGTTTCAACTGGGCACCATTTTAGAGAAGGCGCAGCAGCAGGATGAAGCGCGCACGGCGTTTACCAAAGCTACGAGCATTGACAGCAGATTCCTGCCGCCATATTTGTCGCTCGCGTCCATGGCTTACGCGGGGCAAAATTGGACCGACGTGCTGAGTTATACGAATCACATTCTGGATGTGGATCCTTTGAGCCATATGCCTGGGTATGTACTGGATATGGATTCTGCGAGTTACACGCAGGCGTGTTTTTATAACGCGCTGGCGAATTACCGGCTCAACCGGCTCGCGGAGGCGGAAAAGAGCGGGATGAAAACGGTACATATGGATCTGGAGACTCATTTTCCGCAAGTGCATCTGTTGCTGGCGGAAATCTTCGAGAAAAAGAATGATTACAATACGGCGATTGTAGAAATACGAACTTACCTGGAGTACGTTCCGCACGGGAAAAACGCGGAGCAGGTACGGGAGCGGCTGGCACAATTGGAGAAGGTGAACGCGTC
>JALYLI010000027.1 GCA_030774335.1 Acidobacteriota bacterium | reverse complement strand
CCGCCGACCATGGCTTTGATTTCGCCGGTGGGATTGTCAATGGCGACCATGGCGGCTTGCGGGCCGGGTTGCTGTTCGAGCTGCACGCGCGCGGTATTTTCGCGGAGCTCCTGGATGAAGAATTGGGCGAGGTCGCCAACTTTCAAAAGGTCGGAAACCTTTTTGCGGCCGGTCCAGGCAAAATCGGCAGGCGCGAGGATGGCGCGGTACGGGCCGATTTTTATGGTGGCGTTTTTGTCTTCGACCGAGAGCACCAAGCCTGTGGCGTAAGTTCCCTTCTCGATGGGCCGGCGCCAGTCGTCGTCTTCGTACGCGGCGAGAGTGCCGAGATTATCGCGAATGATATTGGGGACATTGCCGCGCCAGCCGTGGCGGCGATCGTAACTGTGCAGGCCGTCGCGGACGGATTGATTGGCGGCGCGCTGCATGGCGATATTGAGAGTGGTGTAGACGCGCAGGCCGCGCTCGTGAACGGCTTCGGTGCCGTAGGTGGATTCCAGATATTTGCGAATGTCTTCGAAGAAATAAGGCGCGAGATCGTTGCGCGGATATTGGATGTGCAGGCCTAGCGGGGTTTTGCGGGCCTCGGCTTCTTCGGCGGCGGTGATTTTTCCTTCTTCGTCCATGCGGTGGAGGACGAGATTGCGGCGCGCGAGGGCCAGAGCGGGATTATTCAACGGAGAAAATTTCGGACCGTTGACCATGCCGGCGAGCAGCGCGGCTTCCTGCAGCTTGAGGTCAGTGACGGGCTTGCCAAAATAAAACTGTGAAGCGGCGGCGAAGCCGTAGTTGCCGTGGGCGAGATACACCTGGTTCGAATACATGGTGAAAATTTGCGGCTTGGTGTAGCGGCGTTCGATTTGAAGCGCGAGAAGGATTTCCTGCATTTTGCGGCGGAAGGTACGGTCGCTGCGGTCGAGGAAAAGGTTTCCGGCCAGCTGCATGGTGATGGTGCTGGCCCCGCCGGTGATGCGGTGCTTGGCGACGTTGCGAAAGGCGGCTCCGGCGATGCGCGGGAAGTCGATGCCCCAGTGGTCTTCGAAGTGCTGGTCTTCGATGGCGGTGACGGCATTGTAGAGGACCCGAGGGGCTTGCTCGAAGGTCATGAGGATGCGGCGTTGCAGCGCGAAGCTGCCGACCATCTGGCCGTCGTCGGCGTAGATTTCCGTGACTACCGTGGGGCGGTAGGTTTCCAGGGCGCGAATTTCGGGGAGGTCGCTGGCGTAGACGAAGAGGAGTCCGCAAGCGGCGCCCAGCGCAATGGAGCACAGCAGCAGGAAGGCGAGAGCGACGCGGTCGATGAGTTTGAAGCCGCGCAGGCGGAGAGTTATCGGGGGAAGACTTAGCATCGATAGGAAAGTTTAACGCAGATGGAAGTTGTTGCGCAGAGGTGTGCGGTCGGCGCGTTCCAAAATTCTTACCGAGAGTGGTTGAGGGGCGGCGAGCTTTCGCGCTTGCATCGAGGAGAGATTTCTCCACTGCGCAAACCGACTCCTTCACTCTTCGGGCGAAGGAGAGGAAAAGGCGTCGGTCTGCTTCGGTCGAAATGACAGGTCTGGGCGGAGCGGCATGTTGGGAGCCTAAAGTACGAAAGAAAACAGCATCGCCGGCGGATTATTGCGAGAGGAGGTAGAGGTCGGCGTGGCCACTGGGGCGGGCGTAGACTACGGAGGTTAGGTCGCGCGAGAAGTCGTAGGCGTTGCCGCCAGCAATTAACGGGAAGGCGAAGGGCAGTTTTGTCGCGACTTGAGGAGGGCCGACGGCTTTTCCGGCTACCCACTTTTGCCGGTAGATGGTGACGTCTTTTTTTCCGGGCAGCGCGTACAAAAACGACTTGCCGTCTTTCTCGACATTGACGCCGAAGGTTACGACCCCTGGCACCAGCATGGTGCAGGAGCTATCCGCCAGCGAAAAAGCGTAAATGCCGATCTTGTCGCCGGAGGAGATCAGGGTCAAAAGATCTTTTCCATCTGGAGAGGCGTCAAAAGCGAAGCCGCAATTCTCGGTGAGCTTTTCCGGCTCCGAGCCTTCCGCAGTTTCGCGCCAGATGGAACCGCTCTTGGCTCCCCGTTCCCAACCATTTATAAATACCCATTTTTGATCGGCACTCCATCCCAGCGCTTGCGGCGTCGTGGCGCTTCTCCACTTCAGGGGATGAAGGCCGCTGCCATCGGGATTCGCGAGGTAGAGTTGCGCGTCCTTGCCGGGCTCTTCAGTGAAAAACGAGATGCGGGAATTATCCGGCGACCAAAAGCCGGTGGCGATCGAATTTGCTTGCGCCAGCCGAACTTTATTGTTTCCGTCCGCGTCGGCCACCCATAACTCGCTGCGGTCGCGCGACGGAGCGGTGATATACATCATGCTCTTCCCATTCCGCGAGAGTACCGGTTGAGTGGCGTTTTCGCCGGCGATGTCTACGTATTCCTTCGTGTGCATGTTGTATACGGTGAGGAAGCCGGTGGATTTTCCGTTCACGAGATAGAGACCCTTGCCGCCAGGATCCGGCATAGGCGAGTGGTCGGGGCCAGGGCCAAAGGTCACCTGCGTCAACGATTTATCGGCCAGATTTATTTTCCAGATATTGGTTAAACCATTTGCCGTGCGGCTGACCAGGATGCTTTTCCCCGGCTCCTGCCACACCACGTCGCCGGGATTGCCTTGAATATTTACGAGGTCGTCCGCGGATTTTTTTTCCAGATCCACGATGTACAGTTGAACCCCTTCTACGGTGGAAATTCCGCTGGCGGTCAATACCAGCAAATGTTTGCCATCCGGAAAGGGCATGATGCGGGAGATGTTCAACGATTTGGGATCCAGTGCCAAAAGCGATTCTTCTCCCATGCCAGTACGGTCGGCGCGGTAGATGGTCTTGGTGGCTGCTTTGGTGAAATAGAGCGATTTTCCATCGGCCGACGGCGCTACTGCTAAACCCGCAACGACGCGCTTGGAGCTTCCTCCCAGCGTAGGTACCGACCAGGTTTCATCTTTGCCGAAGACGCGACGGTAATAAATTTCCGTGCCGTCGGCGGAAAAATTGGAGACAAATTTGTCGGTCTCGTCATTGGTGAGTTGCAGCGCTTCGCCTCCGGTGGCGAGCATGAGGAAGACTTGCTCGACGCCGGCGACTGGTGAACTGAAGGCGACGGCGTGGCCGTCGGGCGAGAGCCGCGCCTGGTCCATGGGTTTATCCCAATGGCTGATCTGCGCAATTTTTCCCGGCCCGGCTTGGTTCTTCGAACCCGCGCCGAAGTGATACGCGGCATAACCTACCAGGGCGATGGCGAGAATGGCTGCGGCCAAACCCAGCCACAACTTTTTGTTCCCTGCTGAAACTTCCGTGGGCTGGCGTTGTAATGCGCGCGCGTCGCTTTCCGCGGCGGCTACGGCTTCCATGGCGGCGGCTTTTCCCGAGCCAGAGAGCCGGCCAGAGTCGGTGTCTCTTCTTAGGCGGCGCAAATCGGAATGCATGTCCGCGGCGGACTGGTAGCGCAGGCCGGCGTCTTTCTCGATGGATTTGTTGATGATGCGTTCGAGCTCCGCGGGCGAGTCCGGATTCATGCGCGCGACGGGCGTGGGTGTGGCATCCAGGATGGCCTTGAAGATTACGCCGGAGGTGTCGCCGCGGAAGGGGAGTTTTC
>JALYLI010000026.1 GCA_030774335.1 Acidobacteriota bacterium | reverse complement strand
GATTTCACCGCAAGCTCACGGAAGGGGCCCAAGGTGCACATCCCGCAATCGCAGCACGCCCAACTTCCCGAATACAACTGCATCCGAGTAGCGAGTGTTGCCGCGGGTGGGCACCTTGTGTCGGCGCCGCAGAAAGGGCGCGTCAAGCTTTTTGTGTAAACGGCCACACTTTTTCTAACCTTGTATCCCTGGTAGACTGAACGGACCTGAGCGGAGGGCAGGGCTCTGCGGAGACGCAACCCGAGCGCCGACTCAGGGGCCGGGATTCCGAGAGGGCGAGCGCAGCTCGCCTCTCGGTCCAGGAATCCTGGCGCGAAAGCGATAAATCTCGGGGGTTTGGGGGCAGAGCCCCCATCCCAGAAATGTTCTTCTTCCGATTCTTCATGCTGTGCTGATTTACGCCCACTCCGCTTTCGGAACGCGGTCGCCGAGCAGAATCGCGAAGCGCTGCAAGGCGGCCTTCCAGTTCTGCACCGGCATGGTCCACTTCTTGGCGATGTGCTCCAGAGCCAGGTACAGCAGTTTCATCGCAGCTTCCTGGTTGGGAAACGAGCCCCGGGTCTTGATCACTTTGCGTAGCGACATATTCAGCGACTCGACCGCGTTGGTGGTGTAGATCACTTTGCGAATATCGGCCGGGTAAGCGAAAAACGGGGTCAAGTGCTCCCAGTTCCGGCGCCACATCTGGCTGATCGTGGGATACGCCCCATCCCATTTCGCGGCAAATTCATCGAGCCGCTGTTCGGCCTCTTCGACCGTGCTGGCGCGGTAAATCGGCTGTAAATCCGCGGCCACCGCCTTGCGCTGTTTCCAGGAAACGTAGTTCAACGAAGCCCGCACCTGGTGCACAATGCACAGCTGCACCTGCGCCTCCGGAAATACCGTCGCAATCGATTCAGGGAACCCCTTCAGCCCATCCACGCAGGCGATGAACATATCGGCCACGCCCCGGTTCTTCAGCTCGGTCAGCACCTGCAGCCAGAACTTCGCTCCCTCAGCTTGACCTGCCCATAACCCCAGCACCTCCTTGTTGCCTTGCATGTTGACGCCAATCACCACGTAGATCGCCTTGTTGCGGACGTGGCCCGTCTCGCGAATCTTCACCACCAAAGCGTCCAGGTACACGATCGGATATACCGCATCCAGCGGACGACTCTGCCAACTCTTGACCTCCTCCATCACCGCTTCGGTGACGTTGGAAATCAGCGTCGGACTCACCTCCACTTTGTAGATCTCTTCCAGGTGCCCCTGGATCTCGCGCGTGCTCATCCCCCGCGCGTACATAGAGATGATTTTGTCGTCGAAGCCGGTGAAGCGCGTCTGGCTCTTGGCGATGATCTTCGGTTCGTAGCTGCCGTTGCGATCGCGCGGCGTCTCCAGCGGCACCTCCCCGAAATCGCCCTTCAGCGTCTTGGTCGTCGCGCCGTTGCGCGAGTTGCCGCTGTTGTGGCCGGCCGGGTCGTGTTTCTCGTAGCCCAGGTGTTCGGTCATCTCGGCTTGCATGGCCCGCTCCAGCAGCGCTTTGGTCAGCTGCTTCAGCAGACCGTTTTCGCCTATGATATCTTCTGGCTTCTGGTAGTCCGCCAGTAACTTGTCGATGAGTTTGAGGTCGATAGCCATCGGGTCTCCTTAGTGTGATCCCTTCGATGGCCGTTTACACAGTTCAATTTATACCCTCTCGGCCAATGGACGGGAAGCCCGTTTCCCATTCCCTATCTGCCGCTCAGGGAGCAAAAGTGATCGCAAACATCCCGCCGCCGTAAGTCCCGGCGTAGACCGTGCTGTTACTCGGGTCAATCGCCAGGGCCGTCACCGAGAGCGTTGTCAGCCCGGAGGTCACCTCACTCCAGGTCGCGGCTCCATCCGTGCTCCTGAATACCTTGCCGGCTATTGCCGCATATAAGGTAGTCGAGTTTTGCGGGTCAATCACAAGAGCGCGAACACCGTAGACGTCTGGCAACCCTGGCAGCCCAGAATTCACCGCGTACCAGCTTGTTCCTCCGTCCGTGCTTTTCAACACGCCGACGGAACCACCTGCGTAAAGAGTGTCCGGCCGCTGCGGGTCAACCGCCAGGACACCGACGGGCGCGCTTAAATCCCAGTCTCCTACGGAGTCTGTCGGCACCGAGAGGTCCCTCC
>JALYLI010000025.1 GCA_030774335.1 Acidobacteriota bacterium | reverse complement strand
GGCTTTCGCCAAACGCCCGTCTCGCAAAAAACCACGCCATGCCAAACAGCAGCACGATACCGGAGAAATACACCACCGCACCAATTACTGCACCGATGCCGATTTCCGCAAGCCTGCTCTTGAACGGAATGGCCGTCTGGTAGGCATTCAGAAAACTCGCCACGCGATTGCCGAACGCAAAAATAAGAATGTAGCCCGCCAGCCCCCACAGCCCCCATCCGCCAATGCGCCTCCACGGAATCGCGTGCGCATCTTCCGAACGTAAATTCTTGAGAAAAATAATCACGGCCGTGATCATCAATCCGCCCAAAACCAGAAAGGGCAGAACCATCGAAAGCATCACGCGGGGAAGCGTCAGTTCTTCGCGCTGTCGCCGCCACTCGTCCGGAATTTTTATATACGCCCGATAGTTCGCCGCCTCGTCGCCCAGAATCTGCACTTCCAGTCGTTCGTGTGCTCCGGCCGTCGACCCGCCTTTCTCCGCCGCACCCGCATCGAGCGCTTGGTTCTGTTGCCACGTCAGCGTGTGATCCACGCGATGCGGTCGCTTGTCGGACTTCGATTCGACCAGCGACCACTGCGATAAATCCACGCGCTTCTGGACCCGCAAAAACTCCTCTCCGCGAACCACCGCCTGCTCTTTCGTCAGCGAAACCCCCTGCGCATCTTCGGCCAACGTATGGTGTACGGAGTGCAGCGAGCCATCTGGACGCAGCACTACGATGTATTCTTCCGGCTCGCGATCACGAAAATAGCGCGCCGTCCACAGCGCGCCGGGCGCCTCTTTGTCATAGATCTCGTTCGCGCGCGCTATCCCCACGCGTTCGCGCAGAAATTCGTTAGTCGCTCCGTCGGTAACATTCGCCAACAGCACCGCGTGATGGTACGAACCGGGGTTCACGCCACGCTGCCGCAGCACTTCATCAGCGCGGGTTTTTACGCTGCGCGCGTCCGCGGAGAGCTTCAGGTAATCGCCTATAACCGGCTGTTTCACGCGCCAGGCCAATAGCCCGCCAATCACTACACATACGGCGAGAATACCTGCGATGCCGCTCCGCTGTCCGTCGTAGCCGCTGTACGCCACTGCCGGCGCACCGGGCGCCATTGTTTCGCTCGAGAAACTGATTTCTGGCGCAGCCTCCGCGCCGTTCAATAAATCATCCACCGGCGCAAACTGACCGCGCCGCAAATACGCCACGCCAGAGAAAACTAGCGGCGCCAGCGCCGCCAGTCCCACAATCACGCCCGAGATCTTGAAATACATGCTGTTCGAACGTATGAGCAGCAATCCCACCAGCGAGGCGTCCACCGTGTAGTGCCAGATTAGCGTCGCCAGAATTCCCCAGCGCAGCATCACCACGCCCGCCACAATGCCGATAATTCCTACTTCAATTCCGCGCGTGTAAGCCGGCTCCTGCGGGTAAGCGCTGTGCAGGAAGCTCCAGCAAAATGCCGGCACAATAACTGCCAGCACCCGCGATTTCGTCAGCCGTTCAAAAAATGGTATCGCAAACAACCGGAACAGAAATTCTTCGCTCGTCGCAGCCAGCAACCCGATTGCTACTCCCGCAATCCACGGAAAAGAAGTATTCACCGCATCCGAATAATTAATGTCCTGCGGCGCCCAGATGCCCACTTTGCTGCCAAACATATAAAACGCCACGATGAACCCGATATGTGCCGCCGCCAGCGACAATCCCACCACCGCGGCCGAAAAAAATTCCTTTGATTGCAGCCCTCGCCACGTAAACGTCTTGTTCAGCCGCAGCCGCTCCGGCTGCGTCGCGCGATACAAGGGCTCTGCGCCCGGCATCACCAGCGTCACCGTCAACGCCGTGCCCACCGCCATCAGCAGCGCTCCCAGGATCTGCAACGTTACGAAACTGCCATACGAGACATGCGTGTCGTACGTAGCGCGCGTCGATTGCCACTGGTTCAGCTGCATGAAAAAAAACAGCACCGCTGCCAGCGCGCCTAGTTTTATCGCGCCCAGCCAGTCGGCTTGCCCCTTGCGCCACAGCGAAATTCCCAGCCATATCGCGCTGCCCATCAGCAGGATGTACGGAATAATTGCGATCTGGTTGTAGAGAATGTTTGTCGAGCGCAACTGCTTGTAGCTGCGCGTCCACGCTTCCGGCACCTTCAGATACTCTTCGCTGCTCCCGATTTTCTCGCCCTGCAGCTCAACGTTCAGGCGGTACGGCGCATCCTTTGCGTGGAACCCACGCTTCTCCCACGTGAACGACCAGTCCAGCCGGTTCGGCCGCTTCGTGGAATTGCTCTCCTCCGGCAGCAAATCCCAGCCGGACTTAATTCCCAATTTTGCGTCAAGAAAGATTTCCGCGGCGTTCTGTGCCGTGGCCGGATCCAGCGTAGCTCCCGCTCGCGCCTCTTCCACCTTGTGCTCGTAACCGACGACCTCGCCCGCCGGGCTCACCCGTACCCGAAATTCCTCTTCCTGCTGCGGCTTGAAAAAACGCACATCCCAGTACCAGATATTCAGTTCCGAAGACATCAGCCGGTTTGCCTGCGCCAGCCCCACTTCGCGTTCCAGGTAAGTTTTCGCTTCGTCGTCCACATTGAAAACAATTGCCGATTGATAACCGGCGGGATCGTCTCCCATGTTCGCCACGAATTGTTTCGCGCGCGTCAGCGCTTCGCCGCGCGACACCTTGAAATTCACCGATGCTTCGGGAAACGCGCGGAAATAATATTTGTACGCAAACAACGCGCCCACAATTCCCGCCACCACCCACAACACCAGCGCGCGCTTGTTCGCGGACGTCAATCGGTCACTCGACACGTGCCCTCCACAGAAAATCTAAACACTCTCGCCAATCAGAATTTGCCCAACAATTTTGCGTCTGGTGCCGCAACATTGTTTCAGCCCTTAGCATCACCGGGTGCCCGCTAGTCGCCTTTACGAGTGGGGATTTTGGAACGCTAGCAGCTAAGACGTATCTATAATACGAATGCCGCTCCTCACTCTAGAATACGCAGAAATTCGCCGCAAGTTTCGGCTCTACAGTAGCTTACCCGCAGTCATGCGCGCGCAAAATGGTATAAAGGTGGAGATATTCTGCTGTAATTGCGCAATCCAAAGGACCGCATCGTACCCGGCGGCATTAAACGGAACGATTTTTCCCTTGTGCCCACGCAAACTCTAGCCACCGAAGTTCGCATGATCAAAGGCGTCGGCCCGCAGCGCGCCGAACTGCTCGCCAAGCGCGGCATCCACACCCTCGAAGACCTGCTGCACTACCTCCCGTTCCGCTACGAAGATCGCATCCACTTCTCCAACATAAAAGATATTCAGCCCAACGGCGTGTACACCATCCGCGTGCAGGTCATGAGCGGCCAGGCTGTCCGTACCATGCGCGGTCGCGACGCCGTTTTCCATCTGCTTGTCCGCGACGCCTCTGGCCAGCTCCCCTGCAAATTTTTTCATGGAGGCTATCTCGAAGGCCGCCTGAAGCCCGGACAATCGCTTATTCTTCACGGCAAAGCCGAAATTGACAAGCTCCGACCCGCGCGCATTGAAATGGTCAATCCGCAGATGGAGCTGACCGGCGACACTATGGACTCCACCGAAGTAGGCCGCATCGTCCCGATTTACGAAGCCATCGGCACTTTCGGCTCGCGCGCTATACGTCGCGCAATTTACGCCGCGCTCGATTTGATCGATCCCGACATGCCCGACGTTTTGCCCGCGGAGTTGCGCGCGCGGCTCGCCTATCCCTCGCGCCGCGAAGCCCTGATTCACACGCATTTCCCTCCGCCAGGCGAATCCATAGACGCGCTCAACACTTTTCGTTCGCCGGCTCAACAGCGCCTCATCTTTGAGGAGTTCTTTCTCTACCAGTTAAGCCTCGGCCTGGATCGCAAAACTGCGCGCAAGGAAAATGCCATCGCCTTTCGCCTTCGCGAAGACCATATTCGCGAAGCGCTGAAACGCATCCTGCCATTCAAGCCTACCGCCGCGCAAAAACGCGTTCTCGCCGAAATTGCCGTCGATCTCGAAAAGCCCGCGCCCATGAATCGCCTGTTGCAGGGCGACGTCGGCAGCGGAAAAACCATCATCGCTCTCCAGGCCGCCGTGATCGCCATTGAAAACGGACTGCAGGCCGTCCTGATGGCTCCGACCGAAATTCTTGCCGTGCAGCATTATCTCGCCGCCAAAAGAATTCTTGCTCCCGCCGGATACCGCGTCGAACTGTTGATCAGCGGCCTGAAGTTTCGCGAAAAAACCGCCGTTCTCGACACCATCCGTTCCGGCGAAGCCAAACTGGTCATCGGCACGCATGCCTTGATCGAAGAGAAAGTTGCGTTTGCGCGCCTCGGCTTTGTCGTCGTGGACGAGCAGCACCGCTTCGGCGTCCTCCAGCGCAAGCGCCTCATGGATAAATCTCTGGTTCACGGTCACGCGCCGCACGTGCTGGTGCTTACCGCCACGCCCATCCCGCGCACCCTCTCGCTCACCCTTTACGGCGACCTCGATGTATCCGTCATCGACGAACTGCCGCCCGGCCGCACTCCTATCGAGACGCGCATGGCCACCCAGCCGCATTTACCGGGTATCTGGGAATTTGTGCGGCGCGAAGTTAACTCCGGGCACCAGGCCTACATCGTCTATCCCGTGATCGAGGAATCGAAGCTCGAACTGAAAGCCGCCATCGAGGAATTCGGACGCCTGTCGCGCGAAGTTTTTCCCAAATTAAAGCTCGGCCTCCTTCATGGTCGACTCGCCAGCGAAGAAAAAGAGACGGTGATGCAGCGCTTCCGCAAAAATGAAGTCCAAATCCTCGTAGCCACCACGGTTGTCGAAGTCGGCGTTGACGTGCCCAACGCCACCGTCATGGTCATCGAGCATGCCGAACGCTTTGGCCTCTCACAACTTCACCAGCTGCGCGGACGCATTGGTCGCGGGGCGGCCAAGTCCCACTGCATTCTGATGGCCCCACCCTACATGACCGAAGAAGCCCGCGCGCGCCTCGAAACCATGGTGCGCACCGCCAACGGATTCGAAATCGCTGAAACCGATTTGCTTCTCCGCGGCCCGGGAGAGTTTTTTGGCACCCGCCAGTCTGGAGACATGGGGTTTCACATCGCTAATCCATTGCGCGATAAAGAACTGCTGGAACTCGCCCGCCGCGAAGCCTTTGCCCTTGCCGACGATTCCAACCGCGCCGCCGAATTACGCGCCGTTCTTCGCTCCCTGCCCGAACACTGGCAAAAGCGCTATCACCTGGCGCGTATCGGCTGATATTTTGCGACGGAATATATAAACGATGCGCGTAATCGCCGGTATTTACCGCAGCCGCATCCTGAAAAGTCTCAAAGGGCTCGCGCTGCGTCCCACCAGCGACCGCCTGCGCGAAACTCTTTTCAATGTTTTGGGCGCAGGAACTTCAGACTCGCGATTCCTGGACATCTTCGCCGGAACCGGCGCCGTCGGCATTGAAGCCCTCAGCCGTGGCGCGGTCCACGCCACTTTCATCGAAAATCACGCGCCCAGCGCCGCGCTCATCCGCAAGAATCTCGCGTCCTTGGGCGTCGACTACGACGCCACGGTAATTTGCGCCGACGCCGTGAAAGCTCTTGAAACTCTGGCGCACCAGCTAGCCGCCGCCAGGTCTGAACCGGTTGCTCACCAGTACGACTACATATTTATCGATCCGCCTTACGCCGCCACTGAGGACTACGCGCGCGTCATGAAGTATGTCGCTTCCTCGAATGTTCTAGCACCAAACGGCATAGTCATCGTCGAGCATCGCAAAACGCTCAACCTTGCCGAATCCTTCGGGGCATTGAAGCGCGTTCGCTTGCTTCGCCAGGGTGACGCCGCCCTGAGCTTTTATCGCCGCGAAAATCCGCCGCAAAATGAAACGCCCGCCGCGGAAAACCCTTAATCGCCTGCAAACATCTATCTCCGGAAGGCGCGGAAGGTAATTTCGACTGATTTTTCGCGCCGCCATGGAATTCAGTAATGAAGCCCGACACGTTATAATCGAGACTGCATGTCATTTGGCCAAGCCACCAATTCACTGAGTCTTTTTGGAGGGCAACCGCCGCTCGCCGCGCCAGATATCGCGACTGCTGCCGGCACTCCTCAACTCGATGTTCGCTGGGGCAGCTTCCACCAGACTCTCGGGAGCAGCATTCGCGCCCTCGTGGCTGGCCCCTCAGCCCCGAAAAAATTTCTCAGCGGCGAATTTTTTAGAGATTGCTGGATCGAGGGTCGTGTCCCACGCGCCGCGGTAATCGCCGCGGCCCTCTGGCATGTCTTATTTCTGGTCATTCCGTGGCCGCAGATGCCCGCAAGGCCGCGCACGAATCCCGCGCTGGAAAATTTTCAGCTCACCTGGTCCGGCCCCATCAACGATTTGCCGCCGCTGAAAATTTCCGCTCCAGTTGTGGCCACTCCCAGCCCCCGCGGTGACGCCGCCAAACCCTTGGCCACCCAAGGAGCGGACGCCTTTCACCCGCGCCAGCGCATCTTCACCGATCCCGCCGTGCCCACGCATCCGCGGCAAACTTTGATCAACACCGCCGCGCCCACCGCGGCGCCAAAAATCCTCCCGAACATGCCGAACATCGTCTTGCTACAGCAGAACGCTGCCCCGGCGAAGCCGCGCATGGAGTTCAGCGAACAAATGCTCGCGCAGCTTCACCCCCGCGAGCATCGCGCAGCGGCTGCCAATGTCACTCCCGCGCCCGACGTTCCCATCGTCGATGGCACTCCCGCCGAAATCACTCTCGCGCCATCCGCGAAAGCGCCCGCGCGGCCCAAACTCGAATTAAACACTGGCGCCGCGCCCCGCGTTGCTCGCGAGCGCGCGCAATCCGGCGACAGTGGCCCCGCCCCTGAACTCGCCACCCAAAATTCCGGCGCCAATTCCTCCACGCTCATCGCGCTATCCGCCACTCCGGGCCCCGTCGCTCCGCCCGAGCCGCCGCAGGGAAATCTCGCCTCGCGCGTCGCCATTTCTCCCGAAGGCAAACAGCCCGGTGTCCCCGGTGGCAACGCCTTACCCGCGCCAAACACAAATGGCGGCACAGCCGGCGCGTCCGACAGCCATGGTGGTGCAGCCACCGGCGACGTAGCGGGGAAGAGCTCCACGGCCGTCAGCATCAGCGGTGGAAATCCATCACCGAAAAGCATGTCTGGATTGGGCGGCAATCCCCAGCCCAAGCAGGACACCGCGTCTCCTCGCGGTTTCAGCGCCAGGATCGATCCGCGCGCCCGCATGGCCGACGCCCCCGACCGCACCGGCCCGCCAAATTTTGCCGCTCTGCCGCCCGGCGCAAAGCCCGAGCAGGTCTTCGCCTCAAAAAAGATTTACAGCTTGCTCGTCAACATGCCCAATCTCAACAGCGCCACCGGCAGCTGGATTCTGAATTTCTCCGAGCTGCGTTCCTCGAGTTCTGCTCCGCGCGTCACCTCCAGCGACCTCGCCGGTCCCACGCCGGTGAAAAAAAGTGATCCCAAGTATCCGCCCACGCTTATCAATGAGCACGTCGAAGGCGAAGTAGTGCTCTACGCGGTCATTCGCGCTGACGGCTCCGTGGACAGCGTCGAACTCGTCAGCGGTCTCGACGAGCAACTCGATAACAACGCCATGGCCGCGCTAAGCCAGTGGAAATTCCATCCCGCTTCGCGTCAAGGCACACCCGTGGACCTGGAGGCCATCGTGCACATCCCCTTTCACGCCCCCACCGATCGTTGATTTAGTCTTTCGAAAAGGATTTATGCAGTAACTACGGCGATGAGCTTATCGATATCGCGTTCTGTGTTGAACACGTGCGGCGACACCCGCAAATTTCCTTCGCGCAAACTCACGAAAACATTCTCCGCCTTCAACTTCTCGTATAGCGCCGCCGTCTTTTCCGGCGTCCGCGCTGAAAAACACGCATACGGCCCGCGCCTTGCAGGATCCAGCGGACTAGCCGGCACACAGCGATCTCTCGGCAAGCGTTCGAACATCCATTCAATCAGCGCGCGATTATGCGCCGCCACCGTTTCCGGTTTCATGCGCAACACAAATTCCAGCGAAACCGCCATCGCCGACAAATTGAAATAACTCGCGGTCTCGGCGGAATCCCACCGCCGCGCCCCCATCGCCACTTTGGGATGGCTGAAAACTAAAGACCCGAAATGATTCGCGCCTTCCGCCGCGGTCCAGTAGAACGGCCCGGGCCTCATCTTGGCCATGTGCTCGCTCTTCGCCCAGAAAAATCCCGTTCCATAAGGACTCAGCAGCCATTTGTATCCCGCGCATACAATAAAATCCGCGCCCAAATCCGCCACTTTCATTGCAATACCGCCGCAGCACTGGCTGGCGTCCAGCAACAGCAGTGTCCCCTGTGCGTGACAAGCCGCGGCCAACTTAGCCGCATCAATCATCGAGCCATCGTCAAATCGCGTGAGGCTCACCGATACCAGTCGCGTCTTGGGCGAAAGCGCCGCAATCAAATCGTCCGCGGTAATAAATCTGTCGCTGGGCGCTACAACTTTCAGCGCCAAGCCTTCGCGCTCTTCCATCGGCCTCCACGTGGTGTACTCCAGCGGAAACTCGCCCTTCGCAGTAATCACTTCGTCGCCCGGTTTCCACGACAGGCCGTAAGCCACCGCCGCCATCCCCGTACTTGCCCCGGTAGTCAGCGCGATTTCATCCGCCTTCGCGCCAATCAATTCCGCAATAGAAGCCCGAATGCGATTCGGCACGTCAAAATACGCTTCGTCCGGCACGCGCTGCGGAAATTTCTTCCATTCCATCGCTGCCTGCGCCGCTTTCAACGAAACCTTGGGCATGGGCCCATTACCCGCCACATTCAAGTACGTCGCGTTTTCAAACTCAAACCACTCATCGCGCCAATTCGTTTGAGCCGGACTCGCGGTAGCGGTAGCCATCAATCCCTCCCTGAAACTCGGTGTAATTCATCTTCTGAAGTTGCGATCAAACGCCGCAAACATCAACATCCAATTTGGACAGTAAAATTGTGCAGGTACTTATTCCGGAGCGCCACGCACGCAACGGGTACGGAACGTCCTGTAGTAAAGCCCTGAAAAAGTAATGAAAAACGGAGGGTACCCCACCCTCGGTTTTTTGGAGGGTGGGGTTAGTAACGTGGGAATATCGAGACCTATCCAGGGATTGCGTCTTGGCTTCGAAGTCTTCACGACAAAATATTCCTACCTTAGATTTCCTCTCTCAATGACCAGTCGCGAAGCGGCGGTGAGCTGCTCGTACATGCCACTGTCGCGTAAGCCAGTTGGTCACCACAGTAGGGCCATCGTCCAAAAGCACCCTCAAAAATGCGCTCGCAACTCCCGAAACGCCGGCAAAATCACCAGCTTCCCAGTCCCCGCCAGCACCGCCTCGTGCTCCAGTTGCCAGGTGTCCTGATGCGGTATGTACACCGCGTTCAGCCCAATCTTCATCGCAGGATTAATATCGCTGCGCGGGCTGTTCCCAATCATCCAGCCCTGCGACTTCACGATTTTGTGCTTATGCACCAGCGCGCCGTAGGTCTCGTGATCTTTCTCCGGCACAATCTCGATAAAGTCAAAAAATCCCTGCAAGCCCGAGCGCTCTACCTTGGCCGCCTGCTCCGCCGCTTCACCCTTGCTGAACAGGATCAGCCGGTGCCGCTCCGCAAGATACTTGAGCGTTTCCGGCACTCCATCCAAAATCTTCGGCGGAGTGCGTTCCAGCTCCAGCACGCGCTCCTTAATCGTCGCCACTGTCTCCCGCACCGCCATCTGCTCCGCCAACTTCAAATACGTTTCTTCCAGTGAGCGCCCGAAGCACCGCACTCCATAACCGTGCTGCCGGATATTTTTACGTTCGGTTTCGTTCAGGATGTGACGCACGTAGGCGCGGGTGTAACCGCAGGATTCCACCATCGTGATGAAATCTTCAATCAGCTTTTCAAAAAATACGTTATTTTCCCAGAGGGTATCGTCCGCATCGATGAGAAGGGTGTTACGCCGCATAGTTCTGAATTGTATCGTACGTCATCAGGAAGCTTTTCGCTGGCCCGCTGCCAGCTTTTCCAGCACGCTCCGCGCGTTTTTTTGCAGCTCACCGAAACGGGTCAAGTAGGTCTGAAATTCCTGGTTCAGCGCCTGCGCTTCATTCGGTCCCAGTTGCGTGCGCAAAATCATGTCGCGCAGTTTCACCGGGTGTGGCAGCAGCGCGTCTTCCTGCAATTCTTCCAGTGCCAGTTTGGCGTCGTAGTGATACATAAAGTCTCCCAAACGTCATTGCCGTCATTGTACTCGCAGCGATGTTCGATTTCTGTCGCAGCGTCTGATTTCTGATGAAGAGATCGATTCGGATGCAGGGATAGTGCGAGCAGGAAGGATCAGACCGCTATGCCGGGCACAAATTCATAACGATCGATCTTTGCGGCGATACCCAATTTTCCGTTTTCGCCGGGATCCACGCGCACCACCGTACCGGTGCAACGAATCTTGACGTCACTTGATTTCAGGAGATCCTTCGGCAGCGTAATGACAAACGCGATTTGCCGCCCCGCTTCGAAAGGCTCGCTGGCAAAAAAATACAGTCCGCGATAACTCACGTCGCGCAGGCTCACCGCCACCTCATTGCCGGATCGCTCTGTAGGTAGAATGCTCAGCGGCAGCTTCATCGTAAATCGGCGAGCTTCGCGGCGGTCCGCTGCATGATCCATGGAGCTCCCTCAGCGTTGGCTGGAATGCAGGAACGCTAACACCCGTGCCACCAAACTGCAACGCGAAAACGCAATTTCCTCCGTTTGGCCGGACCGTGTATCAGCCGGCACTAACGCCGGAGCTCCGCAACTCTGGGGCCCCCAGATGCGGCAGTTGCGTCTGGGGATTTTGGTCAACTGACATCACCATATTTTTGTTCTCAATCGTGTTTGGCTTTGTCTCTGTAAGTGGCGTCGTCAAGAGCCTGAACCTCGCCCCCGCTTCAAAGTTGCCATGGCGAACGGGGTTAGACCGGAGCGCCTGTCAACGGCATGCACTTTTCGAATCGCGGAAAGTCGTTCATCATCGTGATCACATGAGCCAGCATCACGACTCCCGCAATTTCTTTCTATCCGGCCCGGTCGGCCGTCTTGAAGCCATTCTCTGGACTCCGCGCGCCAACACACCCCCGCCACGCGCCGCGCTGGTTTGTCATCCGCATCCGCTCTTCGGCGGCACCATGCACAACAAAGTTGTATTCCAGGCCGCCAAGTCCCTCGACGCTCTCGGCGTTCCGGTATTACGTTTCAATTTTCGCGGAGCCGGTCTCAGCGCTGGAGTTCATGATCGCGGCCTCGCCGAGCGCGACGATGTTCGAACCGCGCTGCGATTTCTTATCGCCGAATTTCCCGGCGTGCCTCTGCTTGTCGTGGGATTTAGTTTCGGTTCAGTAGTCGGCCTCCGGGTGGGATGCGAAACTCCGGAGGTCGAAGACCTCATCGGTCTGGGCCTTCCTGTTAACAATGCGGACGTTTCGTATTTGCTGGAATGCTCCAAGCCTAAGCTGTTCGTTCACGGCAGCAACGACGAACACGGCGAGCTCAAAAGGTTGGAAGCGTTAATCCCGTCATTGCCCGGTGAAAATCGTCTCGTCGTTGTTCAGGGAGTGGATCACTTCTTCGCCGGCAAGCTCCATGAACTGGACGGTGCCATCACCGCGTGGCTGACCGAACGCCTCTCCACCCCGAAAAAGTAACCTGTGTTACCACTGGGTTTTTCCTCGCTGTTGGGTGCCCCAGGCGCCGTATTTGCGTCTGAGGATTTTGGTAAGCGAGGTGCAAGCTTCTCTCGCGGACGTTTCTTAATACGATTCCCGTTACCTAAGCACTCTCCCCACGCGCAAACAATTTGCTGAACTGATCCACCGTAGCCGTCGGCTCGCCAACCAGCCGTGCATTCGCGCGCGCATGCTCCACCCGCGACATTCCCACCAGCGCCGTCGTAATCCCCGGTGCCGAGCGCACAAACTGCAAAGCCCGCGCCGCGTCGTCTTTCAATCCAAATGCCTCCGCCACGAATCCCGGCAGATTGCTGGCCACCTGCCCCTGTAGCAGCGATGCGCTGGCAATCAGCGTGATGTCCAGTTCGTCCGCGGCTTCCATCACCGTTCGCTTTCGACCCGTCACCATTTGATTTCCCAGCGTCAGCGCCTCGGTCATCCCCAGATTAAAGGGCAACTGCACAAATCTGAATCTGTGCCGTCCGCCTGCGATTTCTTGGGCGACCTGCACCAACTCCGCGAGCTGCATGGCCTCGCGCGCGTTGGCTTCCTGCCGGAACGCATTCCAGGTGGCCACGCCGTAATATTGAATTTCTCCCGCCACTACCGCGGACTCCAGAAACGTGAAGGCCTCCCGGATGCGCTCCAAGAAATCCGCTTTCGCAATCTCCCCAAGTTGCGTCTCCGGATTGTGCAGGTAAAACACGTCCACGCAATCCACCCGCATATTTCGAAGGCTGCGGCCCAGTTGGTTTTTCAGAAAGCGCTGCGTCATGCAGTGCCCGCCGCCAACAATGTCCTTCGCGCTCAGCACTCCCGGCTGAATATATTCTCGGAAGAAATATTCGTTGGGGTCGCGAGGCATGTCCCCGTCCGGAGTCAGGTAGCCGGCCTTCGTGCACAGCACAAGTTCATCTCGCGCGATTCCAGCGGACGCTAACTCCGCAATCGCCGCACCAATGCTGCGCTCGCTGCGCTGAAAGCGATAATTAATGGCCGTATCCATCACGTTGACGCCATTCTTCGCCGCTTCCACAATTGCCGCGGTATATCCGCGATCGGTTTTTTCGTCCGGATTCCCCAGATAGGTCCCGATGCCCAGCGAAGACACCGCCAGGCGCTGCGCATCTCGAAAATGCCCCTCACCCGCCTTGGGAAAGCGTGCCGCGTACCGGCGCGTCCCTTCCGGTGTCGCAAATGTCGTCATTGACATGCTCGCATTTGTAAGATTTGCCAAAAACTCGCTGTCGTACGCGCGAAGTATAACAGGCTACAGGATTGTCAATTCGTGGGCGGCGTTTTTGGTAGCTCCGGGGGAGCCAGAAGCCGCGAGCACGCTCTCAAGATCCGCCGATACGGCCAATCCTTCTTTTCACGAAAGAAAATCTCACCCGCTCGCGGGTTGCTGTAGAACCACCGCGCCACCAGCCACAAATGTTCACTCAGCTCGCCTTTAAGAAGCGGAGTTTGTTCCGCCGTCGTCATCGGCGGCGGTTGTTGAGCACTCTCCGTAAGCGGCAAATCCGGCGTAGCAAGGAGCGCCGCCGCCGGATCCAGATAATTCCGAAAGATCTGCTCAGCCGACCGCGGCTGGCTCGCGATTTCGCCAAACGGCAAAAAAAACGGCTCGCAAAGCTTGCCGCCCTCCACGCGATACGCGGCCACTACCTGCTCACCCGCACCACGCTGCAGAATCACGGCATCCAGCGCCTGGATTCTCCGCGTTAAATCGGTCCGCCCGCGGAGCACTTCATCTAGTTTCTCTACTTTCTTGTGCAGCGCTGCCGCGCGTTCGTAATCCAGTTCCTCGCTGGCCCGCTCGCGTTCACTTTCAAACGCCGCGCGCAGCGAATCCCCGCTCGACTCCAGAAACTTTACGAATCGCTGCACCTCCGCGTCGTATTCCTCCTTCGAGCACCCCGCGAAGCACGGCGCCAGGCACATTTTCATTTCTGAATACAGGCAACCGGGAAACGTCGGATCGCGCCGAATTTTTATCTGGCAGCGCCGCATCTTGAAAAAATCCAGCGCGCGATTCGCAAACGCCAGCGCCGCGCCCCGCGAAGCAAAAGGCCCGTAGTAGCTGCCGCCGCTGGGCATGCCAGCGCTGTCCGTGGAAATCTGCCGCGTCACGTAACACCGCGGGTAGGCATTCCGCAGACTCACCTTCAGCACCGCCGGCGGCCGCATCCGCAACAAATCGCGATAGCGCTGCGGAAAAAGTTTCTTGGCGTGTTGATAATAGGTAAGCGTCTGTTCGAACGTGGACCCCACCACGCGGAATTGCACGCCTCGCGCCGGGCCACGCAGATTCAATCGCTTGCTCGTGGGGTCACGCGGTCCCAACAGCCGTTGTAGTCTCCGCCGCAAATCCTGCGTTCGAATCAGCAGCGGTTCTGCATTCGCTTCGCTCAGTTCAACAAGACAAACCGCGGGCTTGGATGGCAGAGCAGAAAAAAATTCCTGATCGTTCGCGGCGTCAAATGCCAGGGGGAAATCCAGTTCCAACACGCGCCCAGCTTACTACGACTTGCCGTTGCCACTCCGCGATTCAGCCATCGCATCGCTCCGATTTTTAGTTAAGCTGACTCAATCGATGACCGGGCAATTGCTGCTCCGTTAGCCCAGACGCGTCATTCCGACCGAACCGGCCAGTCTTTTTCCTTGCTCGCGAAGCGAGCACTGGCCGCGCAGCGGAGGAATCTCTCTTCGATGTTTCGCGCAAGCCCAGGCGATCTCACTGTTGCCGAAGTCTCTAACCCTTCAACACCCAGGAAGCAATCACCAGGCGCTGAATCTCGCTCGTGCCTTCGTAAATCTCCGTGATCCGCGCGTCCCGGTAATTCCGCTCCACCGCATACTCCCGGCTATATCCATTCCCGCCATGAATCTGAATCGCTTTGTGCGTTACCCGCGTAGCCATCTCACTCGCAAATAATTTCGCCACCGCCGCTTCCATGCTGAAGCGCGCCCCGCTGTCCTGCTTCCACGCTGCTTTGCGAATCAGCAAGCGCGCCGCATCGATTTCCGTGGCCATATCCGCCAGCATGAATTGAATGGCCTGGAATTGTGAAATCGGATGCCCGAATGCCATGCGCTCCTGCGAATATTTCAGCGCCGCTTCAAAAGCGCCCTGCGCAATTCCGGTAGCCTGCGACCCAATTCCAATCCGCCCGCCATCCAGCGTGGACAACGCCACCTTGTAGCCTTCCCCTTCGTTGCCGATGCGATTTGCTGCCGGCACTTCGCAATCCGAAAACACTAGTTCGCTGCACGCTGTCGCGCTGATCCCCAGTTTTTTTTCTTCCTTGCCCACGCGAAAGCCTGGCGTCCCCTTTTCAATTACCAGCGCGGTGATGCCTTTCTCGCCCTTGGCCGGATCGGTGTTCACATAAACGATCGCGGCGTCCGCGGCGCCGCCATTGGTGATCCACGCCTTGGTCCCGTTCACCACATATGTCTCACCTTTGCGCACAGCCTTAGTCTGCAACGCTGCCGCATTAGAGCCCGCCTGCGGCTCGGTCAGCGCGTAACATCCGATTTTTTCTCCTCGCGCGAACGGTAACAAAAATTTCTGCTTTTGTTCTGCCGTCCCGAGCCGGTGAATCGGATCGCAATACAGCGAATTCTGCACCGATAAAATCACGCCCGTGGACGCGCAGCACCGCGAAATCTCCTCAATCACAATGGTGTACGCAATATGATCAAACCCCGCCCCGCCTTCTTCCGGCGGCAACGCAATCCCCGTCAGCCCCAGTTCTGCCGCTTTCTTGAATATCTCCCGCGGAAAATGTCCGGTCTCATCCAATTCCTTGGCGAACGGCCGCACTTCCGCTTCCGCAAACTCGCGGACACTTTTTTGCAGCAAGAGCTGCTCCTCAGTCAGTTGAAGATCCACCCGCTACTCCCCGCGCATCAAACCACTCATTTCGCCGCCAGCGCTTTCTTCAAGCGCCCATACGTCACCTTCAAATCTTCAGGATGCACTCGCGTCTCGCCCGTCACAGCCATAAAGTTGGTATCGCCGAACCATCGTGGCAGCGCGTGCAGATGTAAATGCCCGGCCACACCCGCGCCCGCGGCCTTCCCCAGGTTCATGCCCACATTCATGCCATCCGGTTTGTAGTTCGCGCCAAACGCCTTCTCCACGCGCGCAGCCAGTTGCATCATTTCCCCGAGTGTCTCCGCATCGCATAATCGTAATTCCGCTACATGCGCATACGGCACAATCATCACGTGCCCCGAGGTATACGGATAACGATTCAAAATCACGAAAACTTTCTTCCCGCGATAAACGATCAACGTCAACGCGTCATCATGGCGCGCCAGCGCGTCACAAAAAATACATTCCGCCGGTTTTTCGTCAGCGTGCGCGATGTACTCATAACGCCACGGCGACCACAAATAATCCATCAAGCATCCTCGGCAAAATAATGCTCGCACAGCATAACGTACAATCGCGCCCTAGCGCGCGCAGCGCTGACTCGCGTCTACCTTCAGGAATTTGAAAAGTAAAAACTAATCAGGAATGAGAAGCGTCGCCCGGAACAGCACCCGCTGGGGTCGCCGGAGCAGCCGGCGTCCCGCCTTCGACGCCATCGCCTTCCGAGTTATTCACAAAATCCTTCAGTTCTTTACTGGGCTTGAAGAAGGGAATTTTCTTTGGAGGCACATCCACCTTGGCGCCCGTTTTCGGATTCCGCCCGATCCGCCCGCGCCGCTCCCGCGTGCGAAAACTTCCAAATCCGCGAATCTCGATCTTGTCGCCTTTTTGCAGCGCTTCGATAATGCTCTCGAAGATAGTCTCCACGATCGTCTCGGACTCTTTTCGCGGAAGTTCCGAGATACGCAGCACCTCTTCAATTAGGTCTGCCTTCGTCAATGTTGGATGCTTGGTCATAATCCCTGTGCCTTTTTCGCGCGCGGAGAACCTGCCACCGACCCTGGCCGCTTTGCTATCACCCAAATCGGTGTTTCAAAACGGTTTACAGGGGAGAACCGCCCCTTGGTGCACCCTTCCTATCATTAAATCGGTGCCTGCGTAAATGAAATTGTCCACATGGACCAATTGGAATCGAGCCAAAATTTCGCGGCCCCCCCGGTCAACCCGAAAAAGCCGCCAACATTGTCTTTAGCGTCCCAGTTTTGACTTGAGCGCGTCGCCAATCGTCGCCGTCGATGATGATTTGGCAGTCGACGTCGACCGGTACTGGTCAATTTCCCGCCGCTCCTGTTGCTTCACCGCCGCGCGGTAGCTCAACCCGATGCGTCGCGTTTCCGGGCTGATCTTCACGATTTTGAAATCGTACTCCTTGCCCGGCTCCAGCGGCCCTGCGCTCTTCAGCGGGCCGGTCGTCATGCGATGCATCGGCGCCGGACCTTCATCGCGCCGCCGCTTGTGCTCCTCGATCTCCGTGTTGTGGCATAGCGCTTCGATATTTTCGCCCAGCTCCACGAACGCCCCGAACGTGGCGATGCGCGAAACCTTGCCCTTCACGATCTGTCCCACCTTGTGCTGCTTGAACCAGTCGCCCCAGATGTCGTTGACCTGCTTGATACCCAGCGACACCCGCCGGTTTTCCGGATCGATCTTCAAAACCTTGGCGGTAACTTCATCGCCCTTCTTGAAGACCTCGTGCGGATTCTTGATCCGCTCCGTCCAGCTCACGTCGCTGACGTGCACCAGCCCGTCGAAGCCATCCTCGATCTCCACGAACGCGCCGAATTCCGCGATGTTGCGAATCTTTCCGGTCACAATCATGCCCACCGGATATTTCTCCGCGATCAGCATCCACGGATCCGGCTGCGCCTGCTTGATCCCCAGTGAAACGCGGCGGTCGCTCGGTTTGATGTCCAGCACCACCACGTCCACTTCGTCGCCCACCTTCACCAGCTTCGATGGATGCGTCGGCTTTTTATTCCAGCTCATCTCCGAAACGTGTACCAGCCCCTCTATTCCTTGTTCTAGCTCCACGAACACCCCGTAGTCCACCACGCCCACAACTTTGCCTTTCACTTTTCCGCCCGCGGGATATTTCTCCGAAGCATTCACCCACGGATCGGGCATCAGTTGTTTCAGGCCCAGCGAGATACGCTGCTTATCCTTGTCAAACTTCAAAATAACGACGTCCAGCTCCTGGTCCGGCTTGAGCATGTCCGAGGGGTGCTTCACGCGTCCCCAGCTCAAATCCGTCAGGTGCAACAGCCCATCGATTCCGCCCAGGTCCACGAACGCCCCGTACTCCGTCACGTTTTTCACGAAGCCGTGAACCTTGTCTCCTTCATGCAGCGATTCCATCAACTCCGCGCGCTTCGCCAGTTGCCCTTCTTCCAGAATCGCGCGGCGGCTCACCACAATATTTCCACGGCGCCGGTTCAGCTTGGTGATCCGCACTTCCATTTCCTGGCCCATCAAGTCGTCCAGGTTCGCCAGGGGCCGCAAATCGTATTGCGAGCCAGGCAAAAACGCTCGCACGCCGATATCCACCACCAGCCCGCCCTTGATGCGGTCCACCACTTTGCCCTTGACCGTCTCCTTGGCCTTGAAAGCCGCTTCCAGCTTTTCCCACATCCGCCGGCGCAAAACTTTCTGGTAAGACAGAATTTCGAATCCGTCTTTGCGTTCCCCGGTGCGCTGCACTTCAATCTTGGCGTTCGGTTCGGGACGCGGAATCTCCGTCTCCGAAAATTCCGCCGCGGGAATCAGCCCTTCGGTTTTTTGCCCGGTGTCCACCACCACGCCGTGCTCGGTGTACGCCACGACGGTAACCTCAATTATTTCGCTCTGGGAAGCCGCTTCCTGCTTCTCGTCGTACTGCTCCATCAACTTGCTCATCTCTTCTGAGCCGGCCGCTTCATCCGCCGCCGCCGCTGCCTCCGCATCAGGCGCATGCGCCGCCGCGTCGCTCGCCTTCTCGGCAGAATGAGCGGTGCCGGAAGAAGAATCCTTGGAATCGCTGCCGCTGCTTTCGCCCCCAGCCGCGTTCTGCGAGCCATCCTTCTGGCTACTGGCCGGCCGTTGGCGCGAATCGCCATCACCCTGCGATACAGCCGCAGTTTGCCCGCCGTCTTTCGCGGCCTCATCGCTGTGCGCGCCGTCGCTGTGTGCGCCTGCAGTATCTTGGGCCGAAGTGGAAGCAGCGCCGTCGTCGTGCACGCTGGCCGGCCTGGCCGAAGCCGCGCCGTCGTGCTTTGGCTCGCCAGCTTCATTTTTCTGTTCGTGTTTTTGTTCGCGCGTTTCCGAGCCTGCCGAAACCTGCTCCCCGTTCGAATTCTTCGCGGTGTTTTCCGCGTCCGGTGCAGCCGCAGCGGCCGCACCCGCATTCTCGCCGCTATTGGAAGTGCTCTGGTTGTCGTGGTCAGAAGAAAACATGGTTGTAGGCCTCCGGGATATTTATCCCTGTTTAGTCGAAAAAATTCCTTGCCAGATCCTTACTTGGATAGCCGTGCAAGGAGGTGGACCGTTCAGTTGGTCGCTAAGGAAAAGGTGCCGCGGGCGTCACTGCAAGCACTGCCAAAACCGCTGGAATTGTTACGAGGAACGCCGCAACCCAGCAAAAAGCATACTCGCCGCCTCAACCCCCTGTCAATGAATCGGGCCTGGGGACAAGTGTCTCAGTTTGAATCTTCTTGACGATCAGGCCGCCGAAGTTCGCTGAAGCGCCAGTTCTCAATATTTCCCCGCGAAATCAAACGGCCAGCGCGCACCAAGGCGGCAATCTCTCCGGCAATCGCATTGTAGCCTTCATCTCCTGATGGTAAATCTCGCCCTATGGCATCCGCGACTCTCAAAATTACCTTAGCAACTTTCGTCCATCGTTCTCCGACAGCAAAAAGGATAGCGTCGCGAATTTGAGTGTCAATCACAAGTGATCCTGGAGCATGTGTTCGTAACCTGGGAACATCGGGTAGTAAGAATCTAAGTCTGAAACCAATTATCAATATCTCTTCGAGAAAAGTCTCAACCCTGCGCCCGCCCCGCCTGGGTCCGTTCCTTCCGAAAGTCCGGCGCAATCACCTCCACCGTCCGGCACATTTCATAAAGCCGCGAACGCATGCGACTCCCGATCCGCTGCTCCAGCGCATCTTCCCGCGATGCCGGAATCATCCGCCCCCCAGGCAATCGCGAAGGCTCGCCCTCCGACGCCGGATTATCCACATAGTTGGTGGTAATCAGGGTCGTGCGGTTCTCGTTGTACCGCGCATTCAAAACAATTCCTACAATATCCCGCACCCAGTCCGAAGGCTTCGTTGCCCCCAGGTCGTCCAGCACTAGAATCTCCACATTCCGCACCGGCTCGAGGATGGACAGCTCGGTAGTCTCGCTAGCGGCGTTGTAGCTGGCCTGAATCTCTTTCAACAGTTCGCGGTAATCGCAAAATAGCCCGCCATGCCCGCGCCGAATCAATTCTTTCAGCGCCGCCACCGCTAGATGGGTTTTGCCTACACCCGAAGGACCCATCAGCAACAAACCCTTTTCTGCCGAACCCGGATAGTCGCGCACAAATCCCTGCGTCAACATCTTGGCCTGCTTCATGGACTGCGCATGCGCGGGCATCCACGTCTTCCCATCCGTCAAATCCGTGACATAACTTTCAAAATCGCAATGCTCGTACCGCTTCGGTA
>JALYLI010000024.1 GCA_030774335.1 Acidobacteriota bacterium | reverse complement strand
CCCTTCGGCCGCGGCCGGCGGCACAATATCGAAAACCATGCGCTGGACTTGATTGCCGGCGGCTGGCACGTCGGTGGAATTTTCACGATGGCCGGCGGCTTTCCCTTCTCACCGCTCATCGGATTCGATCCTTCCAAAACCGGCAGCCAAGGGCTGCTTCGCCCCGATCGCATCGGCAATGGAAATCTGCCTTCGGACCAGCGATCGCCAGAACTCTGGTTTGACGTAAATGCTTTTGCGCCGCCGGCGGACTTCACGTTTGGAAACGCTGGGCGTAATATCCTGACCGGCCCAGGGGAAACCATCCTCGATGGCTCCATTCGAAAAGAATTCAATTTGATCAAGGAACAAAAACTGGAGTTTCGAGCCGAGTTATTCAACATGCTGAATCATCCGTATTTTGCTCAGCCGGATAATTTTCTCGACGATGGGCCGGGGGCGTTCGGTACGATTACATCGCTGTCCATTCCCATGCGCCAGGTGCAATTCGGGCTGAAATATAGGTTCTAGATTTTTTTGCGACGGCTGGGCGCGAGATCACCCTTGAGGGTTTGCGCCCATACCCCTGTTTTTTAATGCCAACAGCCTGGTTCGCAATGGGAGTACGCGCAGCGTAAACAGTTTCGCGGACAAAGGAGAACAACGTGATTGACCGTCGAAGTTGGCTATACAGCATGGGCTTGCTTGCCGGGGCAGCCGTGAAACCAGGAGTCTTGGCCCCGGACGGATCAGCGCCCAGTACGGACGACGCGGCACCGCAGCGCAAGCCGCTGGATATTTCTCAGTACGCGCCGAAAAGCATGCTGCGCGTGCAGGAAACTACGGTGCCGCGGGCGAAATTTCCGGTTATCGACATCCACACGCATCTTTCCGGCACGAAACATTCAGAAAATGGCGTGGCTCTCTCCGCCGAGCGCGAATATCCCATGACCCCCGCGGAGCTTCTGCCGGTGATGGATCGTAAAAATATTCGCGCGATGGTGAATCTCACCGGCGGCTTCGATAAAGGTTTAGCGGAAGCCGTCAACAAATACGACAAGGCCGTGCCGGGACGCTTCTACACCTTCACAGAGCCCGCGTATTCGCGCTTCAAAGAACCGAACTACCCCAAAAATCAAGCGGAGACCATCGCGCAAGCCCATCGCGACGGAGCCCGGGGCCTGAAAATTCTAAAAACTCTTGGGCTGTATCTACGCGAAAATATCACCAGCGGGGCGCTGGTGAAAATTGACGATCCGCGCTTTGATCCTATGTGGGACACCTGCGGGCAGTTGAACATGCCCGTGGCCATTCACGTTTCCGACCCTGTGGCGTTTTTCACACCCACCGATCGCTTCAATGAGCGCTACGAAGAACTGAACAACCATCCGGACTGGTCGTTTTACGGCCACGACTTCCCCAGCAACGCGGAATTGCTCGCGGCACGGAACCGGGTATTCGCGAAGCACCCCAAAACACAATTTATCGTTTTACACGTTGGCAATTTTTCCGAAGATTTGCAGAATGTCGGCGACAATCTTGATCTCTTCCCAAATATGACCGTGGACACCGCCGCTCGGGTTGGCGAATTGGGGCGCCAGCCTCGCACTTCGCGAAAGTTTTTCGACAAATACCAGGACCGCATCCTGTTTGGTACGGATGCCACTCCTCACGGCGAGGAATTCCCTCAGCAGGTGTACAACGATAAGCTTTACGAAATTTATTATCGTTTTCTGGAGACGGAAGACGAATATTTCGATTACGCTCCCGCGGAAATCCCGCCACAAGGACGGTGGCGTATTTACGGCATTCATTTGCCCGATGCCATATTGCAAAAGGTGTATAACGGCAACGCTTCCCGGTTGTTGAATATCGCCAGCTAGATGGTTGGCTTTCGTTCCGACTGCGGTCGGTCGCTTGAATAACCGGTAACTGGTTTTTGTGCATTCAGTCATTCCACTGTCTTATGGAGATGTCGATGACGAGGTCTCTCAGAATTTTCGCGGTGCTGGCGTTCCTGGCGGTTGGTGCCGCAGCTGCCGGTGTTGAGGTTGCTACGAGCAAGCTTGCACCCCGCGATGTGACGGTGAACTCTGATCCAAAATCACGCTTTTGGCGTTTAGCGCCAGCCATCTTTGCCGAGAAAGACAAAAGCGGGAAATCGCTTCCTGGTTACCGCACCGAAGTGCGCTCGCGCTGGACCGGCGAATACCTTTATTTCCTGTTTATCTGCCCTTACGAAGAATTGTTACTGAAACCCAATCCCAGCACGCAGGCCGAAACCAACCAGCTATGGAATTGGGATGTTGCGGAAGTTTTCCTGGGTTCGGACTTTCAGAACATTCGCCGCTACAAGGAATTTGAACTCTCCCCCCAAGGCGAGTGGATTGACCTCGACATCGATCTCGCGAAACCTCATCACGAAGAAGGCTGGACGTGGAACTCCGGTTTCCAGGTTACCGCGCGCATCGATCACAAATCCAAGGTGTGGTATGGCGCCATGAAAATCCCGTGGTCTGCTCTTAGCGAAGCTTCGCCGGCAGTTGGCAAAACATTCAGAGTAAACTTTTTTCGCAGCCAGGGGCCTCTGGCGACTCGCAAAGACATCGCTTGGCAACCTACAATGAGTGAGACGTTTCATATCCCGGAGCGCTTTGGCTTGTTGAAGCTTGCCGCTGACCATTGATATACAGCTGTGGCGCTTGTCTCGTCATCGGGATTAAAACAACTCAACAAAGACCATGACTGCGCACCCATTTAGCCTGGCTGGAAAAGTTGCCGTCGTCCTCGGTGGAACGGCCGGAATCGGTCGTGCTATTGCCCTGGCTTTCGCCGAGGCTGGCGCCGACGTCGTCGCTTCCGGACGCCGTCAGGAAATCGTCGAGCAGATCGCCGCCGAGCTGGAGCAGAAAGGCCGGGCCACTTTAAAGGTGGCTTCTGATGTCTGCAACCGTGCTTCCCTGGAAAGCCTTCTGCATCAAGTGCTTGGAAAATTTGGCAAGGTGGACGTTTTGGTCAATTGCGCGGCTAAAATTTCTCGCGCGCCAACGGTTTCGTTTTCCGAGCAGCAATGGAATGAAATTCTTGATACTAATCTGACCGGCACGTTGCGCTCTTGCCAGATTTTTGGCCAGCACATGCTCGAACGCAAATACGGGCGCATCATCAACATTGCGTCGCTGAACAGTTTTGTTTCTTTATCGGAAGTTGCCGCTTACGCAGCCAGTAAAGCAGCAGTTGTCTCCCTGACTCGTTCCCTGGCGGTCGAATGGTCCCGTCGCGGCGTTTTGGTCAACGCCATCGCGCCGGGCGTTTTTCGTACTGAATTTAACCAGAAATTGCTGGATGGAACTCCGCGTGGGCACGAACTGCTGATGCGCACGCCCATGGGACGTTTCGGCCAGGCAGAAGAAGTCGCCGGTGCGGCTGTCTATCTGGCGTCCGACGCGGCTTCGTTTGTGAACGGGCAGACCATAGTGATCGATGGCGGATTTCTGGCCAGCGGTGTGAATCAATAGTTCTGCATTGGTCGGCATGCATGAGCGGTTTTCGGCAAGCTACAAAATAATTCATTTGAGGTAAGCGGTGCCCTGGTTTTGGCATGAAGCGGAAGAATTATCACGTTCGGAAGTGGACGAACTGGCGCTGCGCTTGCTCAGTGAAGCTCGTTCACGCTTGAAGAAGGTTCTTCGCAAGGTCCTGTTGCTGCCTCCGGACCTCACGCGGGCCCACAGCGGCGCCGGTAAAATAACCGAGACACTCTATAAAGCGCTCGCGGGTCACTGCGATGTGCACGTTATTCCCACGCTCGGCCAGCACGTTCCGCACACCGCGGAACAAAATCGATGGATGTTTGGCAAAATTCCCGACAATCATATTCACATTCACGATTGGCTTGGAGGCGTCACCAGAGTTGGCACGATCCCGTCGAAACTCGTCGAGCAAAGCACCGGCGGCTTGGCCGGCTGGGATATTCCCGTAGATTTGAACACTTCGCTAGTGCGCGAATCGTGGGACTTGATTATTAATATCGGCCACGTGGTACCCCATGAAGTTCTGGGCTTCGCCAATCACAACAAAAATTATTTCATCGGCCTGGGCGGCAAGGAAACGATTTGTACTTCGCACATGGCCGCGGCTATCTACGGGATCGAGAATAATCTGGGCGAGATCATCACGCCTCTGCGTAGCTGTTTTAACTGGGCGGAGAATGAATTCCTGGGCCATCTGCCCGACGTTTATTTCCAGGTGGTGATGAAGCGCAGCCCTGAAAACCGACTGGTTACCTGTGGCGTATACGTGGGCGATGATCTGGAAACCTACATGATGGCTGCGCGTGCCAGTAAGCGCGAAAACATAACCATCGTCGACGAACCCATCCACAAAATCGTCGCGGTCATGCAAGCAGACGAATTTCACAGCACCTGGGTCGCCAACAAAGCGGTGTACCGCACGCGCATGGCGCTGGCGGACGCCGGAGAATTGTTAATCATTGCGCCCGGATTGGAGCGCTTCGGCGAGCAGGAATCTGTGGAGGAGTTGATTCGAAAGTATGGTTACCGGGGCACGCCCGTGACCCTGAAACAATATCGGGAGAATGTGGATCTGCAGCGCTTGGCACACGCTACCGCGCATCTTTTGCATGGATCGAGCGAAGGCCGCTTCACAATTTCCTACGCTCCAGGTTATTTAAGCAAACAGGAAATCGAACAGGTTGGCTACAGCTATGTTCCTCTTGAAGAAGCGCTCAAGCGATATCCTCCTGAGCGCATGACTGAAGGTTGGAACACTATGCCCGACGGCGAGAAGGTATTTTTCATCAGTACCCCGTCATCGGGGTTGTGGGCAACGAAACAACGAATGGACGCGCGCCTGCCGTGAGACCTCCTGCGCCGCGGTATTTCGTCGATAATTCAATCAGGAAAAAACACCGGGCGTATGTGCCGTTCGAATAGATTTTCCGTAACTCCGCGAGCAATCAGCTCCACGTTTTCTTTGACGGCACCTGTAAATCGCTCACCCATTTTGGCGGCAATCTTGAAACTCACGTGAAGCAACTGTCGCAAGTCCGAGTTGTATGCGCCGCAACTCAAATCATGATTCAACGCGGCGAAATATTCTTGTGAGCTCCACCGTTTCACCGCTTCCGCGGACGGCAGCTTCCCGCGATTAATCTCAATGACTGAAGCGTAAGGAGCGCATAGCTCATCTATATGTTCATAGGCCTGAAGGCATATATCTCTCGCTATTTCCAATCCCTCTCCTCCAGCGAGCGCCAGCCCCGCAAGTTCCGCCAGCCATGTGGTGCCGGCGGTCTTCAGGTGGATGCCGGTTCCGGCATCTGTGATTGCGCGATGGATTGGCCGGTACAGCGAGAATTTGTCGCTGCCGGAATGAACGCTAAGTTTTAAGTTAGCGGGCAAATTGTAATTGCGTACGGCATGGGCCACCACCGCCAGATCAGCGGTAAACTCGCGCGTAAACCCCTCCACATCTCCGCGATAATCGACGCCTTTATTGAAACGTCCGGTAAATTTTGGCGCAACGGTCTGGATCGGAATTTTTTCGTCCGCGATCGCCGCCAGAATGATCAGCAATTCTAGCGGCGTTTGAGGCGAATCGGTTTCATCCATGGAAATCTCTGGCACAAACTTGCCTGCTCCTTTGCGATCCGCGATGTAGCGATAAATTTTCCCGGCTTCCTGAACCGCCGCGAGGTATTTTCGCGCCACATGTTCTAGATTGTCGCGACTGGCTTTGAACCGCAGGCCTAACGGCTTGAGCATCGTTTCCGCCGACAGCTCCGGGTGGCGCTCGGTGAATTGGCGAATATCGGATGCAACAGCCCCTGAGCCGATTTTGTGGGCGACATCGATCGTGAAGAAATCGCACGGCCCGATGAAGCGGTCCAAGGTTTGGATTCCGATATGATCGGCGTCAAGGAAATAGGCGCGTGGCCACGCCATCTCCGTAACCGCCGAATCGGCCGCGCGTCGTGTTTCTGAAGGCTCCGAGCCCACAATCAAGTGTTCGCGATTGGATTTGTTCCACACCGGAATAATCTCGATTCCCGACTCCAGTGCTAGCGCGCACGCGCGCAACTGTGCCTTGCCCTGCAGCGCGAAGCGATCTCCAACGCCGATCGTATATTTAGGAAGCTGCAGCGCTTCCATCTTCAATCGCCTCTCTCGGATCATCATGCCAGTCAATCTTCACATGCCAGTCGTGCGTCTTTCCGGTCCTTACGTCATTCGCGCTATCATAAATTGTCAAACGTCTGAGCATTCGTTCATCACACTTTCTGATAGAAATGAGTGTGCTTTGGTCCTCAGAAAATTTCCAGACAAGAAGTCGCTCGCGGCCGCCGCCGCCGCTCGCGCTGCCACAATCATTCGAGACGCCATCGCTGCTCGTGGCCAGGCTCGCATCATCGCCGCCACCGGGGCATCCCAATTTGAATTTCTTGATGCTCTTACCGCCACACCCGATATCGATTGGCGTCACGTCGAAATGTTTCATCTAGATGAATACGTCGGCCTGCCGGAAACGCACCCGGCCAGCTTTTGCAAATACCTGCGCGAGCGCCTCATCAACAAAGTCGGCATCGAAAATCATTATCTGCTCAGCGGCACGGACGATCCTGCATTAGTAATGAGCACGGTTGGCGGAAAATTGCAGCAGGCCCCGATTGATGTTGCCTTCGTCGGCGTTGGCGAAAATGGTCATCTCGCTTTCAACGATCCTCCGGCGGATTTCGGCAACCAGCAACCATACGCCGTCGTGACACTCGACGAGCCTTGCCGACGCCAGCAACTTAATGAGGGATGGTTCGCCTCGCTTGAGGATGTTCCACGCCAGGCAATATCCATGACCATCAGTCAGATCCTCAAAGCTAAAGAAATTCTCTGCATCGTTCCCGACGCGCGCAAAGCGCAGGCGGTCAAGAATTGTTTTAATGCGCAAGTCAGCCCAATGGCTCCCGCTTCCGCGCTGCAGAATCATTCCAATACCACTGTCTACCTGGATGCCGACTCCAGTTCGATGCTAAGTTCCGCGGTTGCCATCGAACAAAATTAATTGCGTCTCGCAGCGCGGCGATTTCAGCTAAAACTCAGATTCTACGGGCCAAGCCCTGCTCGGTGGCCCGATTATTGCGAACCAGCAAAAGAACCAGCAGCATTCCGACAAAAGGAATCACGCCTCCCGCCACCAGAATGGAGTCAAACGAGTGCGTCGCAGCCGCGCGGTGCGCATCCGCCAACCGGCCAACCAGCAGAAACGCAACGATCGTCCCAAGTCCGGAACCCGTCCCGCCGAGGCCGCTGACGCTGGCCACCAGATGGCCCGGAAATAAATCGGTCGGCAGCACATGCGCGATAGTACTGAAAGCGGCATAAAAAAAGGTCGATGCGGCAAACAAAGTGGTGATGACATAGAGGTTTGAAGAAATAATCGTGGGAATCAGAAGTGTCATCCCAAATCCGCCCGCAACCACCACCGCTTTCCGCGCCATGCCAACCGCCCAACCGCGTTTCACCAGATAACCGGTAGCCGCGCCGCCGGCGAAGTTTCCCAAATCCGCGGCAATAAACGGTACCCACACGGCGATCAAGCTCCCGCGCAGGTCGAACCCCTTCGCAATCAGATAAATTGGAAACCAATCGGTAATAAAAAACCACACCGGGTCAGTGAAAGTTCGGGCGACGATGACGCCCCACGTCTGGGGAATCTTCAGTAACTCGTTCCAGCGCAGGCGGATCTTTGACAAAGATTCGGGCGCCGGGCGGTCCATCAAAATCATTTCGCGCTCTTGCGGCGAGATAAATGGATGAGTTTCGGGAGGATGGTAAAGCCATCGCCACAAAATCAGCCACAGAATTCCCAACACCCCCGGCACGATGAATGCGGGGCGCCATCCCCAGCGCGTGTAGATCCCCAAAACCAGAAATGGCGCAATCGCGCCGCCGATGGATGAGCCACTATCAAATAGCGCTGTCGCCAGCCCCCGCTCACTTTTTGGAAACCATTCGGAGACCGCTTTGGTGGCCGCCGGCCAATTGGCGGACTCGCCGGCTCCCAACAAAAATCTAAAGAATGCAAAACTGTATAGTCCTCGCGCCAGCGGAGTGAGCATTGAAACCAGCGAATATGCCGCGACCGTCAAGGTAATTCCGCGCCGCGTGCCAACGCGATCAATCAGCCGCCCGCATACCGTCTGGCCCAGGGAGTAGGCGATGCGAAATGCAATTACGATCGCCGCGTAATCCGTGTTGGTCCATCGGTAGTCGACTTTAAGGAATGGCGCCAGGATCGAAAGGGTCTGCCGGTCAAGATAATTGATCACCGTGGAGGTGAACAACAACGCGCCAATGACCCACCTCAGTGAATACCGAAAGGGCCGCGCCCTTTCACTCGCAGGAGTCCGCGCCTCAGCCATCAATTCGGGCCTGAGCAACTTCCGAATGTCAACATGTGGCCCAGAGCTTAACGTGCCAGCCTCCGAAGGTAAACAAAGGAATCCGTAACAATTCGAATGGTATTCGCGGCGACTCGTCGTACACTTCGAATCTCAGTTAAGCCACGCGCCCGGTGCCGTTAAGGACGACGTCGCATCTATGCCTGCAGAAAACCTTCGCGAACTGCGACCCAGCGATCTCCCGGATGCACTGGAACTTTCGCGCCTTGCCGGCTGGAACCAAACAAGTGACGATTGGGAATTGCTGCTGCGGCTCGACCCTAGAGGTTGCTTCGGAATTGAAGTTGACGATCGCGTCGTCGCTACAACAACCCTACTCCGCTACGGTCAGCAACTTGCGTGGATCGGAATGGTGTTGACCAAGCCCGATTATCGACGTATGGGCTTCGCGCGAAGATTAATGCAGGCCGCACTGGAACGGTCTGCCAGCCTAAAAATAGACAGCGTAAAACTGGACGCCACCGCGGATGGCCAGCCGCTGTATGAAAAGCTTGGTTTCACCACCGAGCAAATTGTTGAGCGTTGGTTTCGCGACCCAGATCGAAATCAAGAGGGTGAGCGACGCTCACCGTCTGCTTCACCACCTACTGTGTCGAAGGAAATGGATCGCGAAGCATTTGGTGCCGATCGCGCCGAGGTGCTCCGCGAACTCGCCAAGCGTAACCCTTCGGTTGCTACACCCGAAGGTTATAGTTTCGCTCGTCCCGGATCGCGCTCGAGGTATTTGGGACCGTGCGTTGCCGCGGATCAGCAAACTGCCCGCACTGTGATAGAACAAACCCTGCGAGCATATTCTGGGTCAAGTTGGTATTGGGACATTCTCGCCACCAACGAAAAAGCTATCGAGCTGGCGCAAGAATTCGGTTTCATTCGTCAACGCCGCCTGGAACGCATGGTTTTTGGCGGCCGCATCACTACAAATGATCAATTGGTCTACGCCATCGCGGGATTCGAACTGGGATAAGCATGCGAATAACCACTGACGCCGAACTCGAAGAAGCTCTTTCGCGCCCGTCCGATGCGGATGCCGCGGCTATCGCCAGACTGGATGGCGATTTGCTCATTCTCGGCGTGGGCGGAAAAATGGGCCCGAGCCTGGCCCGCCGCGCCCGACGTGCAGCCGAAAAAGCGGGAGTTCGCAAAAGAATTGTGGCCGTGGCGCGGTTTTCCGATAGATCTCTTCGTGACAATTTAGCGACCGATGGTGTCGAAACAATGGTTTCCGATCTGCTCGAACCCGGCGCGCTCGCCAAACTGCCGGATATTCCTAACGTCATTTTCATGGCCGCTCGAAAATTCGGAACCACCGGCTCCGAAGATTTAACCTGGGCGATGAATACCTTTTTGCCCGGCCTGGTAGCCGAGCGTTATCGCTACGCACGCATCGTGGCGTTTTCGACCGGCAATGTTTATCCGCTGCGACACGCGATGGAGGGCGGCGCGGTGGAGTCCACACCGGTCGCGCCTGTAAGCGAATACGCGCAGTCCGCTCTGGGCCGCGAACGTATGTTTGAATACGGTTCTCGCCAATGGCGTACTCCGGTCGCCATTCTGCGATTGAATTACGCGATTGATTTGCGATATGGCGTTCTCCTGGATATTGGCACTAGCGTCTTTGAGCGTCGTCCAGTTGACCTTCGTATGGGTCTCGTAAATGTCATCTGGCAGGGCGATGCCAATTCAGTTTGCCTGCGTTCATTTGAACACTGCCAGTCGCCGCCGATGATCTTGAATCTCACCGGCCCAGAAACCTTAAGCGTGCGCTACATCGCCGAAGAGTTCGGCCGCCGGTTTAATCTGCAACCTACCTACAGTTCGGAGGAAATGCCCACGGCCTTGTTGAGTAACGCCGCCAAATGCCATCGATTGTTTGGCGCACCGTCCGTCTCCGTTCCGGAAATGCTTGGTTGGACGGCCGCGTGGATTTCTGCCGGAGGGTCGCGACTGAACAAGCCGACCCATTTCCAGGTTCGGGACGGAAAATTCTAATGTCTCTGCGCGCGCAATTACTTTCTGGGCTGGTGATTCCCGCACATCCTCTCGCTCTAAATAGCGAACGTAAGTTGGACGAGCGGCGGCAGCGCGCTCTTACACGTTACTACCTCGCTGCGGGCGCCGGCGGAATTGCCGTTGGTGTGCACACCACGCAGTTTGCCATCCGCAACCCCGCGGTTGGATTGTTCGAACCTGTTTTGAGAATCGCCATGGAGGAAATGCGCGCAACCGACGCCGTAAAGGTTGCCGGCGTTTGTGGAAAACTAGATCAGGCCGCTTCCGAAGCGGGCATCGCGGCCCGACTTGGTTACGACGCTGTACTTCTTAGCCTCGGCGCACTCCCGGATGCTTCCGTTGAAGAGCTGATCGAACATTGCCGCGCCATCGCCTCCATAATTCCAGTGATTGGATTTTACCTGCAACCCAGCGTTGGCGGCCGCGCACTGTCCTGCACATTCTGGCGCAAATTCTGCCAGATCGAAAATGTTGTGGCCATCAAGGTTGCGCCATTCAACCGCTATCAAACCCTGGAAGTAATCCGCGCCTTGGCCGCCTCCGGCCGCTCCAGCGAAATTGCGTTGTACACTGGCAACGATGACAATATTCTGCTTGATCTACTCACCACCTATTGTTTTTCAGACGAGCGCCTGCGTTTTTCCGGGGGCTTGCTAGGCCACTGGGCGGTGTGGACTAGCAAGGCTGTCGAACATCTTGCCGCAGCAAACCGCCATCCGACGAATGTTCCATCTACCCTGCTGACATTGGCTCAGCAAATCACTGATGCGAACGCCGCCCTCTTCGACCCGGCGCACCAGTATCGCGGTTGCATTCCGGGAATCCACGAAATCTTACGCCGGCAAGGCCTGCTCGAAGGCCGGTGGTGCCTCGACCCGCACGAAGACCTTTCTCCGGGCCAGGCAGACGAGATTGATCGGGTATGCAATCTTTATCCCCATTTGCAGGACGACGAATTCGTTCGCGAGCACCTTGACGTTTGGTTGCGCTGACACTTTGTGTTTTGGGCCCCGCAGAACTGGTCGGCGCGATGAGCAGGCGTTCACTGAGCCAAACGGTAAAAAAGTTTCTCGACCAAACACGAGTTTCCCGTGAAAGGAAGAACACATGAACTTCAAGCTCATCGGCAAAATGAATCGCAGAAAATTCCTGAATAATACCGCCAAGGTGATCGGCGGTGGCGCAGCTCTGGGCAGTAGCGCGTTATCCTACGGCCGGATTGCCGGTGCAAACGATCGAATTTCGGTTGGACACATCGGCATCGGCAACCGCGGCACCGACTTGGATCAGATCGCCTCACGATTAAAGCAAAGCCATAACGTAGAGATGACCGCGGTGTGCGATCTATGGTCAATCAACCGTGAAAAAGCTCAGGCCGCTAACACCGTTTTCTATGGCAAATCCCCCCGCACATTTGGAGAGCCCGAGCAACTGCTGGCGCTTCGCGATGTGGATGCCGTCATCATTTCCACTCCTGAGCATTCACACTCGCCCATACTGAAACTTGCTGCAGAAGCGGGCAAGGACGTGTACGTCGAAAAACCCATGGGCAACGTTCTCAGCGAAATAAAATCCGCGCGGGATGCCGTGCGTCAGTACAAGGTCATCGCGCAGGTGGGAACCCAGCATCGCAGCGAGCCGTATCCAAAACTGGCCCGCGAAACTATACAGAGCGGCGTTCTCGGCGATGTCAGCAAAATCGAGATTGTCTGGAACTATCATGGCCCGCGTTGGCGCGGCCGCAAGGAAGTGGCTCAAATCCGCGAAGGCGACACCAACTGGACCAAGTGGCTGATGACGAAGTCGCAACGTCAATTTGATCCCCGCCTGTATTTTGAATTTCGTCTCTACCGCGATTTCTCTGGCGGCATTTCCGATCAGTGGATGAGCCACGGCATCGATCTGGTGCATTACTTTATGAACGAATCCTTTCCCCGCTCGGTAACTGCGCACGGCGGAATTTTTGCCTGGCATGATGGAAGGGAAAATCCGGACACTTTTCAGGCGCTGCTGGAATATCCGAAAGGCTTTTTGGCCAGCTATTCCACCAGCTTCGGGAATGATTCGCCCAGTTTCACTCGCTACATGGGCAAGCAAGCAACTTTGATCAACCTCGGTGGTGAGGGTAGCCCGCGCTATCAGCTGGTAGAAGAAAAAGGCAACCACGAAGACAATCCCGACATCGATAAGCAGCGCCCTGGAAGATATCTACTTTTACCGGGCGACAGGGACCTGCCTCCCATGGGCATAGACGATCTGTCCGTCGAGCACATGGCCAACTGGATTGAATGCATGCGCGATCGCCGGCAACCGATTGCCACCGTAGAAAACGGATTCGCGCAATCCGTCGCATGCATCATGGCTACGCAAGCTTATTGGTCAGGCAAGAAACAGTATTGGGATCCCCAAGCGGAACTCATAACGGATCGCGCCCCTCAGTCTGTTTAACCCCAATCAATCGCTGGATTGACGCCGTCAGAACGAGGATCCACGGAGTTAGATTTTCATTTCAAACTGGCAAAGGGGGTTCGCGAGCAGAACTCTTTCGGCGCGCGAGGAACTCTAAATACTCGTTCATCCCACCGCTCGTTTTTGCTGATAATTCCAAAACTTCGCTCCTGGCCGGACTGCTTGGATGTTTCGAACAGCAGCTTTTCGTCAAATTCTACCGCGGCGGCCAGATCCATCTTGGTGATCACGGCGAGTTCGGCGCTGTTAAAAATGGTCGGATATTTCAAAGGCTTGTCTGCTCCCTCCGTGACCGATATAAGCACGAGACGCAGGTCTTCGCCGAGGTCATATAGAAGAGGGACATACCAGATTTTCCACGTTTTCTGGTTCACTTTACAAACTCCTTCAAAATTTTGGTAAAAAGTCCGCGATACATTCGGCTATATCTCATCCCAGATCCGCTCGAGGCCAGCAGTGATTCCCAGGACGTAATCTGGGATAGGTCGTATCCTGATTAAGCGGTGCGCGGTTGTGCGTGGCGGAACTTGGTGGTGGCCAGAATGGCGAGTACTACGAAAAAAAGCAGCACGATCAGTTGAGTGCCTTTAAACGACGGCTCAGTTTGAGTCGGCGCCAGAGCTTTCAGCGCGGGCACGCGGCGGAAAAGCTGGACTACCAGAACGAAGAAATTCAGATACAGCGCGAGGACCGAACTGATGGCGTAAGTTTTTTTCCAGCCGGTCGCCAGGTGCCGGCGGGCCAGGATGGCCGCCGCCAGAATTACCAGCGAAACAGCGCCGACCACGTAGGAGGGCTGAAAGCCGTGATACGGAAACATGAATCCGGTCACGCTGGTAAGCACAGTAGTCCACAGAAACCAGGAAGTCCAACCTCCCAACTGCCTTGCATTGATCAATCCGTAGACAACTACGAACCCGGTGAAAATTCCCACCAAACTGATAAGCACATGGGCCAGGGTGAAAATGTGCAGAATCATGATCTAGCTCCTCGCTTTCGAATTCGAACAAAGACTTAAAGGTACGAACGCCTTGGCTGGCTTCTGAAAATATCGAATAGAAAAATAGCAGCCGGACTGCGTGTTCGAAAATCCGAGTCCCCCGATTCGCGCAGCCCGTCGGCAAATTATCGTCAGGATGCCGCGGCCGTTGCAGCGCCTTTCAGGAAGGCCAGCAGGTCGGCGTTGATCTGTTCCGCGTTAGTGGCGGGCATGCCATGTGGAAAGCCGGGATAAAACTTGCTGGTCGCATTCTTCAAGAGCTTCGCAGACATCGGACCGGCAGCGACGATGGGGACAATCTGATCCTCTTCACCATGCATTACGAACACCGGGATATCGATCTTCTTCAGGTCTTCCGTAAAATCGGTCTCCGAGAAAGCCTTGATGCAGTCGTAATGCGCTTTCATCCCGCCCATCATGCCCTGCAGCCACCAGTGCTCGCGAATCCCTTCCGAAATTTTCGCGCCTGGCCGGTTGTAGCCGTAAAATGGAATAGTGATGTCCTTGTAGAACTGCGGACGGTTGGCAGCCAGGGCGTTGCGAAGATCGTCAAAGACCGACAAAGGCAGGCCGGTTGGATTGTTGGCGGTCTTCAGCATAAGCGGCGGCACCGCGCTGATGAGCGCGGCCTTGGCCACGCGTCCGGTGCCGTGACGGCCGAGATACCGGGCCACTTCGCCGCCGCCTGTGGAGTGACCCACCATGACGGCGTCCTTGAGATCGAGGTGTTCGAATAGCGCCGCCAGATCATCCGCGTAGGTATCCATGTCGTTGCCGTCCCACGTCTGGGTAGAACGCCCGTGACCACGGCGGTCGTGCGCAATGACGCGGTACCCGCGCTGGCCGAAGAACAACATCTGTCCATCCCAGTCGTCGGCACTTAGCGGCCAGCCGTGACTGAAAACGATGGGCTGCCCTTTGCCCCAGTCCTTGTAATAAATCTCTGTGCCGTCTTTTACTGTGATGGTTGCCATCTGCTGTCCTCCTCAGTTTAAAAAAGCATCGCGAATCTGAAATCTTAATTCGATGATCAAATTTGCCACTAATATCGGAGCCTTCTCCGCAGCACTCGGTACCAACAGCCCGCCGACTGCATCACGCGAGGGGGTGTTCTTCATACACCTCTGGCGGTAAAGCGCGGTGCACCACCATCGCGATGTACCAGCGTGTAAGCGAGTTTTCCAGGCCCCATCGCTCATGCGCTCCGCAATTTGTTCTGCGGAAGAATATCGAAGCCAAGTTCTTTCCCATTCAGCTATCTGCATGGTACTCCGCTCAGCACCTTGGTTCAGCGGGAGTTAATTTTATCCTTAATCATATTTCTATCTGTGCCTGTCGGTTTGACAACCCGGGACAAAGCCTTACACCTGAAAGAGTCGGAAGCAGCCTGAGCGTAAGTTTGTTGACGCTGTCTTACGATACAATATGGCGGCGTTGAAAAGGACTGCAATGAAGACTCGGGTTTTCCTGACAAAATCGGCTAAAGCTGCGGGTTGAGCGGCGAAACTGAGTCCAGGTCTATTGGACTCCCTGCTCAAAAGGCTGCCCCGGCAGACCGACGCAAATGTGCTCGTTGGTTACGACACCAGCGACGACGCGGCGGTCTATCGTCTCAGCGACGAAATGGCGGTGGTGCAGACGGTTGATTTTCTGACGCCGGTGGCTGACGATCCGTTCACATACGGCCAAATCGCGGCTGCTAATTCCTTGAGTGACGTTTACGCCATGGGAGGTCGCCCTATCTCGGCGCTCAGCATACTGGCGTATCCTGCAGCGGGAGATTTTGAAGTGCTCGAAGAGATTTTACGCGGCGGGCTCGACATCATGATGCACGCGGGTTGTGCGGTGGTTGGCGGACATTCCATCACGGATGAGGAAATCAAGTTCGGTTATGCCGTTACGGGCTTGATTCATCCCGACAAGATTTGGAGAAACGTGGGCGCGCAGCCCGGGGACTTGCTATTACTGACCAAGCCTCTCGGTTCTGGAGTGATCTCCACCGCGTTGAAGCATGGCAGCGCGGAGGAATCCTGGGTAAGCGCCGCGACACAATCGATGGCGCGCTTGAACCGGCCTGCTGCCGAAGTGCTCCGCGAGTTGGATGTTCAGGCTCCGGGAAGGCCGCCAATACACGCTGTCACCGACGTGACGGGTTTCGGGCTCATCGGTCACGCGAGAGAGATGGCCGATGGCAGCGCAGTTTCGATGCGCATTCATCACCAGCAAGTTGAACTTTTCCCCGGAGCACTTGAAGCGGCGCGGGGCAAGTTCTTCTCGGGCGGATTAAAAAATAACCGGGACTTCCTGCAAGGTTCCGTTGATTTTGCGCCGTCAGTATCGGAAGAGTTTCGCGCCTTGCTGTTCGACCCACAAACCTCAGGTGGACTGCTGATTGCGCTTGCGCCAGAATTTTCCGATCAAGCATTGGAGGCGATGAAGGAACGCGGCGTTGCCGCGTGCGTCATCGGTGAAATCCTTCACAAGCAGCCGATCGCTATCGCAGTGGTCTAATGTGATGCGCGGAAGGATTCCGACGTTGAATCCGAGCGTAGCGCTGCTGTCCTTCGCAATCCAAAAATAACGGCGGCGCGAGCGGAGCCATATTCTACAAGCGTGACCCACAGCGGACCTGCCAAGGCTGGCCATCAGCGTGTAGATGCCATAAGTCGTAGGTGGATAGGATGCCCACGCTTCACACTATGACAGGCATTGCCAAGCCAAACCAAAGCAAGGGTGCCATCGAGAAAGTGGCAGCGGCATGAATCAATTCGGCGGAAGATAGAGTCTGGGGAGTCTAAATGGAGTCTGAATGGACTAAAATCACGATAGAATGATCGTAATTTGCTGCATCTGCACGGATGCGCCCGTAGCTCAGCTGGATAGAGCGTCTGCCTTCTAACGACCTTCGGGGTTTCATCCGCCACTTAAACCATTGATTTTACAGGCCGACTGATTCCCACTGTATGCCTGTTTTGGCTTGTTTCGACGTTATGTGGAGTCTAGATGGAGTCTGAGTCCGAGTTTGCCTCACCCTCTCCTAACGCACGTTCGATTATTTTGTCGGCGCTGTAAAGGCAGGTACAGAAGGATCAAGACTGACGGTTAGGCTCGCGTTGAAGTTTGAAACTTCCCAGAAGCGGACTTCTGGCCCGGTATAACTTCCGTTTAGCACGAGTTACGACCCACGAGGTAACGGGCGGCCCGTAAACCGGCGGAAGACCGTCGGCTCCTATGCCTCGTCGCCCGCATCACCAATTGGCGGGGACCCAGAGGAACGTCAGTTTCAATCTGGAAGTGCGACGCGGCGCAACAATTCGATATAGCGAGGGCTTCTGCGCAGGGAATCCATCTTAGGATCAACTTTTATAAAGTTGATCCACATATCATGAGCTTCAAAAGCTTTATCCAGCCATTCAAAAGCGGCATCGTTT
>JALYLI010000023.1 GCA_030774335.1 Acidobacteriota bacterium | reverse complement strand
TTCACATGCACCAGCAGGTGCCCGCCTTGCTTCGCCACGCGCACGTCCTGATCTGGACCTTGCACGGTGACATATTCGCCGTCTTTGGCATTGCGGACGGCATTCATCAGGGCATGCACGTCTACGTCGTTCATGTGCGCTTCGCTGATGGTTACCTTGCCGTTGTGGAGATGTTCTTTATTAATGGTGGGAAGAACGCTTTCTGCCAGATCCAGCGGCACGTTCACGCGCACAGTCTCGCCCTTGTTGTCTGAATTGATGACGCGCACGTGCAGCCACCGTTCGGTTTTGGCAGGTGTAGTGCTCTGTCCGGAAGCTGCGGACCGAGCCAGCAGCGGCAGCGAAGAGGTCAGAAGAATGGCAGCAAGCAGAGTGGCGGGCCGGTGGATACGCTTTGTGCGATTGAGCATGGAATGGATGCCTCCTGTGGCACTGAACATACATACGAGGCAGGTTTCGGAAATGTTTCGTGGGTGGCGATTTTAATTGGGGCGGCGGAGCCAGCCCTGGATCAGACACTAGGGCTGAGGGGTCCATTTCAGGAACAATCCCGCCAGCGGAGGGACCGTGAGGGTCAGCGAGTGGGGGCGGCCCATGTGGGGAATCGGCTCGGTGCGGACTCCACCGAGGTTTCCCACATTAGAGCCGCCATACACGGCGGAATCGGTGTTCAGTGCCTCCGCGTAAAAGCCCGGCTGTGGTACGCCGACGCGATATTCGCCGCGCAGCACGGGGGTGGCGTTCAAGATGACGACCATCAGGTCTTCAGGCTTTTTCCCGTGGCGCGCGAAGGAAAAGATGCTGTTGTCAGCGTCGTTGGCGTCGATCCACTCAAACCCGGGCCAGTCAAAGTCCACTTCATGCAACGCGGGTTCCGCGGCATAGACCTTGTTCAAGTCGGCAACCAGCTGCTGCAGTCCCTTGTGCGAGTCCCACTGTAGCAAATGCCAGTCGAGGCTGCGGGCTTCGCTGAACTCCTGGCGCTGGCCGAATTCCTCGCCCATAAACAAAAGTTTCTTGCCTGGATGCGCATACTGATAGGCGTACAGGAGCCGCAGGTTGGCGAATTGCTGCCACATGTCGCCAGGCATCTTGTGCAGCAGGGAATTCTTGCCGTGGACGACTTCATCGTGTGAAAAGGGCAGCACGAAATTTTCGGTGAAAGCGTAGATAAGCGAAAAAGTGAGCTTGTTGTGTTCGTATTTGCGGTGAACGGGGTTGGCGGAGAAATATTTTAAGGTGTCGTTCATCCAGCCCATGTTCCACTTCATACTGAAGCCCAGCCCCCCGAGATAAGTGGGGCGCGAGACGCTGGGCCAGGCGGTGGACTCTTCCGCGATGGTAAGGATTCCGGGAAAACGCTCGAAGGCAATTTCATTCAGGCGTTTGAGAAAGTCCACGGCTTCGAGGTTTTCGCGGCCGCCGAACTTGTTGGGGATCCATTCGCCGGGCTTGCGCGAATAATCCAGGTAAATCATGGAGGCGACAGCGTCCACGCGCAGACCGTCAATGTGGTATTTGTCCAGCCAAAAGAGCGCGTTGGAAATCAAATAGTTGCGAACTTCATTGCGGCCGTAGTTGTAGACCAGTGTGCCCCAATCGAGTTGCGAGCCCTGGCGCGGATCGGAATGCTCGTAGAGATGCGTGCCGTCAAATTGGGCGAGGCCGTAGGTGTCGCGGGGGAAATGCGCAGGGGTCCAGTCGAGAAGCACCCCGATACCCGCATTGTGGCAGCGGTCGATGAAGTCCATAAAATCCGCGGGCGAGCCGTAGCGGCTGGTGGCGGCGTAGTATCCCAGCGTCTGGTAGCCCCAGGAGCCGTCGAAGGGGTGCTCCATGATGGGCAGCAGCTCGATGTGCGAGTAGCCAAGATTTTTGACGTAGGGGATGAGCTGATCGCTCAGTTCCTGGTAAGACAGCCAACGATTATTTTCTTCCGGCACGCGGCGCCACGCGCCCAGATGTACTTCATATACGGAAACGGGGGATTCGAACCAATTTTTCTGCGGCCGCTCCTTCATCCACCTGGTGTCGTTCCATTGGTAGGTATCGAGGTTGGTGACAATGGAGCCGGTGTTGGGTCGCAGTTCCGCGCGAAAAGCGTAGGGATCAGCCTTTAGCGGGAGCATATCTCCCGCCGCGCCGATGATTTCATACTTGTAGATCGCGCCTTCGGGCAATTCGGGAACGAAGAGTTCCCAGATGCCGGAGGAGCCCCGCGCGCGCATGACGTTGACGCGGCCATCCCAATGATTGAAATCGCCGACGACGCTGACACGCCTGGCGCTGGGCGCCCACACCGCGAAATTCACGCCGCGAACTTCCTGAACGGTTTTTAGATGCGCACCAAGTTTTTCGTAAGTGTCGTAATGGCGGCCTTCGCCCATCAGGTACAAATCGAATTCGCTGAGGAGGTAGGGGAAGGAATAGGTGTCGTACATTTCGAAAGATTCGCCATGGTGGGTGCGACCTTGAATCTTGTAACTGCCGGGCGCGGGTGGCGCGGATTGGTTCGAAGGCCATAGCGCTTCGAAAAGCCCCTCGGGGCGTAGTTTCACGGCGTCAGCGATTTTTATGTTGTGAGCCGGAGGCACGGGCTTAGCGGCGGGAGCCGGGGAGACGGCGGTGTTAGCGCCCGGGGTGGAACCCGGACTTACGATGGCGATGCTTGCTTCGGCTGCCCAAGGAATGAAAAAACGAATGGACCATCCGTCGCGAACAGGATGCGGCCCAAGTAAGGCAAAAGGATCGGTGTGCCGGCCGCTGAGCAGCGCGTCCACTTCCGGTTGCTGGAGTTCGGGCGCGGGCTTTTTCTCTTCGCGCACGCTGCTTTTTTCCTGAGGTTGTTGCGGCAATGAAAAGTCTCCGGGCGCGGGCCACAGTTTCTGGCTGCAAATCGGATATTGGGCAGCACCCGCGCTACTCGATTCTAGAGACTCCCGGGGCAAATGCCAATCATTTGAGGGCGTGAAGCGGCGGTGGCTGTCCAAACGGCAATCGGCAGTGTATAGTCACGCACAAATTTACGAAGTGAAATTCCCGGGCGGCGCGGAATTTAGCGGCCGAGAGGTTCGATGATGCAAAGATTTAGGTTACTAGCTTTTTCGATTTACATTTTGTGCCTGATGCCCATCTTCTCCACGCAAGCTCAAGACCGCTCGCAGGCGCGCTCCATGGTGATTTCGCGCAATGGCATTGTTGCGGCGGAATCGCCCCTGGCGGCGCAGGCCGGAGTGCGAATTCTGGAACACGGCGGAAACGCCGTGGATGCGGCCATCGCGGCCAATGCGGCTATGGGTGTTGTAGAACCGATGATGAACGGCGTCGGCGGAGATCTTTTTGCGATCGTGTACGACGCGAAGGCCAACAAATTATACGGGTTGAATGCCAGCGGCTGGGCGCCCAAAGAACTGACCATTGAATTTCTGCGCAAAAAAGGTTTGCGGGATATGCCGCAGGGGGGGATTTATTCCATAACCGTTCCGGGCGCGGTGGATGGCTGGCAGAAACTTGCAGACCGATTTGGGCGCAAGAAACTGGCGGACGATCTGGCTCCCGCGATTCGCATCGCGCAGGACGGATTTCCGGTGCCGGAAATGGCGGCGGCGTACTGGGCGGACGGAATCGACCTGCTGCGCGGGGATAGTTCGGCGTCGAAAACTTATTTGATCAAGGATCGTGCGCCGCGGACCGGAGAAGTATTTCGCAATACCGACCTGGCGTGGTCTCTGCAACAGATTGCCGCGCACGGAAGAGATGCGTTCTACAAAGGTGAGATTGCGCAGAAAATTCTCGACACGATGAAGCGGCACGGCGGGGTGATGACCGCCGAGGATCTGTCGGAATATTCCAGTGAGTTTGTAGAGCCGATTTCGACAACTTACCGCGACTGGACGGTTTATGAATTGCCGCCTAACGGGCAGGGGCTGGCTGCGCTCGAGATGCTGAACATCATGGAGAAATACCCGCTGGGGCAGAGTAAGGAATGGGGATTTGGCTCGGTGAACGCGCTGCACACCATGATCGAGGCGAAAAAACTGGCCTACGCGGACCTGCTGAAATACATCGGCGAGCCGCGACAGCAGAAGTTGCCGGTGTCCACCTTGCTTTCGAAAGAGTGGGCCGAGAAGCGCTCGAAACTGATTGATGCGGAACATGCTAGCTGCGCGGCGGGGGCCGGGGCCATACCCGCGGGACACGACACTACTTATTTAACAGTCGTGGATCGGGAAGGGAACATGGTCTCGCTGATTCAGAGCAATTACGAGTCGTTTGGGTCGGGGATCGTGGCGGAGGGAACGGGATTTGTGCTGCATGACCGCGGCGGGTTGTTCACGTTCGACCCGTCATCTCCTAATGCGTTGGCGGGACGCAAGCGTCCATTGCATACCATCATTCCGGCGTTCGCGCAGAAGGGTGGCACTCGCGTGGCGTTCGGAATTATGGGCGGCTGGAATCAGTCGCAGGCGCATGCACAATTCGTCGCCAATATTTCGGACTTCAAGATGAACATCCAGGCGGCGCTGGAAGCGCCCCGCTTTTCGAAACATTCTTTTGAGGGCTGCGATGTGGCGCTCGAAAATCGCTTCAGCGAAAATGTGCGCAACGAACTGGCCGCTAAGGGTCACAAAATAGATTTACGCGGGCCATTTTCAAGCTTTATGGGAGGCGGGCAAGCGGTGCTGCGAGACTTCGCCGCGGGTGTGAATTACGGCGCTTCGGATCCGCGAAAAGACGGACAAGCGGCGGCGGAATTGGCTCCCAATTGAACCGCTTTCGCGGCAAACAGTACTGCCACGACCAAAGGTTTAGTACCGCATAACTTTGCGCAAAGTGAATCGATTCGAGGACACAATTGTCCGCAATAGGCGACAGTTGGTTTTCTGAGGTATTGCTAAGTGATGTGTTGCGAGCGGCTTGAAGTTTCCCATGGATGGCGCACAGCTTGCATTACCGTAGATGACTGCAGAGGGCTTCCCCGCACCGCGCAATCTGGCAGGAGAAACAATGCGGAATATCTTCAGCAAACTTGCTCTTCTCTCAAGCTTCCTTTTGGCAATTACGGTTTTGGTTCCGCGCGCCCCGGCGCAGTCCGTGGATGTTTCGGGCCGCTACGAATGCGCCGCCGCGAAGCTGGCAGGGAAGGTTATCAAATGCACGGCAGCGCCACTGACCTTGCGGCACGACGGACGATTCGAATTGCGCGGGTGGGAAGGCACGTACCTTGTTACCGGCGATTGGGTGGAAATGTCCGACGCCATGATCAAGGCGCGCGCCAAGATAGAGCCGGGCCACAAAATTGTTTTGCGGTATTATGGGAAGCACGGCCTAGTGGAAATGACTTTTGAGCGCCGCGTTGCGGAACTGGGAAAAACGTTGCTTTCCTGATCGACCAGAAATCCGGCTAATGAGTCAGGCTGAGTTGTTCGAATGCGATATTCAGAAGCGGATATTCCCGCCAATCGTTGTAATCGAAATGCCACCACTCTGTTTCAAAAACCGTAAAGCCCTCGGATTCCATGGCCTGCCGCAGCAGGTCGCGACTCCAGCGTTGTAGAGAAGTGCCTCCCGGGTAATTCGGGAAAGAACGCGACGACATTTCGTCGTACGTTCCGGGCATTTCAATGGGCGCGCCGGTGTTCAAATCATAGAGAGTCAAATCCACCGCGCAGCCGCGGTTGTGGCGCGAGCCCTGCGAGGGATCGGCCACGAAGATTTTTCCTTCCGGCGGAGTCGCTTCCCAGAAAATCTTGGTTACATACCAGGGGCGGTAGCCGTCGTGGATCAACAGGCCGTAACCGTAAGGCTTCAGCGCATGCGCAGCGCGGATCATCGCCGCGGCGGCAGGGCGTTGCAGGAAGGCGCGCGGTTGGGTGTACACGGGCGTGCCGAGGAAATTGTTGGCAGTGGCGTAACGAATGTCCAGGTGTATGGACGAATCGAGAGTAACAGGTTCCACGAGATCGGGCTGGCGAAATGCCTTCGGCTCTTGCGGCGGAGAGGCTTGCATGGCTTCCTTGCGCAGCTCTTCGAGCGGGCGCACCGGAGTTACATGGAAGCTCTTTTTTATGTCGGCGTCATAAACGCGGTGCTGCAAGCGGGCTTGGCCGAGAATGATTTCGCTGACTTCCTTACCGCCATGGCCGCCGCGAACAAACCGCACCGGAATCGGAGTGTGGTTGTAACCGTTGACTGAGCCGGTGATCGAGAAATGTTCATGGGAATCTTGGAGCATCGGGACCGCTGAATTGATCCCGTCTTTCAGCTCCAGTTGTCCGTCATTTTCGAGAATCTCAACAACCTGCTTGTCTTCGCCTGCGTAACTTCCGAGAAGTGGCTTCCAATCGGCAGGCGCGTCGGCAGGCTTTGCCGCTACGGCCAGCGACGCCGTTTGACCAAAAACGGCCGGAGGCCACAGCGCCAGCGCAAGCAGCAGGCACAGTTTCACGGCAGAAGCGTGGCGCGCAGGGTGGGCCATGGTCACATACGGCTGAGGACTTTTTGGGCCAGGCCTTTTTCGATGTCGCGCATCTCGGCGAAGGTCTCCTGTGGAGTTTTCCGGCCGCTGGCGAGGTTCCTGGTCAATAGTTCAGCGGGCAACATGATTCGGAATCCATCGTCGCCGTTCCTTACGGTCAGCATGCCGTTCTGGAAATAAGCCTCATCGCCCACGCCAACAACTGTCTGTAGCTCGGTTCCGGGCGCCATAGTCATTAGTTTGCCGCCCGCTTTGGTGGCGGTCATAAGGATTTTTCCGTCGCCCCACTCAAATTCCAAAACGGCTCCTGCCCCGGTGCCATCGGCTGAAGCAAAGTTGCAGGCATGCTCTTCCGCGTGCGCTTCGGTGATGGCTACCGCGGTAGCTTCGGCCATCTCCGTGGGCGTCAGGAATGAGCACGGATCGCGGTGTGCGGCAGCGCTCGCGCGCCTGGAACGCCCGTGCGCATTGCTGGGAAGTTCGACTCCGTATTCTTTTGCCGCTCGCGTGACTCTGTTTTTCGCCCAGTACGCCGCGTACATCAACGCCGCGCCCATGGCGCCAAAAAGTACCACCACGATCAGTAACACAATCAGCAAAGTGTTGCTGGATTTTTTCGGAGCGACCGCCGCCGCAGTCGCCGTATAGCCAGCGGGCGCCGCTGCCTGGACCGGAGCCGGCGGCGAAGCGGGGGGAACTGCGACTCCTGGTGTTGCCGCACTCGAATCCGCGCCGCAGAAGGGGCAAAATCTTGCGCCATCCAAAGGTTTGCCGCAACCGCCACAAAATGCCGCCATGGAAATCACCTCTTTAGACCGCCTGATTTGATGACGCGACTTGACGACCGGCCTGACCGCTCATGCCTTGCGCTGCATGGTAAGCCTTTTTTGGCTGGGCTGCCGAATAATTCGGATTCAATCGGCACGTTCCGGGAAGACGGTGTGCTGCGGTTCCGGTATCGGGAGGCCGCCTTTGCGGTCGCGCCACAAAATAGAGTTCAAAATCTTGTTGTTGGCTTCGTCGGCGTGCCGCCAGTTCATGGCGGCGGATTCTTTCGCGCCCGGGGCGGCGGGGCCATTAATTTCATAAATCAGTTCATTGCGCAGATTGGTGTAGTCGGCGTCAAACGCCGGCTGGTTGCCAGGGCCCGTGAAGAGGTCTGACATCACTGGAGCGTACGCGTCGTTGTGATTCATGGGCGGCAAACCGAGCAGCGCTTCTATTGTGCGGAGCATGCTTACAGTCGTAAAAAAGCCGTGCTCCAGATAGGGATGCTCAGGTGAACCCTGCGAGTACTTGCTGATGACCAGCGCGATACTGCGATGCGCGTCCACGTGGTCGGCGCCGTCCTGGGCATCGTCTTCCACGATGAAAATCGCGGTGTCCTCCCAGTAGGGGCTGTGCGAAACAGCGTCCACCACGCGGCCGACGGCCAGGTCGTTGTCGGCAACGGAAGCGGACGGTGTGGGATATCCGGGACGGGTGCCACCGGTGTGGTCGTTGGGAATTCGGAGCAAAACGTAATTGGGCAACTCCTGCGCTTTGTTTTTTTCCTCGCGCGCGCGAACGAAGCCCTTGAACTCGCGCAGGAATTCGTCGGCGCGTAACTGATCGGGATATTCCACTTTGAAATCGGCGTAGCGGGGATCGAAGTGGCCGCGCAGTTCGACCTTGGTGGCTACATCGCGGCGCAGCACCGGAACAGGCCAGGGATACGGACTTGGGGTGCCGGCGTCTTGACCAGGTAGCGTTGGCAGCGACTCGCCCTTTTTCACCACCGTGCGCGCGCAGGACGCGCCGAGGGATGGCGTGCCCAGTTTTGGCGATGCCTGCGGAGAGGGCTGGTCCTCGCACCATTCGCTGGCGACAAATTCGCCGTAGTGCCGATAGCTCAATTTGTGCCGCGCCACGTTGCCCCACAAATATCCGGTGGCTGGCTCGTTGACGTCCGGCTCATCGTGTTCCAGGGGAGATTCGTCCGCGACCAGACCTTCGAAATCGTAGGTGCGTTCGCGGCTGCGATAGGCGATCTGCCAGGTTTTTTCGTTATAGTCGCCGGCAATCGCCGCGGTGGACCACATGTGGCCGTCGCCGGAAACTTCTCCGGAGTCGTAAAAATTATCGAGCACGCCAAATTGCATCGCGAGTTTGTGCTGATTCGGGGTGATATCCGCGCCGTAAAGAGTCAGCGCGGGATCGCCATTGCCGATTTTGAGATCGCCGAAAATCTGGTCGTAGGTACGGTTCTCTTTGATGATGTAAATCACGTGGTGAATGGGATTGGCGCCGGCAGCAAACGGCAGCGCCGTGGGATCGGCCACCAATTGCATCTGTTGCTGCGCTGCCCGGGTGAAGGCGGCGAGATTCTTCTCTACTTCATCAAGGCTCAGCCGCGCGATGGAGCCGTGAAGCAGTGTTGGAATATAAGGATAATCCTTTTTGTGTTTGCTCAGTTCTTCCTTGGATTTTTCGTCGCCGTTCGGTCCGGTGCCCAGGCCTTTGCCGGTGGCAATCAGCAAATCATTGCCCGCGACAGCGACGGCAAGCGTATACCACTCGGTGGGAACAAAGCCCAGCGCGGCGATAGGAGCGGTTGGATTCCGTCGTGTTTGGGCGACGCCGGCGGTATCGAAGACCGCGACAGAGTTTGTCGCGGCGTTGGCCGCGAAGAGCCTTTTTCCGTCTTTGCTTTGTGCCAACGAGTCCGTTTCATTACCGCCAAATTCCTGCCTGGGGAGGCGTGTGGAGAAAAAGGCCTGAACTGTTCCGGTGCGTGCGTTGATGGCCGCGACAGCATCCGCGTTACTCAGCGCCACGTAGAGAAGTTGTTCATCGGGGGAGAGCAACATGGCCGTGGGATGCGAACCCGGGGCAACGTGAGACTTCGGGACCATCAACGGAATACGACGAACAATTATCTTTCGCGAAAGGTCGAGTTCAACAACCTGCGAAGCGTTCCACAAGCTGCACCATGCGCGTTTGCCGTCTCGTGTGGCTATGACCGTGTAAGGAAACGAAGAAGGCATGGAGCGGCGCGTGCCGAGTCCGAAGTTTGCCAACTCCTTGCCGGATTCGGCATCCAGCAGCACAACATTGTCGGAAAGATTGTTGGCTACGAGGAGCCGATCGTTGTGCGCGCCTGCATCGGCAATCACCGCGAGCCCCGCCGGGTAGGGAATTGCGCGGCCAGCGGGAAGTTTGCCAAGTCCGCGCGCGACGTGGACACCAGCGGGAAGCGGCTGCAGAGGGATTTTGATGAAGCGGTCAGGAATTATTTTGCCCTGATCAAAGCGATAAACGGCGACACCGTTGCCGGAATTTCCGGCGTGCTCCCCAATCGGATCACTGATGGATCCCATCGAAGCATAAAGGTGCGCGCCATCGGAACTGAACGCGAGACCGACGAAATAACTCTGGTGCGCGTCTTCGCCGAGGCGGTCTTCAGGAAAATCGGTAACCTGATTGGTCTGCAGATCCACGATGGCGATGGATTGCTTCATTCCGGATTCGGCGGAGCCGTAGCCATTGTTGAGCAGCGCGGCGTAGCGGCCGTCGGGGTTGAGAGCGATCGTTTCGGGGAAGCCGTTGGTGCGCTGAGGCGCGCCCGGAGCGGGTTTGAGGATGGTCTTGCTGGTGGGAAGCTGTGTAGGCTGCCGCTCCTGGCTGGCAGCGACCGCCACCAGGAAAAACGTGCCAGGCAGAACAAATAACAGTTTGCGAGTGGCCACTACAGCCTCCACGAAATTTACGATCGCGCAACCCGGTAAGGCTAATTACCGAAGCCATTGAATCGCGGAACTCGCGCGAGCACAAGTTACAAACTTGAAACAATGGGCCCGAGGAGTGAGGGGCGCCTACAACAGTAATCTTGTAGAGCGCGAGTAACAATTTGTACTACTTCTTGATTTTCGTTCCCGGGCCTCCGGCCGTGGAAGCGCCATTCAACTCGGCCTCAATGTTATAAGCGGTGTTGATCATGCCGAAATGTGAAAACGCCTGCGGGAAATTGCCGAGCAGACGGCGGTCAACGGGATCGTACTCTTCGGAGAGTAGACCGAGATCATTCCGGATCGCCAGTACGCGGTCAAATATCTCGCGAGCCTCGTCAAAGCGGCCCTGGAACGCATAGTTATCAGCCAGCCAGAACGTGCAGGGAAGAAAAGCGGCTTCGCCATCGGGCAAGCCGTCCACTTTAGGATCCAGTGTATAGCGATTGACGAAGCCGTTCTTGGAGAGCAAATTTTTTTCGATGGCAGCCACCGTGCCGCGCAGGCGCGGGTCATTCGGTGGTAAAAATCCCACGATGGCCATCATCAGCAAACTGGCATCGAGATGCTTCGACCCGTAGAACTGCACGAAAGAATTAAGGTCGCGATCGAAACCCTTAGTGCAGACCTCGTCATGGATCCGGTCACGCAGCTTTCGCCACCTGTCAACCGGCACGTCAACAACCCAACCCTGTTCGACGGATTTAACGGCGCGGTCCATGGCCACCCAGGCCATCATTTTCGAATGCGTAAAATTCCTGCGCGGGCCGCGCACTTCCCAGATTCCTTCATCAGGGTCCTGCCAGGCCGTTTCGAGGTGTTCGATGAGTGCCACGCCGACGTCGGGAGACATGTTTTTATCACGTTGCAGACCGGCCTGGCGGCACAAATAGAGCATGTCAATAATTTCACCGTAGACGTCGAGCTGCACCTGGTTATAAGCGGCATTGCCGATGCGTACCGGAGCGGAGTTTTCGTAACCTGGCAGCCACGGCAATTCCAGTTCGGTGAGCCGGCGCTCGCCACGCAAACCGTAAAGTATATTCAGCTCGGAGGGTTTGCCGGCCACCGCGCGAATCAGCCATTCACGCCAGGCGCGTGCTTCGTCGAGATAGCCCGCCACAACGAGCGCGCGCAGCGAAAGTGTGGCGTCACGCACCCAGCAGAAGCGGTAGTCCCAGTTGCGAACGCCGCCGATCAGCTCAGGGAGTGAAGTCGTGGGCGCCGCGACAATCGCGCCGGTGGGAGCGTAAGTCAGCGCTTTCAAAGTAATCAGCGAGCGGATCACCGCCTCTCTGGATTTTCCAGCGAAGGCACAACGCGCCACCCAGTCTTGCCAGAATTTTTCAGTGTCCGCGATCGTTTGTTCATTGTTAAGGGGCTGCGGCTCGTCGCGGTAAGAGGCATACCAGCAAAGATCGAAGGGAATTTTCTGTCCAGCGGAGACGGTGAAGTTCGCGGTGGTTTTGAAATTCTCGCCGCGGAGTTCGACCGGTGTGCGTAAGCGCAACGTGTCAGGTCCCGCGATGGCGGAAATTCCATCCGCTGTCCGCTGCACCCACGGTACGACAGAGCCATAGTCGAAACGGATGGCCAATTCCATCCTCATGGGCACCTGGCCGCGCACACCCACGACGAGGCGCAGCAAATCGCAGGTCTCAGTGGTCGGAGTCATGCAGTCCACCACAGTGACGGAGCCGCTGTCGGTCTCGAAAGTGGTTTCGAGGATTAATGTATTTTCGCGGTAGCGGCGCTTTACGTTTTTGACTTTGCCCACGGGCTCAATCAGCCAGCGGCCGTTTTCTTCATTGCCGAGGAGCGCCGCGAAGCAAGCTCCCGAATCGAAGCTGGGCATGCACAGCCAATCGATGGAACCGCCCCGGGAAACCAATGCGGCCGTGTGGCAATCACCGATCATTCCGTAGTCTTCTATTCGAGGCACGCAGGCTCCGGGTAACCAGTATTTGATTCTGTGGAGCAGAGTTTTGGTAGACTCAATTCGTCATAATCTATCGCAGGTCCCGGCGCACAAGATACGCGACTAAGGAGCACTCGTGCAGCATTGACTTTGGGCGCCGTATACAGGATGGTGTCTCACTTAGTCCTCGTTAATTCCGACGTGTCACCGAAAAGAGGCGAGCACGGGTGCTCGGGGAACCGCAGGAGCGGAGCGATTGCACAAGCGGCTGCTATTGGACCTGGTTCTGGTAAGCGATCCACAACTTTTGAGCGTGGTGCGCGCGGCCGTCGAGCGCCTGACGGAGCTGAGCGGATTTTCGCCGCCGGAGTGCCGTTCGATCACGCGCGCGGTGGATGAAGCGGTTGCCAACGTAATTCGACACGCTTACTCCAGCCAACCGAACAAGCGGATAGATTTATGCTGCAAGCGGGTCTCGAGCACTGTAAAAGGCAGGCATCGCGAAGGTTTGGAAATACAGTTGTTCGACAATGGCGCGCCTTTTGACCGTAAAAAGCTCACCGCCCGTTCGCTGGATGAAGTGAAACCCGGCGGACTGGGGCTTCACTTTATGCGCGACAGTATGGACGTAATGGAGCACCGCAGAGTGCGAGGAAAGAATCAGCTCCGGCTGGTGAAGTATATAGATGGAAATGCAAAAGGTCAGGAATCCCAAGGAGAGTAACTTTGCAGATTGCCGCTCGCCGGTTAGACCAAGCCACCATATTCGATATCACCGGACACATTGATCTTGCCAATTCGCCGGAGTTACGAAAAATGTTGCTCAAGGAATTGCGCGACAACAAAACGCCGCGCGTGATCCTGAATCTTACCGGGGTGCGTTACATTGATAGCTCGGGAGTGGCTTCCCTGGTGGAAGGGCTGAAGGCCGCGAAGGATCAGGGGCTGCGATTTATTTTGTACGGGCTAAGTCCGGCAGCCCGCGAAGTCTTGCAGCTTTCGCGCTTGATCAAAATTTTCGAAGTGTTTGACGACGAACAGCAAGCGCTAGCTTAAACGCGAGGAGTCGGCTTGCAGATCGAGGGCTGTTGGAGCTGGTCTCTCAAATCGGGTCCGGGGTCATAGGTGGGCTGCAATATCTGGGCTCGCTCGCGGAATTAGGCGGCCGGGCTGCTTACTATACGTTCATTGCGCCGTTTCATGGGAAGCCGATACGGCTGCAGCGCGCCGTTTCGCAGGCGCTGGACGTGGGCGTACGCGCCCTTCCCATCCTTTCGCTGATCACATTTTTCATTGGCTTGATCCTAGCGTTGCAAAGCGCGTACGAACTTCGCAGGTTCGGGGCCATCAGTTTCGTTGCCGGAGCCGTGGCCATTTCCATGACGCGCGAGCTGGGTCCATTGATCACCGCGATTGTGGTGATCGGGCGATCGGGTTCGGCGTTCGCCGCGGAAATCGGCACGATGAAGGTCACCGAAGAAATTGACGCGCTGGAAACCATGGCCATCAATCCCATCCATTTTCTGGTCACGCCAAAATTTCTGGCCATGATTGTCATGCTGCCCTGCTTGACCATCTGGGCCAACTCCATGGGCATTCTGGGCGGGGCATTATTCGGCGTGGTGCAGGCGGATTTTACGTTTGCGCGCTATATTCAGTCTTCCGTGGACGCGCTTTTTTTACGGGACATCGTCAGCGGGCTGGTCAAGAGCGTGATGTTTGGCGTGACCATCACCGCCGTGGGATGCCACGAAGGGCTGGCCACCGGAGCGGGGCCAGAGCAAGTGGGGCGCTCCACGACGCGCGCGGTGGTGATGTCCATTTTTCTGGTGGTGGTAGTGGATCTGATATTTACGGCGCTGTTCTTTTTTGTGAGCAATTAAGATGGCCAAGGTGGAGAAATATACGGACGAGGATCAGGACGACAACTTACCGGCGGAGGCCATGATTTCGCTGCGCGATCTCCGGGTGAGTTATGGAGACCGCGAAATTCTGCACGGCGTGAGCTTTGACGTCATGCGCGGCGAGACCATGGTGATTCTGGGCGGATCGGGATCGGGCAAGAGCACGTTGCTGCGCGCGCTCGTGGGTCTCGAGAAGCCCAGCTCCGGGAAAATTATTTTGCGCGGTAAAGATTTGTCGAATATTACCGTGGAAGAGATGGACGATATTCGCCGAAAGCTGGGAATGTCGTTTCAGGGGAGCGCGCTATTCGGTTCCATGACCGTGGGCGAAAATGTGGCGCTGCCGCTGCGAGAGCACACCAAGCTGGAAGATTCCACGATAGAGATTATGCTGCGGCTGAAGCTGGAGCAGGTGGGGCTGGCCGGCTTTGAAGATTACAAACCGTCGGAGTTAAGCGGGGGCATGAAAAAGAGAGCCGCCGTAGCGCGGGCGCTGGCCATGGACCCGGAGATTTTGTTTTTTGACGAGCCCTCCGCGGGGCTTGATCCCATCATCGCGGCGGGCATTGACCAGTTGATTCTGGAATTGAAGCGCGCTTTTCGCATGACCATTATCGTGGTCACGCATGAGCTGGCCAGCGCTTTTCTGATCGCCGACCGCATGGTGCTGATCGATAAGGGCAACGTGGTGGCTATCGGCGCAGTCGATGAAATGCGCGAAAGCAGGCAGCCGCGGCTGCGCCAGTTTCTGGATCGCGTGGCGGAGCCGGAAGTGGCGCGCGAAATGGATTATCTGCAGATGTTGACCAAACAGTCGGGCCGCAGTCGCGGAGCCGCTGTGAAGAGGAGTGACTAATGGAGTCAAGACGGGAACAGGCGCTGGTGGGATTGTTCGTAATCGTGGCGGCGGCAGTGCTGGTGGCTACGGTGTTTGGCATCACCGGCGCCTTCGGACGCACGGCGAAAACTTTCCACGCATACTTTCCATTTGCCGGTGGACTGGAGGTGGGCTCCACGGTGCGCTACGCGGGCGGACCTAAAGTCGGACGCGTGGAAAAGCTGCGCATTGATCCGCAAAATCCCGCTAGCATCGAAATCGTGTTGAATGTCCAATCAGACTTGCCGGTCAAGACCGACAGCCACGTGCGCATCATGAGCATGAGCCCGCTGGGCGACAACCACCTGGAGATCGTGCCGGGGACGCCGCAGGCCGCGCTGGCGAAGGATGGCGCGACGCTGCCGTCCGACAAATACCTCGATCTGAGTGCCATCACCGAGCGCATCAACGATATCGCGCCGGAAGCGCAACGACTCCTGCACACTTTTAATGAACGCGCCACGGAACTGAAGGTGACCATCGAACGCGTCAACGATCTTTTGAACGCGCAAAACCGCGCGAACCTAGCCGGCACGCTGGCGCAGACGCACCAGATGATTGCGGAGAATCGCCCGGTGCTTCACTCCACGCTGAGACATGTGAACACCGCCAGCGAGAAAATCGGGCCGTTGCTGGACGATTTAAAGAAGACTTCCGCGGAAGCCAACAAAACTCTGGATCATGTGGACGGCATGATTGGCGAAAATCGCGAGGATGTGCATCAAGCGGTGCTGCAGTTGCGTAAGTCGCTGAACAATGTGACCTCGCTAACCGGACGCCTGGACGACACACTGGACGTTAACTCTGAAAATATAGACGAACTGCTGGAGAATTTGAGACACGTAAGCCAAAACCTCAAGGAGTTCACCGACACGATCAAGTCCAAGCCGTATACGTTGATCAGGTCCAGCAGTCCTCGTGAACACAAGACCGGGGATCCACGATGAGCACCGGAATGAATTGCGTTACCGCGTGCGGAAAGAGTGATAGACGCAGAAAAATCGGAGCCGGCTTCTATAAAGCCGCGGCATTGACGCTGGCGGCGATCAGCGTGATCGCGATAGCAGGTTGCGGAGCCGCGCGACCGATGCAGTATTACCAATTGAGTGTCCCTACGGATATGCCGCAGGCGGGGCCGAATACCTCAGGTATTTCATTGGCGCTGGGCCCACTTGCAACTAACCACCTTTATCGCGAGGACCGTATTGTGTACAGTTCGGGCGCCCAGCAAATGGGCACTTACGAATACCAACGCTGGACAGAACCACCGGCGGAGATGATTCACGAAGTATTGCTGCGAGAACTGCGCGCTTCAGGGCGTTATCGCGAAGTGGCCAACCAACGCAGCGGCGGCCACGCGGATTATGTTCTGCGTGGGCAGTTGTACGACTTCAAGGAAGTGTCGGGCAGCCCGTTACAGGCGCGGGTCACTGCCGAGTGGGAGCTACGCGATACAAAAACGGGAGTGGTGGTGTGGTCGCATCATTACGGACATGACGAACCGGTGAGCGGCAAAGATGTGCCGGCCATGGTTGCGGCGCTGGATAAAAATACCCAGCGAGCTGTGGGCGAAGTAAAAGCCGGGCTGGAACAATACTTTGCAAGCGCGGCTAATAAATAATTAGGTTCAGTGACAGAATCGCCGTCAGCGCGGATGGTAGCTGCGGAATCACCTATGCGGATGGCGCAGTTGGCGTCGCGGTGGTTGGAACCACCTTGGTTTCCACGCGCCCCGGCACAATGCTCTTCACAATTACGTAAAGCACCGGAATAAATACCAAGTTGAGCGTGGTGGCGGCGATCATTCCGCCGAAGACGGTGGTTCCGACGGAGATACGGCCCGCGCGTCCTGCGCCTTGCGCGAGGACCAGCGGCAGAACTCCCAAAATAAAAGCCAATGAAGTCATCAGAATCGGGCGAAGCCGGATGCGCGCGGCTTCGACCGCGGCATCGATGATGGACATTCCCTGCGCGCGAAGTTGCTCCGCAAACTCCACAATCAAGATTGCGTTCTTGCTGGCCAGGCCGATGAGCATGACTAATCCAATCTGGCAGTACACGTCGTTTTGCAAGCCGCGCAGTGCCTGCGAGCCGATGGCGCCCAAGAGCGCTATCGGAACGGCCAGTAATACGATGAAGGGCAGCACAAAACTTTCGTATTGCGCGGCCAGCGTCAAATAAACCACCACGATGCCAAGGCCAAAGAGAATCGCAGCCTTGCCGCCGGATTGCAGTTCTTCGAGAGACAGGCCGCTCCATTCGAAAGTCATGCCATTGGGCAAAACTTTTTTGGCCAGCGCTTCCATGTCGGTGATGCCGTCGCCGGAGCTGCGGCCGGGCGCGGCCGAACCGTTGATTTCGGCAGAGCGGAAAAGATTATAGTGGCTGATGACCTGTGGGTTGGCGGTTTGTTCCACAGTTACGATGTCATCCAGCGGAATCATCTTGCCGTTGTCAGAGCGCAGATAATATTCATTGATGTTTTTCGCATTCGAACGGAAACGGCCTTCGGCCTGGATGTACACACGGTAGGAACGATTGTTGAAGTCAAAATCATTCACGTAAACAGAGCCCATATACACCTGCAGGGCGTTGGTGACCTGGCTCAGCGGCACCTGGAGGCTCTTGGCTTTTTCGCGATCGATGCGCACCAGATATTGGGGGTCGTTAGCGGTAAAGCTGGTGAACAGACCGGTCAACTCTTTACTGCCATTGCCTTGCGCGGTCAGTTTGTTGGCGGTGTTGGCGATTTCCTGAAGTGAATTGCGGCCCAGATCTTCCAGTTCGAATTGAAAACCGCCGAACTGCCCGAGGCCCTGCACCGCCGGTGGATTGAAGGGAATTACCAGAGCGCCCGGAATCCCGAACATCATGGGGCGCACGCGCTCGATGATGGCGGCGGAAGAGTGAGACCGGCCCTTGCGCTCGTTGAAGGGCTTGAGATTGGCGAAAATCATGGCACGGTTGGGGGCGCTGCCGGAAAAACTGAATCCAGTGATGGAAAATGTGCCATCCACCTCAGGCACAGAGGACAGAGTCTTTTCCACCTGGATACAAACTTTACGGGTGTACTCCAGAGACGCGCCCTGAGGAGACTGCACGATCATCATGATGTAGCCTTCGTCGTCCTCGGGAATAAAGCCGCGCGGAACAATCTGGTAAACCCAATAGGTAACTCCCAGCAACGCGAGGAAGACCAGGACGGCGGCATAACGCCAGCCGATTACAGTGCGCACCAGTTTGCTGTACGCGTTGGTGCCAAACTCCACCACGCGGTTGAAGGCTTTGAAGATTCGTCCCTGGGCACGCTCGCGATGGTGGCCCAGTAAAATTGCCGACAGCGCGGGCGTAAGGGTCAGCGCGTTGAAGGCAGAAATCACCACGGAAAAAGCAATGGTCAACGCGAATTGGCGGAAGAGAATGCCGGTGGTGCCGGGGAACAGCGCGACCGGGACGAATACGGCGACCAGGACCAGCGAAGTTGCCACGACCGCGCCGGCCACTTCTTTCATGGCTACCGACGCCGCGTTGTGGGGCTCGGTGATGCCTTCGGCGATGTGCCGCTCCACGTTTTCAATGACGATGATGGCGTCGTCCACGACCAGGCCGGTAGCCAGGGTGATGCCAAATAGCGTCAGAGTGTTGATGGAGAATCCAAAAATCTTGACGAAAATGAACGCGCCGACGAGTGACACCGGGATGGTGATGGCGGGGATCAGGGTGCTGCGCCAATCCTGCAGGAACACGTAAATAACAAAAATCACCAGCAGGATGGCCTGCAGCAAGGTGATCAGCACGTCGCGGATGGATTCGCCGATTACCGTGGTGGTATCGAAAGCGACGGCGTACTTCAAGCCCGGTGGAAAAGTTTTGGAGAGGCGCAGCAATTCTTCCTTGGCAAGCCGGTCCACGTCGAGCGCGTTGGCGCCCGGCAGCTGCGTGACGCCGATGCCGACGGCTTCGTGGCCGTTGTAGTTGAGAAGCGACCCGTAGCTTTCGGCGCCCAATTCGGCTCTGCCCACATCCTTGAGTCTGACCAAGGTGCCGTTGGCTCCGGTTTTCAAAATAATATTTTCGAATTCCGAAGGCTCGGTCAAGCGGCCGATGGCGCGAACGCTGATCTGGAAGGCTTGGCCCGCGGGCAGCGGGGCTTCGCCAACCTGGCCAGCCGCGACCTGCACATTTTGTTCCTGCAGCGCGCTAAGCACGTTGGTTGCGGATAATCCACGCTGCGCCATGCGGCCCGGATCCAGCCATAAGCGCATGGCGTATTTGCGTTCACCAAAAATAAAGACGTCACCGACGCCGGGGACGCGCTTGACCGCGTCCTTCACATAGATGTCCAGATAGTTGCTGAGAAAAAGACTGTCGTAGGTGTTGCCCTCGGCATAGACGCCTGCGCCAAAAACAAATCCGCCGACCTGTTTGGTGATGATGACGCCGGTGTTTTTTACTTCGTTGGGCAGGCGCCCGAGCGCCTGGTTGACGCGGTTTTGCACGTCCACGGAGGCGAGGTCCACGTTCCGCGACACGTCGAACGTAACGGTGACGGAACTGCTGCCGTCATTTCCGCTGGTAGAGGTGATGTACTTCATGCCTTCGACGCCGTTAATGGCCTGTTCGAGCGGGATGGTGACGGCGGACTCGACCGTTTGCGCGTTGGCGCCGATGTAACCGCTGCTGACGACGACTTGAGGCGGGGCCAGATTGGGAAATTGCGCGATGGGCAGCGAAGGAATGGAAATGGCGCCGCCCAGAATAATCAGCAAGGCGCAAACGGTAGCGAAAACCGGTCGGCGGATGAAGAAATCAACAAACAATCGCGCAGTCCGCCTTCCATTGGATGGTGTCCAGCATCACGAGCATTCTTTGATTGCCGCGCTAGCGCGCAGCCCCCTTGTCGGGGCTGTCGCCAGGCGGCGCTGCGTCGGCGTTCTGAATGTTTTCCGCCACGAGCACGCCGTCCTGCAAAAATTGCGTGCCGGAGACAATCAGGTGGTCGCCGGCTTTCAGGCCCTCGACCACCACGTAGTCGTTGCCGACGGTGTCGCCAACTTTCAAAGCTTTTTGGCGGGCAACGGTTTTGCCGCCGTCCTTTTCCGCCACGAAGGCGAAAAACCGTCCGTTGATGCGCGACACCGACAGAACCGGCACGACCGGTCCCTGGTGTTTGCTCCAGACCACTTGCGCGCGCATCTGCTGCGAGACGCGCAACGCGCCTTTAGCGTTTTCAATGCCGGCTTTAGCGAGCACCGTCTGCGTGTCGGTGTCCACCTGCGGGGAAACGAAAGTGATGCGCGCGTCGCTGACGGCACTTCCGGAGTCGTCCAACAGGTGAACAGGCAATCCCGGCTTTACTTCGCGGCCCCGTTCGGCGGGAACATAAATGTAGGCTTCGAGCGAGCCGGGCTCGTCCACGGTGGTGAGGAGAGTGGTGACAGCGACACGATCACCTTCGCGGACGGGAATATCGCCGACGATGCCGGCCATGGGCGCCGCCACGCGGTAGTAATGCAATTCCACCTGTTGCTGGCTGACCTGGTCTGTAAGCGCCTTGAGCTGCGCTACCGCCGCGTCGTAAGCGGCCTGCGCGTTGTCCAACTCCTGTTTGGCCACCACCCCGGCTTCCGTTAGTTTTTGTACCCGGTCGAGTTGTGTTTTCGTGTTGCGCAGGTTGGCTTCCTGGGCCGCGCGGCTGGCTTCCTGGCTGCTTACCGTGGCTTGCTGTTTCAGCGGATCAATCTGCAAAAGCGGCTGTCCCGCTTTTACGTGGTCGCCGGACTTTACGAAAATTTTGGTGATTTGACCTTCCACCTGTGGATTGATGGTGGCGGAGTGGCGGGATTTCAAAATCGCCAGATACTCGCTGCTATCAGCGATCTCCTGCTGGTGCACCAGCTGCACTTGAACAGGCATAGCCTGCATGGCGGCGCCTGCTGCCGGGCCAGAAGGGCCTTTCTGGCAAGCGCTTGCCAAGGCCAGAAACGTGGCGATAGACAGAAAGGTAATTTTTTTTGAGATTGTTGCTACAGAACCGCTACCGGGCATGATTGGGTTGTTTCTCCGTCAGGGCGTACTTAAAATTTTACGACAGGGTTAGGCCATTGCCTAAAGTATTTCGAACTGTTTATTAGACGCTGGAGAAAAATCTTCGTTACTTCCAATGTTTGAGCTGGTGGAGGTGTTTTTAGTAGAAATCACGCGAATTGATGCGCTTGCTGGAAAGGCCCAGTTGCAGCACATCCATCTGTTCCGGGCGATCGAAGACCTTGCCTGGAAAGAACTTCTTCATTAATACGCGCACGCCGCCGAAGGCCACGCCGAACACGATGGCCACCAGCATGAATGCTCCGGTGGCCATGATGATTTTGGCGAGCACGGAGGTTATGGGCGGGTCGGTAATGGTGTGTGTCGGCTCGTTCCAGGTGACCTGCGTTTCGTAATTGACGGCTTCGCGGACGCGCGAGGCATAGGCTGCGGATGATGGCGAAAGCACGATGGCCAGCAGCGAGCCTTTGCGCTCGATGGATGCGCCATGTTGTTTTGCGGACGCGGGAAGGGCTTGCTCCAGATGTTTCCAATGCAATCCGGCGAGCTGCGGCGTCGGGTACTCAATCAAAAGCAGCACCGCCTGGTCTCGTGAAGTGCGGTAGCGCGCGAACATGGCTTCCGCGCCGGAGTTGAATCCGGCCGAATCGGTAATCACCGCATATTCGGGCCGTCCGAGATTCGTAAGGGCGGCGCGAAAAGCGGCGGGGCCCAGCGAATATAATTCCGTTCGCGCAACGCGATCATGATCGGGCAAGTAATTCGGTATCGGTGGTGGCGGAGTTTTATCGGCTTTCGGATCGAACTGCCTGGAAAGCAAATCCTGATCGGCTGGCGAGAGGGGTCCGGCGTTGTCCACTACCAACACAATATTCCCGATGCGCGAGGCACGCCGGGCTTTAGCATCGCCGGCGCTGGCGTCACCGGGCGCGCCGTTCGTGGCAACAGCCTGCGGCCCAAGCAGGTAGGTGTAGCCCTCGTAAGCTCCGCTGGAGTCGTGGAAGCGATAGAGCGCGACCGTGATCGTGGCCGAACCATTCGAATAGGCGCGAGCTTCGGCGCTCTGCAGGGCCGATTCCGTGAATATCGCCTTTGCTTCGGCAGAGGGTTCGGCGGGTTGCACGGAGCCGCTCGCGGTCCAGGAACCGAAACGTGCGGGCAGGATGCTCTGGGCTCGCAATGCAGGCGCAAGCAACAGAAACGTGAGCACGAACCATCCGGGAATTTTTAAAGCTTTCATGAGGGTACTAAGGTAGATGCAGAAAGATTACTGTTCGTTTCGTGATTGTTCAAGTTTTGCGCTGGCACGGCGGGACGCTTTTGCCGAAGTAGACTGCGGTGCCGTGCTGGGTGGCATATTCAGGGTGACGCTGTTGAGGCTCTGCAGGTAGCTGGCCACGCCCTGGTACAGCCCCTCGGCGACGCGCTGGCGGTGCTCAGGCTTTTTGAGCAGTTGCTCGTCGGCCGGATTGCTGAGGAAAGAAATCTCCGTGAGGATCGAAGGCATGTCCGCGCCGATCAGCACGACGAAGGGAGCCTTGCGCACGCCGCGATTCTTGACCGTTTTCGCGGTTTTCTGTACGCGCGAGGCCAGGGAGTTCTGAATGTCCTCGGCGAATTCCCTGGACTCGTCTATTTTTTCGTTGCGCGCGATTTTCTTGATCAGATCTTCCAGGTCGTGAACGCCTACATTGGAAACGGCGTTTTCGCGCGCCGCCACTTCCATGGCTTCCGGCGAGCCCTTCAGATTCAAGTAATAGGTTTCGATGCCGCGCGCGCCATGGTCCTGGCTGGAATTCGCATGGATGGAAATAAACAGGTCGGCGTGCGCTTCATTGGCGATGGCGGTGCGTTCTTCCAGAGGAATGAAGGAGTCATCCGCGCGCGTGAAGACTACCTCCGCGCCGGGTAACCGCTGCTTGATAATTTTGCCCAGGCGCAGCGCCACGTCCAGGCACAAATCTTTTTCCATGAGCCCCGTAGGGCCGATGGTGCCGGTGTCATGGCCGCCATGGCCGGCGTCTATGACGATGCGGCCTATCTTGAGGCCGAGCGCGCGGGTCAGCGTGGAATGTCCATCGCGCGTTGGCTGAGGCGGCGCCGCGGGTGGATCAAAGTCAGATTTGGCGGCGGATTTGGAATTCTTTGGAGCCGGTCCGGCTGCGGCAGGCGTTACAGGTGGGAGGTTACGCGGCGTGGCTTCAGATTTCACGTTAACGGCCTCGACAGCTGCTTCGTCAGCCCGCGCCAGCAAGCTTTCGACAGGAGCGCGCTTCATGTCGGAAGTATGGCTGGCCCTGGCGACCTTCGCGGCCGAGGCCGGCAGTGACTTTCTGAAAAGATCGATCAAAAGTTGCGGGGGATTGTCCGTGGTAGAGACGCCGTATTCTTTCACGTGGTCCACATCCAGCACCACGCGGACGGTGTGATTCTGATTCTGAGCGGCGCGCACGGCGGTCAGAATGTCGCCGTCAACCTTCACGCTTTCGCGCGCCACTTCCAGCGGAATGCGCGCATCGCGCAGATCAAAAAAGATGCGGTCCGGTTTCGCGAGCCGGCCCGACGAATACGCCACCACGCTTTCGAGATCAATGGTTACGCGCGCGGAATCGTCCGTCGCGCTGGCGCGGATGCGGCGCACTCTGGGAATCCCGCGCGCGGCTCCGGATGCAGGGCTCAATGGCGGGAGGTCAGAGATATTTTCGTCACTCGGCAATGAAGCCGCGGTGAGTGGCGAACCAGCCGGCGCGGGCGCAGGTGCGGGCTTCGCTCCATGCTGCAGCAACGCCAATTCCGCCACGCCCTCCTGGGCCTCGCGCTTGCGAGAAGAGCGCGGGTAGCGCTTCAGGAAATTCTGATAAGTCTGCGTCGCGCTGGAATAATCGCCCAACTGATCGCGCTGAATTTTCGCGCAAGCCAGCATGGCGTCCGGTCCATAACGGCTGGTGGGATATTCGCGCAGCAGAAAGTGATAGGCGTCCACCGCGGACTGGTAATAATTGCGGCCGAAGTGTTCCCCCATTTCGGTGTACAGCTGCGAAATGGCCAGTAGCGCATCAGGAACTTCAGTGGCGCGCGGAGTGATGAGATATACGCGGCGGTAGCTGGACACCACCTGACGGTAATCGGCGAGGATGCGCTTCGGGGCGGGCTTGACGTTCAGAGCCTCCCGCTGTTGCTCGGCGCGTTCGAATTGTACGGCGGCTTGTCGCTTGACGCTGGCGGTAGGCTCCGCGGCGGAGTTAGCAGGGGCTGCCGGGAAAGCTGCCAGGCACGACAAGAAGACGAAAAACGGCGAAACGCAGGCGAACATCTGGCGGACACCTTTTGCAGCCCTCAGCATCTGGCCCCGCATTTTCTGTCCATCTTCTCGTCAGGGTTGCCGGCGAACGATTACTTCCCCCGCTGCCAAAAAACGATCACTCGTTGCTGAAGATAATTCTACCGTTCAAATCCACATCCCGGTAAATGGGACGCGGGCGAAACAACACGGCGTCCGCAAGGCGTGCCGCGCCCGGGTGATTGTAAGCGCTCTGAACTTTCTGCACGTAATTGCGCGTTTCGCGAAAGGAGGGAATCCCTCGCGCCCGGTCTACTGCGCCCTCACCTGCATTGTACGCCGCCAGGGCCATATCGAGATTGCCATTATAGCGGTCCAGCAGCGTCTTCAAATAATGAACCCCGCCGTCAATATTCTGTTGCGGGTTAAAAACGTCATTGACGCCGAATCTGCGCGCCGTCGTGGGGATGAGTTGCATCAACCCGCCCGCGCCTTTGTTGGAAAGCGCGATGGGATTCCAGTTGGATTCGGTCTGGATCACGGCGCGGATCAAGGCCGGATCCACGCGGTGACGGTCTGCTGCTTCCCGCACAAGTTTTTCCACTCCATCACGGTCCACGGTTACCGCCGGATGCGTACGACCCGCAAAGGGCGCCTCACGCGGCAGATAAATATTCTTGCGCTTCGCGGTGCTCAGGCTAAGCGTCACCGGCGGTTCGGCGTTGATGAAAAGGCGCCGCCCGTCGAGAGCGATGCTGCTGGCAATTTGCGCTTGAGATGACGGCACAAGCAGCAAGCCCAGCGCTCCCAGAACAAGAGCAGCCGAAACTGTGGTGAGCTTGAACATATGTGTGCCTGGGGAAGGCATTGCCAATATCCGGTAAATCATAAATGCGGTGATCGCGACAAGCTATAGAACCACAGTACTTGTCTTAACTACGAGGGACGGGGAGCGGCCGATGCCGAACAAACCGGTCTGAGAGCCCACGGACCCTCTTCCAGCGCTGCGGCATTATAACAAATGCTCAAGAAGAGACGGTAAGCTCTCCAAGGCACTTTTTAGGGCCGCTGTGTCTTTACCGCCAGCCTCGGCGAGGTCTGGGCGGCCGCCGCCGGAGCCGCCCACCTGCTTGGCGAGGGCCTGTATCAGCTTGCCAGCATGGACCTTAGCGGTGAGGTCTTTGGTGACGGCCACAATCAGGGCGACTTTTTCGCCGTCGGGCATGCCCAGCGCGATGACCCCCGAGCCGAGCTTCTGGCGCAGGCTGTCCACCAATTGGCGCAAGCCGTCGCGATCCACGTTGGCGACTTCGGCGGCGATCACTTTTGCGCCTTTAATCAATTGAACCCGCCCCGCCAGTTCATCGAGTTGGCCCAACGCGCCTTTGCGCTTTTGGGACTCCAGTTCTTTCTCAAGCTGCTTGGCGGTCTGCGAAAGTTTTTCGACCGTGGCGAAAATGGCGTCTTCGCCGACGTTGAGCTGGCTCGCCAGTTGGCTCAGGAGGCGCGCCTGGTTCTGGTAGTGTTCGAGCGCGCCCGTGCCGGTGACCGCTTCGATGCGGCGCACGCCGGCGGCGACGGATTGTTCGCTGACAATTTTCAACACGCCGACATCGCCAATGCGGTGAACGTGGGTGCCGCCGCAGAGTTCCTTGCTGTAAAAGCCGCGCGGCGCGTTGGGGTCGGGAATCGTCACCACGCGCACGTTGTGCTCGGGATATTTATCGCCAAAAAAAGCCAGTGCGCCAGAAGACAGCGCGTCTTCCAGCGAGGTCACATTGGTTTCCACGGCGCCGTTGAAGCGAATCTCTTCGTTGACCTGCTGCTCGATGTCGCGCAACTCCTGCGGGTCAACGGGAGCGAAATGCGAGAAATCGAAGCGCAGGCGCTCCGGTGAATTAAGAGAGCCGGCTTGTTTTACATGCGTGCCCAAGGCGTTGCGCAGCGCGGCATTGATCAGATGCGTGCCGCTGTGATTGCGCATGATGCGCGCGCGGCGTTCGGCGTCAGCCAGTACGGTGATGCGATCGCCGACGTACAATTTTTCTTTCGCGGTGACGCGATGCGCGACTAATCCCGCGACCGGATAAAACGCGCCGCTCACGTCGGCAAGCCGCTGCGAAAGGGAATTGTCGTAAAAGCCGCCGGTGTCGGCCATCTGCCCGCCGGATTCGGCGTAAATGGCGGTGCGGTCCAAAACTACTTCGCCGCTTTCGCCGGGCTTGAGTTCGTTCACCGGGCCGTTTTTGGTGATGATGGCTTCGATCAGGCAATCCTTCGCGGTGGTGCCGAAATAAAATCCCGGCTCCGTCTTGAAGGTCTCGGCAATTTTCGCGTACGCTGGATTGGCGGACTCTTTCGACGCGCCTTTCCAGGAAGCGCGCGCACGGGTGCGCTGCTCCTGCATGGCGCGTTCGAATTCCGGCCACTCGACGGCAATTCCGGCATCGCGCGCGACATCTTCGATGAAGTCACGCGGCAATCCGTAAGTGTCGTACAGCATGAAGGCTTTCTCGCCAGAGAGAGGAGCGGCGTTTACGGCTCCGTCCGCCGCACTCCCTCCCGTCCCGGCATACTCCGCGAATTTCTTAAGGCCTACCGTGATGGTGCGAGAGAAGCGTTGCTCTTCGCCCAGCAACACCTGGCGAACGCGATCAAAATGTTCTTTCAACTCCGGATATGCTTGGCCCATTTCGTGCAGTACGGCATCAGCCATTCCAGGGAGTACCGTGTTGGGCGAACTGTTGTTGGCTTGCAGCAAATTGGCGTGGCGCAGCGCGCGGCGAATAATTTTCCGCAAAACGTAGCCACGGCCCTCGTTGCTCGGGATAACCCCGTCGGAGACAAGGAAAGTGGCGGCGCGTGAGTGATCGGCGA
>JALYLI010000022.1 GCA_030774335.1 Acidobacteriota bacterium | reverse complement strand
AACGATTCCGGATCATCCCCGACCATGGCATACAGGTTCAGTGTCTGCGGATTCGTCAGGTTCGCGTACGGGACTGCCAGCGGTACGGCGGACCAATCGGCGGAGAGCCAGCGGGCGAAACGGTTGGAGTAGTAGCGGGCTCCGAAGTCGTCGTTTCCGGTTTCGCTGTCGCGCTCCTTGCCTTCGAATTTGTAGGCATTCTGTATGCAGGTATTAGTGACCGTGCGCTCACCACCATACGGATAAAAGTCTGCGTCGTAGCAGACTGTGCCGGTATTGGTTGTGACAACGCGAGAAGAGCCGAGCAAATCCTCGACGTAGAACTGCGCAGTGTTGACGCGGCCCGCTTCGTTAGGCATGTCCCTAAGGTTTGAACCTTGTCTCTCTTGCCGACCTAAATCGTATCAGCTGCGAGCCGGCTGACAGGGAGAATGTCAGCATCCAGTATCAGAATGCCTCGTTTACGTCGGTCGAGTAGCCGACAGCGTCATCCGATCAGTTCGAGGACTGGTTACCGCCCTGACGGTGTTCCCCCTGCCCCACTTGCCATCCACTTGACCAATAGCGCCACACTCGCCACAACGCCGGCTAGGATACACCCCCAAAACGCAAGCCGGTTGTAGGCAAGAAAGTGCGTCACTTTGCCGCGTATGAGAATACCTCTAACTTCGGGCAGGAGTCTCCTGAGAAGCAGTCCGCCCCGAGCGCGATTACCCAGCTGCAGATGATTCTTACGCTTGTTGACATTAGGGCTCTTTTGATCAGCCTTAGTGATTTAGGTGCACGGCGGAGTCGGCGGGAAAAACGCCTCGCCGCCAACGCCGAGGATGCAACCTGAGGGAACTCCGATTCTCACCACGAGATCTTCGACAATCGGAACTTGGGGGCAGACGCAAAGTTTCCCCCTGCTTCAAGGTGCCGTCGAAATCCGACGAGCCATTGAAACATGCACCACTGGATAGATCACAAATAGTGGAGCGTGGTTACGATTCCACCGTCCAAATCTGTCCTTCAGTACAGTAGTAATCATCATATTTCTTTAGTAATATAGCTTATGAAGGTCGCGCTCCATTCGAAAACCTCCTCACACTTGACAGTCTCCGTCTCCGCAGGCTTACCCGCAGCGCTCCTTTTTTGCCCGAAATACTGCTGTCTACCTCGCGGAATTTGCGATTTTCGTCCCTCCTCCATCGGCCCAACTCTATTTCCCTCATCAAGTTATGAACTCTTGCGCTCTTGCGTTTTTTACTCGTGGTTTGTTTTCAACAACTTCCACACTCTTGCTCGCTCTTGTAACCGAGCTTATTCCTTTGCTCTCAATATAATCCGAACTCTTTGGCCAGAAAGGTGGGGGTGTTTTCTGCACCGCTTATACGACGCGCTCCTATCCCAAGCGTGAACGGCGAGGTTTCTGCCACCAACTGTAAACAATGAACATGACAGAAAGCTATCCCTCTCGTCTCATCAACCAATTTCCTCGCGTAGTACCTTGGTTCCAGTTGCACATGCGCCACGCGCTCCGCACTGCCCCACTCCTCCGCGAAGCCTTTCCACTAAAATAAAGACTGGCCATGGCTATCAATCTCCAGGTCGTCTGGGAACGGGTGCGAACGGGACGTGTGCGCATCCTGTGGCTCGTGCTGGGCGCCATGTTGCTGGTCAGTGCTGTGCCAATCGGCTTATACCACCGCCAGGTTTTGCACCTGAGTCAGGGCAAGCTCGCCGACACCGAAAGAGTCCAGCAGACCGACCTGACCCGCTCGCTCTCCCAGGAAATTCAGTTCTTCGAGACCAATCTCACCCAGCAGCTCATGAGCGAGCGCCAGATTCTCGCGCTTACCGGCCTCATCGAAAACGTCGAAGACCCGGTCTCCGAGCCCAAGGTCACGCGCCTGCTCGAAAATTTCGTGGACAGCAATCGCACCACGTTTATCTATCTGACCGCCGTGGGCCGTTCCGGCAAAGGCACCAGCGCGTCCCAGGGAAATTTTCGCGCCGAGCAGGATCCCTTTGTCGCGAAAGCGCTGCAGCGCGCTTTCGTCACCTGCATGCAGTCTCAGCAGTTGAACGTGGTGAAATTTCGCAGCGATCCCCTGGCGCTCGCCCCCGACAATCGCCCGGCCTTTGTGATTGCTGTGCCGCTCCGCGACGTGGGAGACCACTTCACCGGCATGCTCGCCGCGGTAGTTTCTCTCGACACAATTTTGCATCGCTTGCAGGATGCCAGCGTGCGCGGCCGCACCGTCTTCGTGGTCGATCACTATGGCCACATCGTCGCCCATCCCGATCCGAAAAACTTTGTCCCCGGCGCCGACGCCACCGGAAATTCGCTGGTAACCCAGGTTACTGCGTTGCCCCAGGAACTGCGCAATACCGAGACGGTACGCTTCTCCGAAAAAATTAGAAATCGCTCCGTCGAAATGATTGGAACCTACAGCACCTTTCCGGAAGTCAATTGGGCGGTCATCGCCCAGCGCAGCCTGGATGAGGCGCGCACCGATGCCGGCGTAAACGAACTGAATCGCCAGGCGCTCGCTTTCGTTTCCTTCGTCGTGCTCGCGGCCATTTGTCTTGGTTATTTTTTCGCCGTGGGCATCAGCGGTCCCATTCGCCACCTCGCCGATTCCACCCGCGCCATCAGCCGTGGTGAATTTCACCAGCGTTCGCTGGTTCGCGGAGCTTCCGAAATCAGCGAGCTGGCCGAAAATTTCAACAAGATGGCTGGCGACATCGAAGAGTACATCGAGCGCCTCAAGCAGGCCGCGGAAGAAAATCGCGAACTGTTTATCGGCTCCATTCGCATGCTCGCCGCGGCCATCGACGAAAAAGATCCCTACACCCGTGGTCACTCCGGTCGCGTGGCCAAATATTCCATGGTCATTGGCCATGAGCTGGGCCTGACCCCGGAAGTGCTGGACACCTTGCGAATTTCCGCGTTGCTGCACGACGTCGGAAAAATCGGTGTGGAAGATCGCGTTTTGAAAAAGCCCGGCGCGCTCACCGCGGAAGAATTTGATTTGATGAAGCAGCACACCATTAAAGGCGCGAACATCATGCGCCCGGTTTCGCAGCTGAAAGAAATGCTGCCCGGCATCGAACTGCATCACGAGCATATGGACGGCCGTGGCTATCCTTACGGCTTGCCCGGCCCGCAGATTCCGTTGATGGCGCGCATCATCGGCGTGGCTGATACTTTGGACGCCATGACCACCAACCGCCCGTACCAGACCGCCATGGACATCGACTTTGCGCTGAATCGCATTAAAACCTTGACCGGCACAAAATTCGATCCCGAAGTTGTCATCGCCCTCGAATCCGCCATCGCCGGCGGCAAACTGCGACTCAGCGCCGTCGAAGTGCAGGTCTGATACTCACTTCCGCTGCCTGCGGTAATAACCCGGAACAAGCCGCCCTTCGTTCCCTTCTGCTACAATTTCTGCACGCGCCACAAACGTGGCCTTCAATCGTATGATTTCACTCTTCGGGCCTCCCGAACCCACACTTCTCGACAAGCTGAAAACTTCGGTCAGCAAGACCAGGACCGTCCTGTCGGAAACCGTAGACACCATTTTTCAGGGCGAGCGCGCCATCGATCCGGCGCTGCTGAAGCAATTGGAAACAGCGTTACTCTCGGCTGACCTCGGCGTCACGCCTACGCGAGAAATCCTGGATGCTGTGCGCGAAAAAATGGATCGCCACACCCTTTCCAATGGCCAAGAACTAAAACGCGAAATCAAATCTCAGATCGTGCGCATCCTGACGGAGCCAAAAGGCCCCGAAGTTTGGAAGCAAGGCACGCCTTACAACGGCGGTATGTCGAGCATCGCTGCGGCCACTGGCAACACATTGAGCGGCACTGCCAATGCTGCGGTGTCGAACGGCAGCGGTCCGCGCGTGATTTTTGTCGTGGGCGTGAACGGCGCGGGAAAAACTACCAGCATCGGCAAACTTGCCAACCGCCTGAAGCACGAAGGATTAAGCGTGGTGCTGTGCGCCGCCGATACCTTTCGCGCGGCGGCCATCGAGCAACTGGAAATCTGGGCGCAGCGCAACGGTATTGAAGTAATCAAGCAAAAATTTGGCTCCGATCCTGCCGCGGTGGTGTTCGACGCGATGGCTGCTGCCAAGTCGCGTGGCGCCGACGCCGTGATTGTCGACACCGCGGGACGGCTGCACACCAAATCAAACTTGATGGCCGAACTTGAAAAAATGAAGCGCACCGCCGCGAAAGTAATTCCCGGCGCGCCGCACGATGTGCTGCTGGTGATGGACGCCACCACCGGGCAGAACGGCTTGGCGCAGGCGCGGGAATTCACCAGCGCCGTGGGAGTCACCGGAATTATTCTCACCAAACTGGACGGCACCGCCAAAGGCGGCATCGTGGTGGCCATCGCGCGCGAACTGCGATTGCCGATTCGCTTTGTGGGCACCGGCGAACAAATCAACGACATGGTTCCGTTCGACGCGCAAACGTACGCCGATTCCCTCTTCGATTAGCCGTGGACGCCAACGCCATCGGGTACATGCAGCGCGCGTTGAGCCTGGCGCGAAAAGGCACTGCCCTGGCCAGTCCCAATCCCATGGTCGGCTGCGTACTCGTGCGTGATGGGCAAATTGTCGGTGAAGGCTTTCACCAATACGAATGGCGTGATCACGCCGAAGTCCTGGCGATCAAATCCGCGGAGGAGAAATCGCAGGGCGCGACAATGTACGTGACGCTCGAACCGTGCAATCACACCGGACGCACCGGGCCGTGCACAGAAGCAATCATCAAAGCCGGAATACAACGCGTGGTAGCTACCATCGAAGATCCTAATGCGGAGGTGGCGGGGCGGGGGTTCGAGCGCATACGTGCAGCCGGAGTAGAAGTCTTTACCGGATTGATGGAAGAAGAAGCGCGGCGTTTGAATGAACCGTTCGCCAAATGGATTCGCAAGAAAACGCCGCTGGTCACACTGAAGTCCGCGATGACTTTGGATGGGCAGTTGGCGTTGCCGCAGTCCGGCAAGCGGAAAAGCTCGACGTGGATCACTTCTGAAGAATCGCACGCGGAAGTGCATCGCATGCGCCATGCCTCGGACGCATTGCTGACCGGGATCGGCACGGTTTTGGCGGATGATCCGTTGCTGACCGACCGCAGCGGATTGCCGCGCAGGCGCCGTTTGCTGCGAGTGGTACTGGATTCGAGGCTACGATTGTCGGCACGCGCGCGAATGGTGAAAACGCCAGATGATGACCTGCTCGTATTTACGGGCGTTAGCTTGAAATCTCCGAGAGTGCACGTTTTGCAGAAGGCGGGGGTTGAAGTTGTGAGCGCGAAAGTGCGCAAGGGCAGGCTGGATTTGACCGATGTACTGAAGCAATTGGGTAAGCGCGAAATTCTAAGCGTGCTGCTGGAAGCAGGTAGTACCTTGAATGGCGCGGCGCTTGCCTCGGACATTGTGGACAGAGTTTTTTTGTTCTACGCGCCGAAAATTGCCGGCGCTGCGAATGTGCCGTTCGCCAAGGCTGCGAAGCGGGCGCACGCGCCGCTGCGCGATGTGAAACTTCATCAATTCGGGCTGGACTTCGCGGTCGAGGGAATGCTGCACGATGTTTACGGGAATCATTGAGCATATCGGGGTCATTGAATCGCTCGCGCTGACGGGCGCGGGCGGACGCGTGCGTATTCACGCACCAACCCTGACGGGGGCGCTGGCGGTGTCGAAAAGCGTCGCGGTGAATGGTTGCTGTCTTACGATCACAGAAGTGCATAGCGACAAATTTTCTGCCGATCTTTCCGCTGAAACCGTAAGTAAGGCGACATTCGGCGCGCAGGGCGGCGAATTGAAAAAGGGCGCACGCGTGAATCTGGAGCAACCGCTCACGGCCGGCAAAGAATTCGGCGGGCACTTTGTACTCGGGCACGTGGATGACATTGGCCGTGTGATCGAATTACAGGAAGAAAGCTTGGGAAGCAACAGCTGGAGACTTGCCGTGGAAGTGCCGCTGCAGTTTGCCCGCTACGTCGTACCCAAAGGCTCTATCACGGTGGATGGGATAAGCCTTACGGTGGCGAACTGGGATGGGCGCGTAGTGGAAGTCGCAGTGATTCCGTTTACGTACGCGCACACCAATTTGCGCGACCGCGCCGTCGGTGATGCGGTGAATCTTGAGGCGGATGTGCTGGGCAAATATATTGAGCGGTATCTTGAAGCACGCGAGAAAAAATAGGCGCGATTACTTAACGGTCGTAAGCATGAAAGCTCGCAGGCTTCGCAAGAGATCGAAGAGAGATTCCTCCCCGACTCCTTCGCAGGAGCGAAGGAGAGAAAAGACGTCGGCTCGCTTCGGTCGGAATGACCGATTGGCGATAACGGCGAACATCCCATTCCGTGTCTCGTCATAAATCAGAACGGTTTCTAAGCCTCGCGGGATTTGTCGCGAACGCCGCGGAAATAAAGAATGAGGCCAAGGGCGACGGAGCCTACGGTCCCGCCGATCAGCTTTAGCTCGAAGCTGAGTTTGTTGGAAGAATCGCCGGGCGGAATGAGCGATAGGACGATTCCGGCGAGCACCACGAAAAAACCGAGGCCGCTAGCGATCCACACGCCGACTTTGCCGCCGGGAATCAACACCGCTTGTTGATTTTCGACGCGGTCTTTGCGGCCGGCAAGTTTGATGGCCGCCGCGTACATATATAGAAATGGAATGAAGTACAGAATGATGGCGGCATCAACCAGGAACTGATAGGCGCCGCGCGTGGTTTCGTTAAATTGACTGAAGAGCAACACCAGCGCTGAAACACTGGCCTGGACCAGAATAGAAACATAAGGCGTTTTCCAGCGCGGATGAATTTTTCCGAACGCGGCCGGAAGGTAGCGATCGATTCCCACCACAAAGGGTACGCGCGCGATTCCGGCGACGGTGCTGCCAACCCCTCCAGCATTTCCCACCGAGACAAACAAAGCGGCGAGCACGCCCACAAATCCAATGCGCAGAGCGGTGGAACCGTGGGTGATGGCCTGGAACACGCCACTGGTGGTAGAGACCTGTTCAGCGGGAATGATGGAAAGCACCGCGAAGGTGCCGATGATATAAATCGTGGCGATCAAAACTCCGGCGCTGAGGACCGCGCGTGGGAGCGTGCGACGCGGATTGAGGATTTCATCGCTCATGGCGGAAACGAGCTCGAGTCCCGTAAATGCAAAAGCGATCTGCGACCAGAAGTTGACGGTGTCGAGGCTCCAGTGGGGCATCATGTTGGCCCAGGTGAAATGCGTGACCGAGCCATTCTTGAAATACAAAATAGCGGCAATCGCGGTCAGCATGAGTAACGGAATATAGGTGGAAACGCCGCCAGCGTTCTGCAGCCACTTGCCAATGTTCAGGCCGATGATGTTCAACACTACGGCGACGGCTAGCAGAAGGAACGAACCGGTCAAAAGAAAAGTGCGGTCCTGCGCAAGAGCGGCTCCGCCAGCGCCCGCGAGATAACCGCTCATCGCGGTGCTGGCGAGCAATAAGCCGGGAAAATAAAAGACGGTGTAAATCCAGTAGGTCCATCCAGCGACGAAACCATGAAAATCGCCGAAGGCTTCCTTGGACCAGACGTACAAACCGCCTTCATTGGGGAAACGCGACGACAATTCGTTGATGACCAGCGCGGTGGGAACGAAAAAGAAAAGCGCAGCCAACACCCACAGGCTGATGGAAGAAGTGCCGTTGTGGGCGGCCGCGGCTACCCAACGCGGGCCGAGGACGGTGGCGATATTGAAAAGCAGAACGTCCCAGAAACCCATTTCCTTGCGAAGCTGTTTGATGGGGTTCGCTGAACTGCCGGCGCTTTCGCTCAAAGGGTAACGTCCATGGCGGGAATCAATTCATCCTGCGCGAGGAAATTTTGCAGGAATTGGTCCCTGGAGTTCTCGAATTTTTTCCAGGTGCCAAAGAAAGATACTTTGCCTTCCTGAAGAAAGACGACAGAGTCCGCCAACTTTTTGGCGAGATGGGTATCGTGAGTCACGACGATGGAAGTTTTATGGAAGGCTTCTTTCAGGCGAAGAATTAAATCGCCCATATGCGCGGCCATGATGGGGTCCACCATCGTGGTCGGCTCATCGTAGAGAATGGCTTCGGGATTTTGCGCAAGGGAGCGGGCGATGGCCACGGCGCGGCGCGCGCCGGTGGAAAGTTCTCCGGGCAATTTTTCGAGGAAGTCGTCAACTTCCAGCGTTTTAGCCAGCTTTTCAACATAGGCGTCGACGTCGTCATCGTTGAGTCCGGGCTGATCTTCAAGAGGAAACGCAATGTTTTCGCGAACGGTAAGCGAATCAAACAGCGCGCCGGACTGAAAGACCATGCTGACTTTGCGGCGCACCGCCTGAAATTCTTCTTCGGTCCAGTCGGTGACGTCCTGGCCGTCGATAAAGACTTGCCCAGAGTCAGGCTTAAGAAATCCGAGAATATGTTTCAAGGAAACGGATTTGCCGACGCCGCTGCGACCCATGATGACGCAGGTTTCGCCGCGTTTTACGTGAAAGCTGACGTGGTCAAGAATCAGCGGCCCGCCAAAGCCCTTGCAGACGTCACGGAATTCGAAATAGTTAGGGCTGTCCTCTTCGGTGGTGGTGTTGACGGTTTGTAATTCGGGAGTTTCGTCGGCAGCAGGGATGAGGGGTTCCGGTATGGCCGGGAGTTCGCCTTCCGGTGTTGGATCGAGGGACTTGTGGCCGCTCAAGATTTTTCCGTCTCCCACAAACGCTGCGCTGCAATGAAATCGGCCGGCGTATTCATGTTCCAGAATAATCGCCCTGCGCTATCAAATCGTTTCCAGGCGGACTCGTCAAGCACTTCCGTGGGCAAGTGTTTCAAGGCGCTGGTGACTTTGCGGATGCCGCGGTCGAAAACATTCTTCAGCGCGGCGGCTGAATCAGTGCGGTAGCAGGCGCACATTGGTTCCGGCCCCTGGTCGGAATGAGGGAGGATGACCTGAGTTTCCGTCGTGCTGTTGCGCGTGCGATCAATAAGAAATTTCAGCCATGCGGGCGTGAGAAAAGGCATGTCGCAACTGAGCATAAGATTCCATTGGCAGGGCGGATCGGTGGCGGCGGTGTGTTGCAAGGCGGTGATGATGCCGCCGACTGGGCCTTCGCCGGGCCAGCGGTCTTCGACGATCTGTAGCTCAGGGCTGAGGCTTGCGTATTTCTCCGGGCTGGCGATCACGGCGACGCGCGATGTGCAAGCGCGCGCCAGTCGCACAATTTGCAGTAGAAGCGGAGCGCCGCCAAATTCGACGAGGGCTTTATCGCGCCCAAAGCGCGTGCTGCCGCCGCCAGCAAGAACGTATGCGTGAACTGGCATATCAATTATGGCGGCGACGTTCGAGGCAAAGACACTGAGAACCATGATAAACGCTATGGGCTTTGAACGCCCCTCAGTCCTTTCGCGTTAGCTGGGCTCGTGATGACTGGGCGTTTCCTTTGGAAAGCTGCAAGGGGCGATGGCCGGCGCGGCGAAATTTTTTGCCGTGTGATTACCAAAATCTCCACACGCGATTTCGGCGTGAGGGGCACCCGGGCGTACGAGAGCAGATTTTCTTACCCGATGCACTTGAGTTTCTGTACGCGGAATAATAGTTGAAGCTGAGCCGTGCGGCACCATCGGAAATTTAAAAACGCCGATCGGGAGATCGGCGATCCCAGGATAGGTTCAAAATTCAAGACGCTGCGCGGATAATTTTTCGATGTTCCTAAGTTACGAACCCCACCCTTCCGACGAACGATCTAGTCTTTCCGCTCCTGCACGTTGGGTGACGCGCCGACCACGTTTCCTCTCAGTTCAGACTACATTTTGATGGCTTCATGCAGAAAGCAATCCGATGACACTCTAAGACTTTTATTATCAACATTTTACATATGAGTGTGGGGCGCTAAAGTATTTTTGGGGAAAGGCGTTGACTTCGAAATCGCGTATGGTTATATTAGCAGTCGACTAGGAGGAGTGCTAATTCCCTTTCCTCCCCGTCCAACCGTAACACTTACCTAAATGGAGGTTCTTTCAAGATGGCAGTGAATCTTACACCGCTCCACGACCGTGTGATCGTGCGGCGCATTGAAGAGAAGGAAAGCGTCAAGGGTGGCATCATCATTCCGGACTCCGCCAAAGAGAAGCAGCAAGAGGGCGAAGTGATTGCCGTAGGTCCAGGCAAGCGAGAAAAAGATGGAGTTCATCCGCTAGACGTGAAAGTTGGAGATCGCGTGCTGTTCGGCAAATACGGCGGAACAGAAATCAAGATCGAAGACGAAGACCTGCTGATCCTGCGCGAAGAAGAGATTCTCGCGAAGCTGGGCGGCCAGGCCAAAGCAGCAAAGAAGTAACTTCAGTTAAACGCTTCGAAGGAAGCAGAGCCGGTTTTTCCAGAACGTCCGGGTAAACCGATCAGTTCGGGTAAGCGGTCACCAGTTATTCAGCAGCAAAACGAAACTGAGTCCATCAATCAGGAGGATTTACCAGTATGGCGAAGCAGATAGTAACAGGTGAGGCGTCCCGCCAGGCGATTTTGCGAGGCGTGAACGCTCTTGCCGACGCAGTGAAGATTACGCTCGGTCCCAAGGGCCGCAACGCGGTAATCGAAAAGAAGTTCGGCGCGCCGATCATCACCAAGGACGGCGTAACGGTAGCGAAAGAAATCGAACTGCGCGATCCGCTCGAGAACATGGGCGCGCAGATGGTTCGCGAAGTGGCTTCGAAGACCAGCGACGTGGCTGGCGACGGAACCACCACGGCGACCGTGCTGGCGCAGGCCATCTTCCGTGAAGGCGTGAAGACCGTGGCAGCCGGATCCAGCCCGACAGCTCTGAAGCGCGGTATTGAACGCGCGGTGGAAGTTGCCGTGGAAGAGATCAAGCGGCTGCACAAAGATGTGAAGGGCGACATGATTGCGCAGGTTGGCACGATTTCCGCCAACAACGACAAGCAAATCGGCGGCATTATCGCCGAAGCCATGAAGAAGGTCGGCAAGGACGGCGTCATCACCGTGGAAGAATCCAAGACCATGGAAACGACGCTGGAAGTGGTCGAAGGTATGCAATTCGACCGCGGCTACCTGTCTCCTTACTTCATTACCGATCCGGAGCGCATGGAATCGATTCTGGAAGACTGCCGCATCCTGATCCACGAAAAGAAAATCAGCTCGATGAAGGATTTGCTGCCGTTACTGGAGCAGACCGCCAAGATGGGCAAGCCCCTCTTGATCATTGCTGAGGACGTGGAAGGCGAAGCGCTGGCCACTCTGGTGGTCAACAAGCTGCGTGGCACGCTGCAATGCGCTGCCGTCAAGGCTCCCGGCTTTGGCGACCGGCGCAAGGCCATGCTCGAGGACATCGCGACGCTCACAGGCGGCAAAGCGATTACCGAGGACCTGGGTCTGAAGCTGGAAAACGTCAAGCTTGAGGACCTGGGCCGCGCCAAGAAAATCACCATCGACAAGGACAACACCACCATCGTGGAAGGCTATGGCAAGTCCGGAGACATCGAAGGACGCGTCAAGCAGATCCGCTCGCAGGTGGAGAACACCACGTCCGACTACGACAAGGAGAAGTTGCAGGAGCGCCTTGCCAAGCTGGTCGGCGGAGTAGCGGTCATCAAGGTGGGCGCGGCAACCGAAACCGAGTTGAAGGAAAAGAAAGCTCGCGTTGAGGACGCCATGCACGCAACCCGCGCAGCCGTCGAGGAAGGCATTGTTCCCGGCGGAGGCACGGCGCTGCTGCGTTGCATCTCGGCCATCGATAAGCTGAAGCTGCAGGATGACGAAGCGGTGGGAGTCGGCATCGTGAAGCGCGCTCTAGAAGAGCCAGCCCGCCAGATCGCGCACAACGCCGGAGCTGAAGGCGCGGTGGTGATCGGCAAGGTCCGCGAATCGAAAGAAGAGAACTACGGTTTCAACGCGGAAACCGGTGAGTACGGCGACATGGTGAAGATGGGGGTAATTGACCCGGCCAAGGTTACCCGGCTCGCGTTGCAGAACGCAGCTTCGATCGCCGGCCTGATGCTCACGACGGAAGCGCTCGTCGCGGAGTTGAAGGAAGACGATAAGAAGGCGGCTGCAGCCGGCGGCGGCCAGGGCGGCCCCGGCGGCATGGGCGGCATGTACTAAGAAACGGCAACACTTGAAGTGCGGAAAGGGCGTCCGAGAAACCGGGCGCCTTTTTTGTTTGTTCTGAACTTACGAATACTCAAGGTCAGGGACCGCGGGAGCGCGGAGTATGACAGTGTTAACATCGGTACGTCGTACCACTCGATGAAGTTGGGTTGGTTCCGATCGACGTAGTTTGACGGGGGCAGACGAAGAGTCAGAAGACAGGGTCAAAGGAAAGACCCACCCTCAAAAATCCGAGGGTGGACACCACAGGCGATCTCGCGGATTACGTCCGGGCCACCCACCCGGGAAAATGGTGATCACTCATAGCGGAGGGACACCATGGGGTCAACGCGGGAAGCGCGGCGCGCCGGAATGTACGTCGCCAACAATGCGATGGCGATCAACAGGGCGGCCACGGATGCGATGGAAATGGGATCCCACGGTTTTACTCCATAGAGAAGATTGGCGATGAGCCGTGTGAGCGCCAGCGCGGCAGCCACGCCCAGAAATACTCCGATGAACGCGAGCCACATGCCTTGGACCACTACCATTCTGCGAACGTCAGCAGGGCCGGCGCCAAGCGCCATGCGAATGACGATTTCCTGGGTGCGCTGTTCCACCGAATAAGACGTCAGGCCGTAAATGCCGATGGCCGCCAACAGCAGACCAATGCCCGCAAAGATGGCGAGCAGCGTCATATTGAAATCACTGCGTGACGTGGACTGACCCCGAACCTGCTCCATCGAGCGAATGTGAGCTACCGGCAAGCCGCCGCTGGCGGCGCGAATTTCGCGCTGAATATCTTCGCTAAGCGAAAAAGGCTGAATTTTTGTGCGTACCAGCAGCGTGAGGGGGATAATTTTATTGTTGAGCGCCGTCACAGCGTCGTTCACTTGCGCCACCGGGACATACATGATGGGATCGGGGTTGCTGCCCAGTCCCTGGTTGCGAACATCGCCGACAACACCGATAATCTCGCGCGCCGGCTCGGCAAATTCCGGGCCCACACCTTTGCCGATGAGGATGCGCTGCCCCACCGCTCCGCCATTGGGCCAAAACTGTTTCGCGAGTCCTTCGTTGATGACCACCACGCGGCGCGCCGACGCATCATCGCGGTCGGTGAAGAACCGGCCGCGTAACAGCGGAATGCGGAACACGTCGAAGTAGCCTGGCGAAATCGTGCGCCAACCGGCGCCGGGCGCATTGCTGGGATCCGCGGGCGGACGCCCTTCAATTTCAAACGGCAGTCCGAATCCTCCCTCCAACGGAAGGCAGCATGTGGAAGCAAACGCCGTCACTCCCGGAAGGCTCTCGATCCGGCGTTGGGCGTCGCGCACGAGTTGGGTTACGCCTGCTGCTTTTTCAAATCGCGCGCCGGTGAGAGACATCTCCATAGTCAACACGTTGTGAGCGTCGAAACCCGGGTCAACGGAGCGCAGTACACCGAAGGTGCGAATCATGAGGCCGGCGCCGACGAGCAGAACTACCGCCAGTGACATTTCCACGATGACCAGCAGCGAGCGCGCCTTGTTGTGGCGCAAACCGGAGCCGGAGCGCAGCCCGCTTTCCTTCAAGGTGGAGTTAAGATCGGTCCGGGAAGCGTTGAACGCGGGGATTAGTCCAAACAATATTCCGGTGAGGAAGGAAATGATCAGGGTAAAAACCAGAACGCGCGAGTCGAGCATTACCAGAGAACCGTGCGCGCCAATTCTGGGAATGTTGCCGGGATTGAGGGCCAGCAGCGCGCGTACGCCCGCGTAACCAATGAGCAATCCCAGCGCGCCACCGGCCAACGACAGCAAAATGCTTTCAGTGAGCAGCTGACGAATGATGCGGCCGCGTCCCGCTCCGATGGACGAGCGGATGGCGATTTCGCGCCGCCGGAGAGTTGCTCGCGAGAGCAGCAAATTGGCCACGTTGGCACACGCGATGAGCAGCACAAAACTTACCGCGCCCAGAAGCACCAGCAACGCTTTTCTAACATCGCCGACAACGGTGTCGCGCAAAGGCTCGGCCGTGAAACTGCCCTGCGGGCCCAGGGAGTTGGGAAACTTGCGTTCATACTCAGCGGCAGCGACTTTCATCTGGGCCTTGACCATCTCCAGCGTAGCGCCCGGTTTTAACCGCGCGGTGGCGCGCAGATAGTGAGCGCCGTTCGTGGTGTTGGGATCGGCTTGCAGCGGGAGGTAAATGTCCACCGGCGGGTCCGCGGAAAAAGCAGGGCCGGCCACGCCCGCGATTTGATAAGATTCGCCGCCAAGCTCGAGCGTCTTGCCGATGACGCTGGGATCGCCGCCAAAACGGTTATGCCACAGACCGTTGCTGAGCACCGCCAGCTTGGGGCCACCGGGCCGATCTTCTTCATCCGAAAACGGCCGGCCGGCGGCGAACGGCACGCCAAATACTCGAAAATAACTGGCGGAAACGTTGATTCCCTTTAGCTGCTCGGGAAGACCGCTGCCGGTGAGATTTATGCCCGGCCCGCCGACGTCATAAGCAGCCACATCTGAAAAAACCTTCGTTTGCGCTTTCCATGCGATGTATTTCGGAATGGAGGTGATATTGGCGTTGCCTTGCGGCGAACTCAGTTCAAGTTGCACAAGGCGATCAGGCTCGGGATAAGCCAGGGGCTGCAGCAGGACGGAATTGACGACCGTGAAAATCGCGGTGTTGGCTCCAATGCCCAACGCGAGCGCGAGGATGGCCGTGCTGGTGAATCCTGGACTGCGGCGCAAAATGCGGAAAGCGTAGCCGGTATCGTGGACGAAATTTTCTAGCAGGGTTCCGAGTTTCATGGCATGAATCCTCGCTTCCTTTTTACCGGGGCCGTTCTATGCCCGCCTATCACTCGACCTGTGGATAGACGGATGGCCGTAAGATACTTCTTTCGTGCAAATTTGACGATAAGAGTAGGGTTCTTAAAAGCAGATGTGCATCCAGATAGGTAGAAATCGACGTAGAGTAGGAGAGGCCCTCCATCCATGAAACTACGAACTGGCATTCTTTTATTCAGCCTGGCGCCGGGCATGGTGGCGTTAGCTCTAAGCAACCGCAGTGCTGCGCAACTCACGCCCCCTCATCCAGCCAGAACCCCGGTAGTGGTGGAACTGTTCACTTCGGAGGGATGCTCGAGCTGCCCGCCCGCGGATCAATTGCTGGCCAAGCTGGAAGCGGAGCAACCGATCAGGAACGTGGAAATTATTGCGCTGGAACAACACGTGGATTACTGGAACAACGGGGGCTGGGTTGATCCGTTTTCTTCAAGCAGCTATACGGCGCGACAGTATGCGTATGCCGGCGCACTGGGAAATGGGAATGCCTACACGCCGCAAATGGTTGTGGATGGGCAAAACGAATTCGTTGGAAGCCGCACCGGACAAGCCCGGGGCGTTATCGAGCAGGCGGCGAGTAGAAAGAAAACGGAGGTGGCGGTAACGGCCGAAGCGGGCGACCAGGGCGTGAAAGTTCACGTGAGCGTCGGCGCTGTTTCGAATTTGTCGTGCGGAGACACGCCGGAGATGTGGATGGCCGTCACCGAGACGGGATTACATTCGAATGTAAGGGGCGGAGAAAATTCCGGGGAAGACCTGCATCACGCCGCAGTGGTGCGCAAGATGTGGAAGATTGGAGCAGCAAAGGAGCCAGGAGCGACATCGTTCTCGAGCGAGGAGTCGGTGAAGCTGGACCGCGGCTGGAAGCGCGAAAACGCCCATGTGGTCGTCTTCGTACAGGAAAAAAAGAGTAAAAAGATTCTAGGCGCCGGAAGTGTCAGGCTGCAGCCTCAAGGTTAAGGTACAAACCAATTCGCAAAAGGTGGCGTTATGGCGACGGTGGTCAGTGGAGAGTTCGAGGTCAAGCTGAATCCGCAAAAAGCGGACAATCCGGAGGCGCAGAGCGCCGGCTTGAGCCGGATGTCACTGGACAAGCAATTTCACGGCGCACTGGAGGCCACCAGCAAGGGCGAGATGATCAGCATCATGACAGAAGTAAAGGGCTCGGGCGTTTACGTCGCGATTGAACGCGTAACCGGCATGCTCAGCGGCCGCACTGGTAGTTTTATTCTGCATCATCGCGGAGTCATGAGGCGTGGAGTGCCGGAGCTGAGCGTCACGGTTGTGCCGGACTCCGGGACAGGTGAACTGACAGGACTCAGCGGCGACATGCAAATCAGAATGCCCGATGGGAAGCATTTTTACGACTTCCGTTACTCTTTGCCCGAGAATCGCTGAGCTAGTTCAGTAGAGATGGTCCTCAGTTTTAGCCGCCTTTTTTCTTGATAATCCCCAGCTTGCCTCGGGTTCGACAGGTCTGCTAATGTCGGTTGGGTTTTAAGGGCTTCCAGGGGATGCACAGCCATGACCGGGGTTTTGCAGCGGCTTTTGCCGCGTGAAGAGGGCTTCTACCATCTTTTCGTCAAGCAGGCAGACAATATTTATGTAGGCGCCAAGGCGCTGGTGGAGATGCTTTCGCACTACACCGGCGTGCCCGAGCAAGTACAGAGCATCAAGGCCATCGAGCACCACGGCGACGACATTACCCACAGCATTCTGACCAAGCTGAACCAGACTTTCATTACCCCGTTTGACCGCGAAGACATTCACGAACTGTGCAGCCAACTGGACGACGTTATCGATCTGATTGACGCGGCGGCCAGCCGTTTTGTGCTGTATCGCGTGGACGCCATCCGGCCGGGGACGATTGAGCTGGTGAAAGTGCTGGTAGCCACTACCGCGGAAGTGGCCGAGGCGGTGCGCGCGCTGGAAACTCCTGAGAAGGCGCTAAAACACTGCATCGAAATTAACCGCCACGAAAACGAAAGCGATAGGTTGTGCCGGACCTTGATCGCGCAACTTTTTGACGAGGAACGCGACCCGGTGCAGATCATCAAGTGGAAAGAGATCTTCGAAGTCATCGAGACGGCTGTGGACAAGTGTGAAGACGTCGCGAACGTAATCGAAGGCGTGATCCTCAAGAGCGCTTAACCTGCCGATGCTATCCATGGGAATATTCGCTGCCAGCCCAAGTCTGCGCCGTGACCGTCAAGGCTGCCCTAATTTGGTAACGAGTTGCGCCTGTGGATAACTTCAGCCTGCTGCTTACGGTCATCGGCCTGACCTTGATTTTTGAATTTTCAAATGGGTGGCACGACGCCGCCAACTCCATCGCTACCGTGGTTTCTACGCGAGTGCTGACACCGTTTCGCGCGGTAGCGTGGGCGGCGTTCTGGAATTTTGTGGCGGCGTTTGTATTCGGCACGGCGGTGGCGAAAACCATCGGCAAGGGCATGGTGCACATCGAAACGGTGGACCAGAAAGTTCTGCTGGCCGGATTGCTGGGCGCAATTTCGTGGAATTTTATAACGTTGATACTTGGTTTGCCTACGAGTTCATCGCACGCGCTGATGGGCGGTTACGGCGGCGCAGCGGTGGCCAAAGCTGGATTTGGCGCGTTGATTTTGAGCGGCTGGACCAAGCCGGTGTTGTTTATTTTTCTGGCGCCGATAATTGGACTTATGGTGGGCGCCGCAGTGACTATCGCAACGAGTTGGATCGTGCGCAGGCAACGGCCGAGAAAAGTTGATAAATGGTTCCGGCGATTGCAACTGTTTTCGGCTGCCGCTTACAGCCTAGGTCATGGCACGAACGATGCGCAGAAAGGCATGGGGATAATCACTACGGCGCTGGTGGCGGGCGGCGCGCTGAGCACCTACGCGGTACCCTACTGGGTTATTCTTTGCTGCCACCTGGCGATGGCCGGCGGTACCATGGCGGGGGGCTGGCGCATCATTAAGACCATGGGGCAGCGCATCACGAAACTCACCCCATTTGGTGGATTTGCCGCGGAGTCCGCGGGTGCGTTGACGCTGATCGGTACCGCGCACTTTGGAATTCCGGTTAGCACCACGCATACGATCACCGGCGCGATTGTGGGAGTAGGCGCGACGCGGAGACTTTCCGCGGTGCGCTGGGGCGTTACACGACGCATTGTTTTTGCGTGGATATTGACGATACCCGGCGCGGCCTTCGTGGGGGCGGCGGTATTTCACGGGATGCAGTTGTGGTTAAAATAGATTGAGAAGGAAATTTTGAGTTTCAAAACGCCAATCGGGAGATTGGCGCTCCCAGGAATGAGCATGGCTGAGAGCAAAGCGCCATTTACGAGCGTGGAGGAAGCCGTCGAAGAAATTCGGCAGGGGTGCATGATTGTGCTCGTGGATGACGAGGATCGCGAGAATGAAGGCGACCTGACCATGGCGGCGGAGAAAATTTCGCCGGAAGCGATCAACTTCATGGCGAAATTTGGACGCGGGCTGATTTGCCTGACGCTTACGGAGCAGCGCTGCGACGAATTGCATCTGCCGCTAATGTCGCCCATCAATACCTCGGTGCACGGCACGGCGTTTTGCGAAGCGATTGATGCGCGGCTGGGAGTGACCACGGGAATCAGCGCGTCGGATCGCGCGATTACGATACTGACTGCGATTGATCCGAAAACCAGGCCGCAGGATCTGGCACGGCCGGGCCACATGTTTCCGTTGCGGGCGCGTAACGGCGGGGTGCTGGTGCGCGCGGGACAGACGGAAGCGTCGGTGGATTTGTCGCGCGTCGCGGGCCTGAATGCTTCGGGCGTGATTTGCGAAATCATGAATGAAGACGGCACCATGGCGCGCGTGCCGCAACTGATCGAGTTTTGCCAACAACACAACATCAAGATGTTGACGGTGGCGGACCTGATTCGCTATCGCATGCAGCACGAACGCTATGTGAGGCGTGTCGGGGAAGCGGTATTGCCCACGCGGCACGGGGACTTTCGCATGATTGCTTACGCCAGCGATGTGGATCACGACCAGCATATCGCGCTGGTGCGCGGGGAACTCGATGGCGCGGAGCCGGCGCTGGTGCGGGTACATTCGCATTGTTTGACCGGAGATGTTTTTGGTTCGACGGCGTGCGACTGCTCGGAACTGGTGGCGCATTCGCTGGCGGCGATTGCTAAAGAAAATCGCGGCGTGTTTTTGTATCTGCACCACACCGGCAGAGGATTTTCGGTGGAAACTCCTGAGGAGCCCGGAGCGCTGCCGCAGATACATTTTCATTCACGCGGGCAACTGGATCGCGAACCAGCGCGCATGCGCATGGTGCAGCACGAGAGCGGAATCGGCGCGCAGATTTTGATCGACCTGGGATTGAAGGATATTCGAGTGCTGACCAACCATCCCAAAAAAGTTGTGGCCCTGGAAGGTTATGGGATACGGATTGCGGACCAGGTGCCTTTGCGGGTGGAGTCTGGCGGCGGCGAACGGCGTACTACGCACCAGACGCTTTAGTTACACTTCCCTGCTTCACCAATTCACGGAAAATATCAGGGTTCTTCTGTCTCGGCGTCCGGCTGGGCTGGAGCCGGCTCTGGCGGCTGAGTTTTTGGCATGGCAACAGATGTTGTTGGCTGGCGTGGTTTCTGCTTCGAACATCCGGGACAACTTGCTGGCCGCGCGGCGTTCGCCGGTGCGGGCCGGTTGACGGTTAGATATTTCCTCATTTTTTCCAGGCGCTTCGGACCGATTCCGCGGATGGCCATTAAATCGTTCACACTCTTAAAGGCACCGTAGAATTTGCGCATCTGGAGAATTTTCTCTGCGGTAGCGGGCCCAATGCCGGGGACCAACTGCAGCTGCGTGGAGCTGGCGGTGTTGAGGTTTATGGGTTGGGTTGGGGGCTTTTTTTTGCCGAGAGAATACGGTGCTACAAACAAGCAGAGGGTTAATGCCCCGGTGAGCAGGCGGGTCAGCATAACCTTGGATACTACTTGATTATAGTAATTAATACAATAATAAGGGAGAATCGGCTGAACAAAATCCCCACACGGAAATTCGGCGTGTGGGGCACCCGCTTAAGGGTCCACAACTTTTATTTCAGCGGTGTACCCGTGCCCGACTTTTATTTTAGTGGGGCGCCTTGGACGTCGTAGATTTCGAGGTCGCCAAACAGGCGGGCCTGGGATTCGATTTCGGTGCGGTCGCCGACGACTACTATTTGCATATTGGCGGAATCGAAGTATTGGCGCGCGGTGTTCAGCAAATCTTCAGGAGTCAACGCGCGGACTTTTTGGCGGTAGGTCTCCAGGTAATCGCCGGGC